>NZ_JBIVMI010000026.1:44928-139416 GCF_044753005.1 Kitasatospora sp. NPDC088548
TACCCTTCTCCCCCCAACAACCCCGGCGCCCCGGGGCGGGCGGGGGGCCCCCCCCCCCCCCCGCCCCGCCGGCCGCCCCCCCCCCCCGCCCCGCGGGGGGGGGCCCCCCCCCCCCGGCTCCGCTGTTTTCGCCGACGCCGGTCACACCACCCGCACCGGGCAACGCGACGTCAGAGCGTAACCGGCTGCTCACAGTACCGAGCGCACCGCGTTCGAGACCGCGCCGAGCCGGGTGTAGACGCCGGGGTGGACGGCCTCCGCGCAACCCGTTCCCCAGGAGACCAGTCCGACCAGTCGGCCCGCGACGATCAGCGGGCCGCCACTGTCCCCCTGACAGGCATCCTTGCCACCCTTCTCCTCGCCCGCGCAGACCATGCCGCGGGCGTCGAAACGCCCGTCCGGGCCGCCGGGGTAGGCGTGCGCACAGGTCTGGTCCGCGATGATCGGCACATCGACACCACGGAGCGTCGGCGAGTAGTTACCCGTTCCGCTGGTGTCCCCCCAGCCGAAGACCTGCGCCCTGGTCCCCGGCGCATACGGCTCGGCCTCCCCCTGGCCGACCATGCCGATCACCGGCCGGGTGCCCTGTGACTCGGTGAGGGTCAGCACCGCCACGTCGTTCATGTTGGCGGCGAAGGCGTAGTCGGGGTGGATCCAGACCGACTGGACGGCCACCTCACGACCGATCGAGCCGCGCAGGTCGTCCCGCCCGACCACGACCTTCAGGCCCGGCCGCTCCACCCGCTGGCCCTTGGACTCGTCGTAGAAGCAGTGCGCGGCCGTCACCACCTTCGTCGCGGTGACCAGCGCGCCACCGCAGAACTGTCCCGAGCGGCCGTTGCCGAACTGCTGGCGGCTGGCGAGCGCCACCGCCCACGGGTGGTCCGAGGTGCTCACCGCGACACCGCCGACGATCCTGCGCTGCGCCTCGGCCGGACCGGCCGGACCGAGCGCGAGCGCCGGCGCGGGCAGCGCCGCCAGCAGGGCCAGGGCGACCACCCGGCGGCGGCGTACCGGCCGGGCGGCCGGACGTGCCGGGGACGGGACGGCGGTCGACAGGTCCGTGCGGTCCGGATTGGGCAGCACCGTGTCTCCAGGTTGGCTCGACGGCAGGCAACCGACACAGCGTAGGCGGTCAGCTACATAACGAGACCGTGCGGCACCTCGCATCCACCCGTACGAGCGATGACAACCGTCCGGACGTTGACGCGCCCGGATGTCGCGGACGCCCTCCGCCGGACATGCCGGAGGGCCCGGAGCGATACGCTCCGGGCCCTCCGACGGTACGAACCGCCGAACAGATCAGTCCAGGTAGTCGCGCAGCACCTGGGAACGCGACGGGTGGCGCAGCTTCGACATGGTCTTGGACTCGATCTGGCGGATGCGCTCACGGGTGACCCCGTACACCTTGCCGATCTCGTCGAGCGTCTTCGGCTGACCGTCCGTCAGGCCGAAGCGCATCGAGACCACGCCCGCCTCGCGCTCGGACAGGGTGTCCAGCACCGAGTGCAGCTGCTCCTGGAGCAGGGTGAAGGAGACCGCGTCGGCCGGGACGACCGCCTCGGAGTCCTCGATCAGGTCACCGAACTCGCTGTCGCCGTCCTCGCCCAGCGGGGTGTGCAGCGAGATGGGCTCGCGGCCGTACTTCTGGACCTCGATGACCTTCTCCGGGGTCATGTCGAGTTCCTTGGCCAGCTCCTCCGGGGTGGGCTCGCGGCCCAGGTCCTGGAGCATCTGGCGCTGGACGCGGGCCAGCTTGTTGATGACCTCGACCATGTGCACCGGGATACGGATGGTGCGGGCCTGGTCGGCCATCGCGCGGGTGATCGCCTGGCGGATCCACCACGTCGCGTAGGTGGAGAACTTGTAGCCCTTGGTGTAGTCGAACTTCTCGACCGCGCGGATCAGACCGAGGTTGCCCTCCTGGATCAGGTCCAGGAAGAGCATGCCGCGGCCGGTGTAGCGCTTGGCCAGCGAGACGACCAGCCGGAGGTTGGCCTCCAGCAGGTGGTTCTTGGCGCGGCGGCCGTCCTCGGCGATGATCTCCAGCTCGCGCTTGAGCTTCGGGGCGAGCTTGTCGGCCGCCGAGAGCTTGTCCTCGGCGAACAGGCCGGCCTCGATGCGCTTGGCGAGCTCGACCTCCTGCTCGGCGTTGAGCAGCGGGACCTTGCCGATCTGCTTCAGGTAGTCCTTGACCGGGTCGGCGGTGGCACCCGCGACGGCGACCTGCTGGGCCGGCGCGTCGTCCTCGTCGTCGTCGGAGAGGACGAAGCCCTCCGACTCCTCCTCCGGAGCGTCGCCCTCGGCACCGGCCTTGTCGCCGGGCAGCGCCACGTCCTCGATGAGCTCCTCGTCGCCGAGCAGCTCCTCGTCGCCCTTACCGGCCTTGGCGGTGGTGGTCTTCTTGGCGGCGGCCTTCTTGGCCGGCGCGGCGGTCTTCTTGGCGGCGGCCTTCTTGGCCGACGCGGCCTTCTTCGCCGGGGCCGCCTTCGCCTCGGCGACGCCGGCGGCCGTCCCCGCGGTGGTGATCTCCGCGGACACCGTGCTGACCGAGGCCGTGGCGGCCGCGACCGCCGGAGCGGAGATGGTGGCGCCGGGCGCGATGCGCACCGGGGGCTTGGTGGGGGCCGCCGAGGCGGACGGGGTCCGAGTGGTGACCGCCTTGGTGGCGGTGCGCTTGGTGGGGCTCTTGGCCGCGACGCTCTTGCGCTTGGCGCCGGCCGGTTCGGCCGCGCTGACCATGAGATCCACCCCTTCCTCAATCAGTACCTGGTTGAGGCTGCGCATGACGTTCTTCCACTTGGTGACCGGGATCTGGTCCGCCTCGAACGCCTGGCGTACGTCGTCACCGGCGATCTGCCCCTGGGCCTTGCCCCGCTCGATGAGCGCCAGCAGAGCCGCGGACTCGGCGATCTCGGGGGGAAGCGAACGGGATGTGCTGGCCGACACGAACAACCTCTCGGACGATGAGTGGACTCGAACCCGTACCGGCCGCCCGAGCGGGCGGGGAAGGAAATCGCGCGTCGGACGCGCGGTGTCGATTCCGACCGACTCGGGCTTGAGGACTGGGTTTGCAGGACGGCAGCAGCGCCGCGGACCAACACAGCATTCTGACATGTTGGGCTATTCCGGAGCTGCTTCCGCTCAGGACACATCGCTGCTACTCGTCAAGTGTTACGCATGGCCTTGGTGTCGCGGGTCACACCGATCGGCGCCCGCGACCCCGGGGCCGACTTCCATCATCCCGCATTCGCGCCCAAGCCTTTGGCATGGACAGGGCGTCAAGGGGCTTTCCCAGGAAAAGGGCCCTCCGACTGCGCCAGGCGGTGCAGTCGGAGGGCCGTGGGTTCACGGGGTTCGATCGGTCGCCGGATGGACGGCTCAGTGCTCCCGGGGAGCGGGAACGGACGGCTCG
This sequence comes from Kitasatospora sp. NPDC088548, assembly GCF_044753005.1. Lineage (NCBI taxonomy): Bacteria > Bacillati > Actinomycetota > Actinomycetes > Kitasatosporales > Streptomycetaceae > Kitasatospora > Kitasatospora sp. NPDC088548. The sequence goes on from NZ_JBIVMI010000026.1 coordinate 48,344, forward strand.
ACCTCCGGGTGCACGGTGAGCAGCGCCCGCATCGCGGCCTCGCCCGCGGTGCCGTCACCGGTGCCGAGCGCGTCGACCAGCCGGGAGTGCAGGCTGACCGAGGCCTCCGAGGGCCGCTCGCAGGAGATGGCCGGGCCGCCCGACACCTGGAGCGCGCAGGAGACGATCCCGGAGAGGTGCTCCAGCATCCGGTTGCCCGCCATCTGCAGAACCAGGGCGTGCAGCTCCGCGTCGGCCCGCGAGTAGGTGGAGAGATCGGCCTGGGCGGCGGCGTGGCCCATGATCTCGATCAGCTCGACCAGCCGCTGCTGGACGTCCTCCCGGCCGTGGCCGGCCGCGAGCCGGGCCGCCAGCGGCTCGATCGCCCAGCGCAGCTCGAACAGCTCCCGGCGCTGCTCGTCGCGCTGCGGACCGAAGGCGCGCCACTCGATGATGTCCGGGTCGAGCAGGTTCCAGTCGCCGACCGGGCGGACCCGGGTGCCGACGTTCGGCCGGGCGCTGACCAGGCCCTTGGCCTCCAGCACGCGCAGCGACTCGCGGACGACGGTGCGGGACACCTCGAACCGCTGGCCGATCTCCTCGGGGACGAGCGGGCGGTCGGCGCCGAGATCACCCGAGACGATCATCTGGCCGAGCTGCTGGACGAGCTGGCCGTGCAGGCCGCGGCCGCGGCTGCTGGTGGTCTTGCGACCGACCCGGGCCAGGTCCGACTCGGCGCCCTCCCAGCGGGGCGCCGGCGGGGTCGGCCGGTCGGCGTACGAGAAGCGGTCCAGATCGCCGGGGCCGTGGATGGCGCCGTCGGCGGAACGGGCAGGGGTCATGGTGGGGTGCGCAAGGGTACTCACAGGTCCTTTGTCGGCGATCGGCGGGCGCAGCTTGAGAATTCTCGTGAAAAGCACACGAAAGGGTGATCGGCCGCGACTGGATAATTGACTTCTTATCAGGAAGAACCGCGCATTACGGTCACTGCTGGTCGATCTTGGCAGACCGTCAGCGGCCGCCCGGAACAGCCGCCGTTCAGAGCGCGCGGCGGCGGACCTGGACCAGCAGGGCCACGAGCAGCAGGACGAACGCGGGCGCCGTCACCGCCGCCAGCAGAGCCGGATCGGTCAGCGCCGCCCCGCTCCGCGCAACCCGGTGGCCCCCGCCGTACACCCATCCGTACGCCCACTCGGCGCCGGACTGGAACGGCAGCAGCTCGGCCGCATGGGTGGGCCGGACCGCACCGGTCTGCCGCAGCAGCAGGGCCACCCCGGTCTCCAGCAGCGGCGGCAGCGCGCACAGCAACAGGACCCCGGCCGAGGCACTGCGGGTCACCGCCGCCGTCAGCACACCGGTCCAGCCCGCCACGACCACCAGCAGGACGAAGGCGAGCAGCGCGGCCGGCGCGCCCTGGCCGGCCCCGAGCGCCACCGGGGCGAGCGCCCCCGGCAGCTCGGCGAGCCCGGTCAGGCCGACCGAGGCCAGTGCCTCCGACACCCGGTCCGAGAGCACGGCCGGGTCCGACCAGGCGGCCGCCGTCACCCCGCCCGGCAGCGCGAGGTGCACGGCCACCGCGTCGACCACCAGGGTGACCAGCGCCAGCAGGCCCGCCACCGGGCCGATCACGGCCAGCTTGGCCAGCAGCAGCCGCACCCGGCGCAGATACGACACCTGCGAGGCCGGCAGACCCGGGTGCCGCACCTCGTGTCCGTACGAGAGGGCGCCCAGCACCCCGGCGCCGAGGGCCGCGAACGGCAGCGGGACCAGCGGGACGGCCGCCGTCAGCAGCCGCACGCCCGCCGGACCGGTCAGCGGTCCGGTGGGCGTCTGGGCGGCCAGCAGGGCCGCCACCCCGGCGTCGCCGAGGAGGACGGCGGCGAGGAGCAGCCAGGTGGAACGGAGGCCGCGCAGGCGGCGCAGCTCATAGGCCAGGGCGTGCACGGTTCACTCGCTCCGGTGGTCGGGGACGGAGGTGGTCGCGGGGGCGGAGGTGGGAGCGGGGGTGCCCGCGCCGGGGGCGGGGGCACCGCCGGGGCGGCCGAGGCGGACGGTGTCGGCGGTCAGCAGGTCGGTGGCGTCCTCGCGGTGCTCCCGGGAGACGGGGCCGCCGCCGGCCTGCCGGGCCAGACCGTTGAGACCGTCCCGGAAGAGCCGGTCCACGGCGACCGTCGGGGAGGCCTCGGCCGGCCCGGCCGGGTCGTCCTGCCGGCGCGCGGGCGGGGTGGCTCGTGCGGGACGGCCAGGCTGGGCGGACGGTGTCGGCCCGGCGGGGCGGGTCGGCGCTCCCGATCGTGGGGTGACCGCCGACAGCGCGGTCGTGGCCGAGGCGGCGGCCGGCGAGGCCGGAAGCGCGAGAGCGGGCAGCGCGCCGGTGGTCAAAGCGCGCTCCGGCGTCACCGCTTCCGCCGTTTCCCTCACCTCCGCCGTCGGCTCCGTCCGGGCGGGGTCCGGCCGAGCGGGCGCCGACCGGGCGGGCGCCGACCGGATCCGGAGCTCGCCCGAGCGGCCCGAGGCGACGGGCAGGGCGGCGCGGGGAGCGGGCTGTTCGACCACCCGGTCGGCGAGCTCGTGCAGCAGGATGCCGTGGCGGTAGGCGAGTTCACCGATCTCGGTGCGGCCGATGCCCGCCACCGCGAGACCGGCCCCGCCGTCGCGGCGCACCTCGGCACCCTGGCTCACCAGCAGATCGGCGAGCCGGGCCATCTGGGGCCCGCGCACGGCCACCTCCGGGCTGAGCCGGGTCCGGCGAAAGTCCGCCACCGGCTGGTCGGCCACCAGCCGGCCCTGGTCCAGCGTGATGACGCGGTCCGCGAGCTGCGCGGCCTCCCGCGGCGTGCGGGTGGTCACCAGGACCGTCCCGCCCGCGGCTCCGAACGAGCGCAGAAAGGAGTGGAACCACTCCACATTGCGCGGCGAAAGGCCCTCGGTGGGCGCGTCCAGGAGCAGGGTCCCAGGGTCCCCCAGCAGGGCGGCGGCGAGGGCGAGCCGCCCGTGCATACCGGGCGAGAAGGCGCGCAGCCGCTGTCCGGCGACGGCGGCCAGCCTGGTCTGCTCCAGCAGTTCGTCGGCCCGCCGGGCGGGGACACCGGCGGCCGCCGCCAGCATCCTGAGATGGCTGCGCGCCTTCCGGCCGGGGTGTCCGGCCACCGATCCGGCGGCTCCGCCCGGACCGGGCAGCAGCACGCCGACCTCGCGTTCGGGGTGGCGCAGCCGACGGTAGGTGCGACCGTCGAAGAGCGTGACGCCCTGGCCGCGTTCGAGTTCGAGCATCAGGCGCAGGGCGGTGGACTTGCCCGCGCCCTCGGAACCCAGCAGTGCCGTCACCACGCCGGGCCGGGCGTCGAAGGTGAGGTCGAGCACCGCCGGCGGCCCACCCGTGCGGTAGACCTTGGTCAGTCCGGTGATCTGGATCATCGCTGGCTGCTCCCATGCCCTTGGCCGGCCTGACAGGCGCGGCGCGGGGCCGTGCCCGCACGGGCCCGCGCCAGCACATTAGGGGGCCGGGCCGGGGATTCCGGGCATTGCGGGAGCGGCACGGGGCCGCCGCCTGCACACCTCACCCGATCAGGGGAAAATCCGATCCTGCGACGGGGCAGGGGGCTCGCAGGCGGTAGGGGCGAGGGGTGCGAACTGGTCCGGGCGAGGTACGGGGCGGGGCCCGGGTACGGGGCGGGGCCGACGGCGGGTCAGGACTCCGGGCGCAGCATGGGCGGGTTGAGGACGGTGGCCCCGCCCGCGGTGAACAGCTGTGCGGGGCGGCCTCCCTGACGGGTCGTCGTGCCACCGGAGGGCAGCAGGAAGCCGGGGGTGCCGGTCACCTTGCGGTGGAAGTTCCTGGGGTCGAGGACCACGCCCCAGACGGCCTCGTAGACCCGGCGCAGCTCGCCGACGGTGAACTCGGTCGGGCAGAAGGCCGTCGCCAGGGAGGAGTACTCGATCTTCGAGCGGGCGCGCTCCACGCCGTCGGCCAGGATCAGGCCGTGGTCGAAGGCGAGCGGAACGCCGTCGGCCGGGCTCTGTCCGAGCAGTTCGGCGACCGGGGCCCAGCGGGCGCCGCTGGCGTCGCCGCCGGCGCGGGGCGTCGGCAGGTCCGGCGCCAGGACCAGGTAGGCCACGCTGACCACCCGCATCCGGGGGTCGCGCTGAGGGTGTCCGTAGGTCGCGAGCTGTTCCAGATGGGCGCCGGCCGTGCCGGGGCCGGCCACGTCGTGGCCGGGGGCGGAATGCGCGCGCAGACCGGTCTCCTCGGCCAGTTCCCGGGAGGCCGCCTCGGCCAGGCCCTCGTCCGGGCGGACGAATCCTCCGGGCAGGGCCCAGTACCCCTGGAAGGGCGGCTCGCCCCGTCGTACCAGCAGGGCGCACAGGGCGTGGTCCCGCACCGTCAGCACCACCAGGTCAACCGTGACAGCGAACGGGGGGAAGGCCGACGGGTCATAACGCGACATGGCGACGATCATAGTCGTCTCTTTGACGATAAGCACAGGCCTGTGCACGGACCGTGCTGTGCCCCGCAGGTGGCCCGGCTGCCGGATGCCCCGGTCGGGGGCGGGCGAGGGCGGACCGGCGAGGTCCGCCCCCGGGTGGCGGGGGATGTCAGCGGGCGACCAGTTGCAGTTCGGCGGACGCCTCCTCGACCATCGCCACGCCGATCCGGCTGACCCGCACCGAGAACGGTTCGCCCGCGACCCGCAGACCGGTCAGCTGCAGCTCGCCGAGCGGCGCGGTACTGGCCGCCCGGACCAGCACCCGCCCGCCCGGGACATCGGGCCGGACCCCGGCGAGCGCGAACACGGCGTGCACTGCGCCGGCCGCCGAGACCGCCGCCGGGCGGCAGGCGGCCGGGTGCGGTACGGGCGGGCAGCCGGGCGTGCGCTGCTCCCCCGCGTACATCTCGGGCAGCCGCCCCTCGAAGTGCGCGGCCGCGCCGAGCAGGCCCTCCAGCAGCGCGCCGGCCTCGTTCTCGTGGCCGGCCTCGGCCAGCCCGGCGATCGCCAGCGCGGTCTCGTGGACACGTACCGCGCCACCACGGTGGCCCAGCGGGTTGAAGCGGGGCGACTTGGCGCTGAGTGTGCGCAGCCCCCAGCCGCTGTCCAGCTCCGGCGCGGCCAGGCGCTGGGCGAGCAGCCTGGTCTGCTCACGGTCCAGCAGGCTCTGGTGCCGGCCGCCGTCGGCGCAGAGCCCCGGGTCGAGGAGGTGGACGAGCGAGGAGGCCACCGCGGGCAGTGGCTGGCCGCCCGGGGCGAGCCCGGCCGCCGGGCGCCCGCCGGAGAGGTCGTCGATCCAGAAACGGTCGCGGAAGCGCCCGCGCAGCGCGGCCGCCCAGTCGCGCCACTCCTCGGCACCGGGGCGTCCGAACTCCTCCAGCAGTTCGGCGCCGTGCAGAGCGGCCCGGTGCGCCTGGGCCTGGACCTCGGCCCGCACCGCCACGGGATGGGCGGCACGGTCCTCCACCGGGCGGCTCAGGTCGGTGACGAAGCCGTCGACCAGACCGCCGCGCAGCGCCCCGAGCGCCCGCTCGGCGGCCGGGAGCAGTTCGGCGACCTCGTGCCGGGGCAGGCCCCAGCGCCAGGCCTCGGCCAGCACCGTGACGAACAGCAGCGTCGCCTCGGTGGCGGTGCAGCTGGGCGGGAGCTCCGGCCCGCCGTGCCGCAGGGCGCCGGGCAGCAGCCCTTCGGGGCGCGGGCCCGGCTGACCCGGTCCGCCCTGGCCCGGAACGGGGGCGAGCTGCTGACGGCGGGCCAGGGCCCGGAGGGTGCCGGCGGCCAGCCGGGTACCCAATGGAAGCGTCAACCGCGCCGCCCACAGCGCGTCGGCCGGGGCCAGCCCGAACCGCCAGGGCGCACCGGAGGCCGGGTAGAGGTCGGTGGGGCGGTCCGGGTCGACGAACAGCAGCCGGCCCAGGGTGTCCAGTGAACGCGCCACCAGCAGTTCGACCCGGGGGTCGTCGCAGCGGATCTCCGGCTCGGACCAGGGCAGCGGCACACCGGGGCCGCGCCCGCCCGGTGGCCGCGGGCCGGGGACGGTGCTCTCCAGCTCGGTGCGCAGCTCGACCGACCAGCGGGCGCCGGGCTGCACGTCCAGGTCCCAGCGGAGCACACCGGCTCCCGCGAGGACGGCGTGCGGCGACGGCTTGGCACTGACGGTGGCGCTGTGGGCCGGGCCCGCCCAGCGCAACCCGGCGGACTGCACCTGGCCGGGCAGGTCCGGCGGGCGATGTCCGGCGGCGATCTCGCCGACCGGGCCGAGGTCCGTTCCGACGGCGATCTCCAGCGGCAGCCGGGCCGGGCGGCTGCCCGTGTTCCGCACGGTGACGGTCTCGACGCCGTCGGCGTGGCGCAGCCGCTCCACGGTGAGCGCCGGGTCGGGGTCCAGATCGCCGGGGAGCCGGACCGCGCCGAGGAAGCGGGCCTGCGCCGCGGTGGTCAGGGTGCCCTGGAGCGGCAGCGGTTCCATACCGCCGAGCCGCAGCTCCATCCGGGCCAGGACCCGGACGCCGGAGCGGTAGAAGCCATGGAGCCCGTGACCGCGCAGTTGCCCGTCCGGTCCGGAGGCGGCCATGGCGGGCGCGTTGACGCAGAGCACCGCGTGGTGGACGGCGGCGGGCTGCGGACGGGGCGGAGCCGCAGGTCGGGCCTGGCCGGCGGGCGTGCCCGCGGGTGCGCCGACCACGCTCTCGGCCGGCATGGCCTGTGGTGGCCTCATGGCGGTCACCGGACTCTCCTCCCCTCGGCGGTCCGGTGGCCGGTGAGGCCGGTGGGCCGCGAGCATGCTCGATCGCGTGCTGATGATGTCGGACCGGCGGGGGTTCCCGTCGGCGTGTGTGCCGTGTCTGGCCGTACCCGGCGCCGGGCCGTGCCATGCGGTGCGGGGTACCGCTGCGGTACCCCGCACCGCCTCGCGCCGGACACCCCCTGGTGCCCGGCACATGGTCGCCTGCGGCGTCCGGTACCTGCCGTGGGGCAGGAGGCGTCTGCGGGGCGCTCGCACCGCGCCGCGACCGACTCGGACGGCCCGGGTACGGGCGTGCCCACACCGGGGTCTGACGGGCCGACGCCTCGGCCGCCCTCGCCCGGCTTCCGACAGCCCGCAGCCTCACTTCCGGCACCCGGCACGCCCGGGAAACCGTCCGTCTCCGGCCGGCCCGGTGGTCACCCGGGCGCGGTCCCCCGGGGTGAACGCCGCTCACCGGCCGCAGGTAACGCCCGTCCTGTCACTTCGACCAGCAGGCCCGGGCGCGGCAGGCGGTCGTGCCGCCGCCGTCACCGGACCGTTGCCGCCCCACTCCGGTGCCGTTCCGGGTCGAACCGCACGGGCCGAGGCTGTCTGCCGTTTTGTACGAACCACCGGGCGGACGGTCTGGGCAGCGACCGCCCAACCGGTGCCCGGCCGCCGCCAGGATACGGTGCGGGGGTCACGGCACCCGCACCGGTAACACCGTGAGCGGCAACGTGACTGCTGCGACCAGCGCATACCGAGGAGTTGTATGTCCACCGCCAGCCGGCTGCCCGGGATTGTCACGACCGACCACGTCTTCCAGTCGCCCCTCGACCACGCCGCCCCACAGGGCGAGCAGATCGAGGTGTACGCCCGCGAGGTGGTGGCCGCGGGCCGCGAAACGGACGACCTGCCCTGGCTGCTCTTCCTCCAGGGTGGCCCCGGTGGCAAGGCCGGCCGACCGCTCGGCCGGGACGGCTGGCTGGAGCGCGCCCTCGACGAGTACCGGGTGCTCCTGCTCGACCAGCGCGGCACCGGGCGGTCCACGCCCGCGACCCGGCAGACCCTCGCCCGGCGCGGCGGCGCGCGGGAACAGGCGGACTACCTGGCGCACTTCCGCGCGGACTCGATCGTCCGGGACGCCGAGCTGATCCGCCGCCGGCTGCTCGGCGACGACCACCGCTGGAGCGTGCTCGGCCAGAGCTTCGGCGGCTTCTGCGCCCTCACCTACCTCTCGATCGCGCCCGACGGCCTGCGTGAGGCCTTCATCACCGGTGGCCTCTCCGGCCTGCGCAGCTCGGCCGACGACGTCTACCGCGCCGCCTACCCCCGGGTCGTCCGCAAGAACGAGGACCACTACGCCCGCTACCCGCAGGACGTCGAGGTGGTACGGCGGATCACCGCGCGTCTGGCCGCAGCCCCTGCGGCCCTGCCCGGCGGCGGGCTGCTGACCGTCGAGGCGTTCCAGTCCCTCGGAATGATGCTCGGCGGCGGCAGCGGTTCCGGCAGCCTGCACTACCTGCTGGAGGAGGCGTGGGTGGAGGGCGCCGCCGGGCCCGAGCTCTCCGACACCTTCCTGGCCGGTGTCCAGGCGAAGCTCTCCTTCGCGGAGGGCCCGCTGTACGCCGTGCTGCACGAGTCGATCTACGGCCAGCGGTCGGTGGACCCGGCCGGCACCGCCTGGTCGGCCGAGCGCGTCCGCAAGGAGTTCACGGAGTTCGACGCCGGGGCCGCGCTGGAGTCCGGGGCGCCGGTGCTGTTCACCGGAGAGATGATCTACCCCTGGATGTTCGACACCGACCCGGCGCTGCGCCCGCTGAAGGAGACCGCGGACCTGCTCGCCGCCCGGACCGACTGGCCCGACCTGTACGACCCGGCCCGGCTGGCCGCCAACGAGGTGCCGGTGGTGGCGGCGGTCTACCACGACGACATGTATGTCGACACCGCCGACTCCCTGGAGACCGCCCGCGCCGTGCGCGGCCTGCGAGCGTGGATCACCAATGAGTGGGAGCACGACGGGCTCCGGGTGAGCGGCGGCAAGGTGCTGGACCGCCTGATCGCCATGGCGCACGGCGAGGCGTAGCGGAGCCCGGTGCCGACGGCGGAACCGCGGCCGACCGGCTGGCCGGACCACCGGTTACGGGCCGCCGGTCGCGGGCCGCCACGCATGTCACCGCGCATGACGGGCTCCCGCCGTCGGGCCCCGCACACCGCGGCACCGGCTGCGCACGGTCGCTGCCGTCGCCGGGGCCGCCCACGGTGTCACCCGGCCCAGCCGGGCCTTCCGGACGGCACCGGGCCGAGGCCGCGGTCGGCACCCTGGAATGCGGCGCGCCTGCGCGGGCAGGCACGCGCCCGGCCCGGGGTCGGACGGTCCGCCCTCGGACCGTCCGGGATCCCCGGCCACCGGCGCGGCCCGCGGTCCCGGGTTCGGGGGACCGGCCGGATGGTCCCCCGAACCCGGGACCGCCGGGGCGACGGACTCGGCGACCGCCCCTGAGGCAGCTCGGCGCGGGGACCTGGCCGGCGCCGGGGCGGGTTCACCGTCCGGGCCCGTCGGCGGGCCGCCCGGCTCGTCGGCGGCCGGGCCTGACACCACCGCTTCCCCGGCCGCTCCGCCGGAACGGACCGCGGTGCGCCGCTGTCGCTCCGCCGCCACGCTCGCCAGCAGCGCATCCGGGGACATGCCTTCGTTCAGCGACTCGTACAGGAGCTGGGCCAGCAGGTAGGAGGGGGCGAGGCGGAGTGTGTGGGCGAGCACCACACGGGCCGTCGCGATGTCCCCCGCGACCCAGGACGTCCAGGCCAGCAACGTGAGCGGGGCCGCGGCACAGCTCGTGTAGGGCGGGACACAATGCCGGGCGAGGAAACGCCACAGCCGCTGTGCGGGGGCGATCTCCTCGGGCCGGGTGTACTCGGCGGCGCGGTCGCGGGTGATCCTGTCCTGGAGGGCGATGATCAGCAGCGCCGTCCGGTGCTCGTCGAGTTCACGGGCGCCGGCCGAGAACTCGGCGACCGCCTGGTCGAGCAGCTCGGCGCCCCGCCCCCGGGACAGCGGCGGCCGGCTCCCCACTACTCCACCGCCGCCCTTGACCCGGGCGATCGCCGAGCGCTGGGTATCGGCGCCGGGCGGGCCGATCGGAACCAGCCCGGCGATGATCGCCTTACGGCTCCCCCGGGGAGCGAAACCGGCGACGGTGGCCGCGGCGGCCACCGGGCCGGGGTCGGGAGAGCGCCGGATCGGATTGCCCGCCGGGTCACAGCACCCCTCACGGCGGCAGAGGAAGGACCACCAGCGGCCGGCCGAGACGCAGAGCGACTCCTTGACCGCCACCCCCCTGCTCTCGAAGGACACCCGCAGCCCCTCCGCGAGCGGTCCGAGCCCGTCCAGAACGGGCGGGCCATGGCTCGTGCCGGGATCCTGGCAGAGGTAGAGGAGCACCTGGGCCGGGCGGCGGTCCCGCCGCTCGGACAGACCGATGAGCAGGGCGGCCGTCTCCTCGGCCGCGGCCTGCCACTCCTCCGGCGATTCGGGGATGTCCAGCCGGATCACCCCGCCCTGGTGGAGGTCCGGGCCCTGGAGACCGACGGCGACGATGCTGTCGTCGGGGAAGAAGCCCAGGAGATAAGGCAGCAGCTCGGCCATGTCGGCCGGGCCCCGCATGGTGACCGGCCGGTGGCCGGAGGCCGGGCCGAGGGACAGCGCGATGCGTTCGTTGTTCATGGCCGGAAGACTGCCGCAATCCGCGAATGCCCCGGGAATTTTCTTTTTCCCTGTGGACAACTCCCGCCTGTGGATAAAATCTCCCTCCTTCGGATTATCCAGACCCACTCCCCCGGGGGACATATGACGGATGTTCAGCGAAAGAGCAGATGAAATACACCCCTGGTCCACCCGTCCATGGTGCACCGCCATTCGCCCATTGTCGGCCCCTCGGGGTTACATGGACGGCATGCAGCAGCCCCAGCCCCACATCACCGCCACCGACGCCCCCGCCACGGCCGGCACCGGCACCGGCACCAGCAGCGCGACGGCCGCCGACCGCGCCGAGGTCCGGGCGCGGGCCGAGGCCGTCCTGCGCGAGCTGGCCGGGCCCGGCGCCACACTCCGCGACGACCAGTGGACGGCCATCGAAGCGCTGGTCGTCGACCACCGCCGGGCCCTGGTCGTACAGCGCACCGGCTGGGGGAAGTCCGCCGTCTACTTCATCGCCACGGCGCTGCTGCGGGCCCGCGGCGCCGGGCCCACAGTGATCGTCTCCCCGTTGCTCGCCCTGATGCGCAACCAGGTGGAGTCGGCGGCCCGGGCCGGCATCCAGGCCCGCACCATCAACTCGGCCAACACCGACGAGTGGGACGAGATCCAGGCCGAGGTCGCGGCCGGCACGGTGGACATCCTGCTGGTCAGCCCCGAGCGGCTGAACAACCCCGACTTCCGCGACCAGGTCCTCCCCAAACTCGCCGCCTCCACCGGCCTGCTGGTGGTCGACGAGGCCCACTGCATCTCCGACTGGGGTCACGACTTCCGCCCCGACTACCGGCGGCTGCGCACCATGCTCGCCGAGCTCTCGCCGGGCGTGCCGGTGCTGGCCACCACCGCCACGGCCAACGCCCGGGTGACCGCCGACGTCGCCGAGCAGCTCGGCACCGGAGCCACCGACGAGCACGCCCTCGTCCTGCGCGGCCCGCTCGACCGGGAGAGCCTCACCCTCGGCGTGCTCGCCCTGTCCGATCCGGCGCACCGCCTGGCCTGGCTGGCCGACCACCTCGACCGGCTGCCGGGGTCCGGCATCGTCTACACCCTGACGGTGGCCGCGGCCGACGAGGTGACGGCGTTCCTGCGCGAGCGCGGCTTCCCGGTGGCGTCCTACTCCGGCCGCACCGAGGACGCCGAGCGCCGGACCGCCGAGGCCGACCTGCTGGCCAACCGGGTCAAGGCCCTCGTCGCCACCTCCGCGCTGGGCATGGGCTTCGACAAGCCCGACCTCGGTTTCGTGGTGCACCTGGGCTCGCCCAGCTCGCCGATCGCCTACTACCAGCAGGTCGGCCGGGCGGGCCGCGGCGTCGACCGGGCCGAGGTGCTGCTGCTGCCCGGGCGTGAGGACGAGGCGATCTGGCGTTACTTCGCCTCGCTGGCCTTCCCTCCCGAGGAGCAGGTGCGCCGCACCATCAACGCGCTCGCGGAGGCCGGCCGGCCGCTGTCCACGGCCGCGCTGGAGCCCCGGGTGGACCTGCGCCGCGCCCGGTTGGAGACCATGCTCAAGGTCCTGGACGTGGACGGCGCGGTCCGGCGGGTCAAGGGCGGCTGGACGGCCACCGGGCAGAGCTGGGAGTACGACACCGCCCGGTACGCCAAGGTCGCGGCCTCCCGTGAGGCCGAGCAGCGGGCCATGCGCGAGTACGCCACGGGCACCGGCTGCCGGATGGAGTTCCTGCGCCGGCAGCTGGACGACGAGCAGGCCCGGCCCTGCGGCCGCTGCGACAACTGCGCCGGTGCGCTGCACGGCCCCGAAATTTCCGCCGAGGCGCTGGACGCGGCCCGGGCGGCGCTCGGTCGGCCCGGGGTCAGCTTCGAGCCCCGCCGGCTCTGGCCCACCGGTATGGAGTCGCTGGGCGTGCAGCTCAAGGGCCGCATCCCGGCGGGCGAACAGGCGGAGACCGGCCGGGCCCTCGGCCGGCTCTCCGACATCGGCTGGGGCAACCGGCTGCGGGCCCTGCTCGCGGACCAGGCCCCCGACGTGCCCGTGCCCGGCGAGGCGGTGGACGCTCTGGTCGCGGTGCTGGCCGACTGGGCTCGCGGCCCGGGCGGCTGGGCCGGGCCCGCGACGGCCGAGGGCACCCGGCTGGACCGGCCGGTCGGCGTGGTGACCATGGCCTCGTCCAGCCGCCCTCAGCTGGTCGGCAGCCTCGGCGCCCGGATCGCGGAGATCGGGCGGCTGCCGCTGCTCGGCCGGATCGAGTACGCGGCCGGGCAGCCTCCGCACGGGGCGCGCAGCAACAGCGCGCAGCGGCTGCACGCGCTGGCCGGGGCACTCGTCCTGCCGCCGGAGACCGAGGCCGCGATCGCCGGGGCGGGCGGCCCGGTGCTGCTGGTGGACGACCTGGTCGACTCCGGGTGGACGGTCACCGTCGCCGCCCGGCTGCTCCGGCGGGCCGGGGCGAGTTCGGTACTGCCGCTGGTGCTGGCCGTACAGGGCTGAGCGGCGCCGGGGAGAGGCGCCTGACGGGTGCGGCACAAGTGGCCGCGCCGGGTCAGGCCCTCACCCCCTCACCCGAATGGACGAAGGGAGAAGTCGAGGAGTCGGCAGGAACACGCGCGGGAGCGAGGAACACCGGTGGTGGAGAGGAGTGGTTGAGTTGCTGAAAGCGCTCGCCAGAGGCCTTCTGGCGGCCCGGTTCACGATCGGGCGCCACCTGAGCAGCACTCGCACGATCGTGGAACATATCCGACAGAGCGTTGACTTTCGGGCGGCGTTCATCATTTCATCATTGCCGCCCCACCCCCTCTGCCCTGAGAATTGGACCGTACCCGGAACCCGGTCCGCTGGACCCGGCCTTCGGCGTACGCGGGGGCCCGCGTGTTCGCGGGTCGGGAAGGAGGATCGCGATCAACGGTATCGACCGAGGTCAGTATCCCCTCGCCCGGAGCTCGGCGCCCAGACGGGTGCTCGACCTGGAGACCTGGACCGCCTCGGGGATCCCGTTGCTGCGCGACCCGCGCGAGTTCGTCCTGGAAATCCACCAGCGCCACCTGCCGCAACCGGGCACGGTCGTGGTCACCGTCCTGAACGCGCTGCACCGGGCGACCGCCTCGGCCTCGTTCACACCCTGGCCCCACGACACCGACGGCTGGCAGCACCGCAACCTGATCCTGTCGCACCTGCGCCAGGTCACCCCGCACGACCTGCGACTCGCCGCTCCGGTCCGGACGGCCGTACTGCTGCGCTGCCGCGAGGGCCCGGCGGGCTGGACGGAACAGGACGGCGCCTGGATGTGGGCCCTGCGGGACGCGGCCGCCCTGCACGGGCTGCGCTGCGGCTCGTACATCGCGTTGACCCCGGCGGGCTGGCAGATCCTCGGCGACGAGCGGAGCGGCCGCAATCCACACGCGGGATCCTGGGCGGACGGGCCGGTCCACACCGTGACGGAGCTGCCGCCCCGCCCGGCGGCCGACGGGCCACGCGGCCAGCGGCCAGCGCACCAGCCGGCCGAACACCCCCAGCTCGGCGACCGGGCATCACACTCCCGCCGGCCCGAGCATCCCTGGCCGCCCGCCCGGGTGGCGGCCGTCGAGCCGGTCCGGCGCACCGGCACCCGCTGACGCGGACCCGCCCGCCGGGCGCACACGGCACAACCCGGTCTCCGGGCCCGGAGGGTACGGCTCGGCACCGTTCGGGCCCGGCACCTCACGGCGCCGGACTCGAACGGTCCATGACTCCCGGACGGCTAGGCGGACGCCGAACGACCGGTCGGCGCACCGGCGGCGGGGCCCGCGTCGCCGCAGACCACCAGCAGCGCGGCCGCGTGGCCGAGCGCCTTGGTGTACGCCTGGGCGGCGCGGTCGGCCGAGCCCCCGTTGACGACCAGCACGACCACCTCACGGCGGACCGGGCGGGTCAGCCCGGCCTCCGCGTAGAACACGTCGCCGCCCTCGGTGAGCTGCGCCCAGTAGCGCTCCTCGCCGAAGGAGAGTTCGTGCTGCTGCCAGGGGTGTGGCCCGCCGACGGTCAGCACCAGGATCTCGCCGGGACTGCGCCCGGAGTCCAGCAGCCGGTCGACGGCTTCGTCGGCACGCTCCAGTGCCTCGGCCGCGGTGGCGGCGACGTGCTGGACCGCGACCCGCGGTGCGGCGGGTGCCGGGCGGCGCGGCGCGGGACCGGGCTTGGGGGTCTGGGCCGGGCGGGGCGGCCCCGGGCGGGCGGCGCGCGGCGGCGCCGGCCGAGGAGCTGTGGGGCGGGGGCCCGGCCCGGGGGCCGGTGCCGCGCCGGCGGCGGCGGCGGAAGGTACGGAAGTGGTCGCGCTGCCGGTGGCAGGCGTGCGGAGGGCTTGTGCGTCCGACTCGCGGGGGAAGGGAACGCCGGGGCCCGGGAGGCTCTCGTGAATCTCCGGCTCCTCGGGGAAGACAGGCATACCCGGATATCTATCAAATGCCGATCGAACGCGCACGGGCGCCCCACCCCTTGGGCACCGCACACCGGCCGGCCCCACTCGGGGCAATTCAGACGGACTGTCAGAAACCGAGCGTCAGCTGTTCGTCGGCGGGGCCCGCGGAGCCGGGAGCACCACCCGCCGCCATGGCCCGATTCCGCTTCAGATGGCGCCACTTGGGCAGCCCGTCCAGGTAGGCCCAGGAGAGCCGGTGCTGATCGGTCGGGCCGAATTCCTCCAGCGCGGCGCGGTGGACCGGGGACGGGTAGCCGGCGTTGTCGGCGAACCCGTACCCGGGATACGCCTCGCCCAGTTCGGCCATCATCCCGTCCCGATGGACCTTGGCGAGCACCGAGGCGGCCGAGACGCAGATACAGGACTGGTCGCCCTTGATGACCGTGCGCACCCGCCAGGGGCCGCCGAGGTAGTCGTGCTTCCCGTCGAGAATCACCGCGTCGGGCTCCACCGGCAGGGCCTCCAGCGCGCGGACGGCGGCCAGCCGCAGCGCCGCCGTCATGCCCAGCTCGTCACACTCCAGCGCGGAGGCGTGGCCGAGCGCGTACGCGGTGACCCAGTCGGCGAGGACCGGGGCGAGCGCCTCGCGCCGCAGTTCGGTGAGCAGCTTGGAGTCGGTCAGACCGTCCGGCGGCTTGCGCAGCCCGGTGACGGCCGCACCCACGGTGACCGGCCCGGCCCAGGCGCCGCGCCCGACCTCGTCGAGGCCGACAACGGTCTTGGCGCCGGCCCGGCGGAGCGAACGCTCGACGGAGTGCGTCGGCGGGACGATGGGCATCGTGGAATCCGTTCAGCTGGGGCAACCTCCAGCCTAAGCCCCGCCCCGCGGCGCCCCGGCCGCCGGGCCCACCCCCTCGGAGCCGACCCGCCGCACGCCCGTCAGGCTCCCGCCGCACACCCGCCAGGCGCTCGTCAGACGCGGATCAGCGGGAGCAGCACCTCGTCCACCAGCTGGTTCGCGAAGTCGGGGCCAGTGTCGCGGCCGTAGACCTTGACCCGGTACATCAGCATCGCCGGGGCGACATCGGCGACGATCACGGTGGCCGCGTCGGGCCGGACGTCGCCGCGTTCGACTCCCCGGCGGAGGATGTCCAGAATCGTGCCCTTGGTCGGCTCGACCACCCGCTGCACGATGAACCTCTTGAACACCTCGGCCTGTTCATGGTCCAGCTCGGCCATCAGCGCCTGCAGCGCACCACCCGCCCTCGAGGTGAGAGCGTCGGCGAACCCCCCGATGAGCAGCAGCAATTCACTTCGGGCGGACCCGAGGTCCGGGGTGTCGGAGGGGCGTGGCAGAGTGGAGTCCAGGGCGTCGATGACCAGTTCGGCCTTGGACGCCCAGCGCCGGTAGAGCGCGGCCTTCCCGGTCCGCGCGGCACCGGCGACGCCCTCCATCGTCATCCGCGCGAATCCGCCGGAGATGAGCTGGTCGAGCGCGGCTTCGAAGATCGCACTCTCCAGCTCCTTCCCGCGGCGGCGCACGGGCCGGGACAGGACCTCGGCCACCACCCTCACCGGGCAGTGGGCCGCGGACCTCGCACCCGGGACCGCCGACGACCCCCTCGCGCCCGCCCGCCCCGGCGCCGGCTCGACCGGCCACTCGGAACCTGGCTCCACCCGCTCGGAAGACCGCCCGGAAGACCGCTCGACAGGCTGCCCGGCAGGCCGCTCGACAGACCCGTCGGCGGACCCTTCGACGGACTGCTCCGCCGACCGCTCCACCGGCCGGCCGGCCGCACGATCCGCCGCCTGGCGCCGCACCAACTGATCCATCGTCACCAACCTTAGGGAACGCTTGCGTTCATAATATCGCCCAGGATATCGTCCACCTTAGTGAACGATTCCGTTCCTTCATAGCCTGCGGGACGCCGCAGAAGCGCTTCGGGCCTCGGGTCCACAGCATACGAAGCAATAGCCAGCAGGGGGCATCAACTTGGCTATCTCCGACACACTCGGCAAGACCTCTCCACCGCAGGGCAGCCAGGACCGGCACAAGGGCGTCACCCTGACCGTCATCGCGGCCACCCAGCTCATGGTGGTGCTCGACGCCACCATCGTGAACATCGCGTTGCCGCAGATCAGGGACACGCTGAACTTCTCCACCACCAACCTGTCGTGGGTGATCAACGCCTACACGCTGACCTTCGGCGGCCTGCTGCTGCTCGGCGGCCGCGCGGGCGACATCCTGGGCCGCCGACGGGTGTTCGTCTTCGGCACGCTGCTGTTCGGCCTGGCCTCGCTGCTGGGCGGCTTCGCGCAGGACGGTGGCATGCTGCTGGCCGCCCGCGCGCTCCAGGGGGTCGGCGGCGCGATCTGTTCGCCGACGGCCTTCGCCCTGATCGCCACCAACTTCAAGGAAGGGCCCGAGCGCAACAAGGCCTTCGGGGTCTTCTCGGCGGTGGCCGGCTCAGGTGCGGCGATCGGCCTGCTGGCCGGCGGCCTGCTCACCGAGTACCTGGACTGGCGCTGGGTCTTCTTCGTCAACGTGCCGATCGCGGTTCTGATCGCGATCGCCGCCCCGCGCTACATCGCCGAGTCGGAGCGCCAGGACGGCCGCTTCGACCTGCCCGGTGCGTTCACCTCCACACTCGGTCTGATCAGCCTGGTCTACGGGTTCATCCGGGCCGCCTCGGACGGTTGGTCGGACAGCCTGACGCTGGGCTCGTTCGCGGCCGGCGTGCTGCTCATCGCCGCCTTCCTCGTGGTCGAGAACCGCACCGCCCAGCCGATCACGCCGCTGCACCTGTTCGCCAACCGCAACCGCACCGGCGGCCTGATGATGATGCTCTGCCTGACCGCGGCCATGTTCGGCATCTTCTTCTACATCACGCTCTTCATCCAGGGGCCGCTGGACTACAGCCCGCTGCGGGCCGGGTTCGCCTTCCTGCCGATCAGCGCGTCGATCATCACCGCCGCGCAGATCGCCTCCAGACTGCAGGTCAAGTACGGCCCGAAGCCGTTCATGGCCACCGGCGCACTGCTGGTCACCATCGGCCTCACCTGGCTCACCCGGATGGACGCGGGCAGCGGGTACGTGGACGGGGTGCTCGGCCCCACGGTGGTGTTCGGCTTCGGCATGGGCCTGATCTTCGTCCCGGTGATGCTGCTCGCCGTCGCGGGCGTCGCCGGGGAGGACACCGGCGCCGCCTCCGGGCTGCTCAACTCGATGCAGCAGATCGGCGGCTCGCTGGGGCTGTCGATCCTGACCACGGTGTTCGCGCACTACGCCACGGCGGAGGCCAAGCTCCAGGCGCCCGGCTTCATGGCCACGGCCACACCGGAGCAGCAGGCGGAGTTCCTGACGAAGCACGAGTTCCCCAAGGGCACGGTTGCGGCCAACGAGGTGCTCGCGCAGGGCATTTCGCACGGCTTCATCGTGGGCGCCGTGCTCGCCGGGGTCGCGCTGCTCATCGCGGTCTTCGTGATCAGGGCCAAGGCCGGCGACCTGCCGTCGGACGCGTCCGGCATCGCGGTGCACTGATCCGGCACCGGAAGCACGACGCGGGCCGGCCGGGAGCCGCACACTCCCGGCCGGCCCGCGCGCGTCACCGGCCGCCGGCCCTCGCGCGCCACGTCACCGCCCGGTCCGCCGCCGCTCAGTACCGCCCGATGTAGTCGTCGCCCCTCAGGCCCGCCCGGTCACAGGCGCTCTGCTCCGCCGACAGGCTCTGGGACAGCGGCCGCTCCGCCAGGATCTCCCGGGCCCGCGCCTCGGCCAGGCTGGTGGCGTACCAGGGCGAGGAGTCGTCGAGGCCGGCCCGGATCAGCTCCAGCGCGCAGGTCCGCTGGTCCCCCGGCAGCCGGTCCAGGGCCGGGACGGCGTCGGGCGAGAGGTCGCGGACGTTGCGCAGGTCGATCTGCTGGGTCCGCTCGAAGCGGGCCACGTTCTGCTCCGCGATGATCGCGTCCGGGCCCATCAGCCCGTACACGGCGGCGGTGACCATGCCGCTGAGCACCACGGCGCGCGGGAGCCAGGCCGCCGAGCGGGTCAGTCCGGCCACGATCAGCAGCAGGAAGACGGCGCCGAGCCAGACCTCGACCACCAGCACCCAGAGTCGCAGCCTGGTCAGCCCGGAGGCGTCGACGTAGAACCACATCCGGCCGAGCGCCGAGGCGACCACGACCAGGGTGAGCAGGCAGAGCACACCGAGCAGGATCCGGGCCAGCCGGCGGTCGGCGGCGGTGCCGCGCGGCGCCCAGCGCTTGGCCACCGCGACCACGACGAGGGTCAGCACGGTGACGGCCGTCAGCTGCCAGAAGCCCTGCCGGGCGTACTCGGAGCGGCTCATCCCGGTGTTCGTGATCGAGTCCCGGCCGCCGAGCACCACCACGGCCTGGATCAGTGCGAAGGCGCCGAACATCAGGTTGAGCGCGACCAGCGGCAGCGCCCATTCCAGCCGCCCGCGCTCGCGGCCCGGCCGGACCGCCGTACGGTCCCAGCGGCGCGGGCCGGCCGCGATGTGGGCGAATCCCAGTGCGGTGAGCAGGCCGAGGACGAACAGCACGAAGCGCAGCGGGAGTTCGCTGAGGTCCAGGCTGGGAGTGAGGCCGGACAGGACGTCCGCCATGGCCGCGTCGGCGCTGGCGAACAGCCAGCCGAAGACGGTCAGCAGCACCGCCGCCACCACGACCGCCTTGAGCACCGGAACCACCTTGCCCCGGCCCGGCAGGCTGAGGCCGCGCAGTCCGTCCCGGGCCCAGAGCAGGCCGGGCGCGAGCTGCCAGAGGATGCCCGGCAGAGCGAGCAGGACGCCCGCCCAGCGGCGGCCGCCGTGCAGCGCGAGGGAGGCCAGGGCCAGCGCGCAGAGCGTCGACAGCGCCACCGGCCAGCCCGCCTCGGAGAGGGCCGGCACGGCGAGCAGGGCCAGTGCGAGCACGCTCCACAGGACCGTCCAGACCCGGACCCGCCGGCCTGCCGAGCGGGCGGCGATCCCGGCGCCGACGGCGGCCACCACACCGCAGAGCAGCAGGTTGACGCCCACCCCGTCGGCCAGCAGCCACGCCGCCAGAAGGCCGGTGATCACCGCCGCCGCGAGCGCCCGGGGGGCGGCGGCCGCCTTGCGCTCCGGCTCGCTGGGGCGCAGCCACGCGATGGGCTGCCAGGCAGGCGCGGCCGGCGCGCGGTACGGGTCGGTCCCGGGCGGGGCGTCGACCGAAGCAGGCGTGGACAATCCGGACATGAGTCCCCCTCAGAGGTCGGTGGGCATGCGGAAGCCACCCTGGGGCAGTCCGCCGGCAGACGCGATGGCGCCGCGACTGGAGCCGACTGTAGACCATTCTGAACAGGTTCAAAAACGCTGTGACGGGCCCGGCACCCGCGAGACCGGGCCCCCGGGCGACCGGAAGGGCCGACCGCCCGGGGTGCCAGGCATCCCGACCGCCCGGACGGCCCGTCGACTCAGTAGGACCCGTACAGCGAGTACACCGGCGAGTCCCTCACCGCCGGTCCGAAGTCCGTCGGCCGGCTGCCGGCTGCCGGCTGCCGAAGGGCACCACCGTGTTGCTGTGGGCGCCCTGCCCGGTCGCGCCGGTGGAGTAGTTCATGTTGTTCACCGTCGCGCCGGCGCCGTTGCTGTTGCAGGCCGGCCAGTACGGGGTGTTGGCGGCCAGGGTGGCCGTCAGCGGGACGGTGTTCCAGTTGTTCGCGGTGAGCGTCGCGGAGGCGCTGCTCGCCAGGACCGCCACCGTGGTCAGGGCCGCCAGCAGGCCCGCCGGCCTTCTCCGCCCCCGTATGCCGCACCCGCCATGACCGCCCCCTGTGCCACATCGGCCGGCTGCCCCTATCGGTGTACAGGTCCCGCGCCGACCGTGCCCACGAAACCGCCGCATTCCGCTGCGGTCGGCCGGGAGACGCCCTACCCCTTGACGGATCCGGCCAGCAGACCGCGGACGAAGTAGCGCTGGAGGCTGAAGAAGACGACCAGCGGGATCACGATCGACAGGAACGCCCCGGCGGTGAGCAGTTCCCAGCGCCCGCCGAAGGAGCCGGACAGCTGCGCCAGCCGTACCGTCATCGGCGCCACCTCGGGGGTGCCGCCCGCGAAGGTCAGCGCGACCAGCAGGTCGTTCCAGACCCAGAGGAACTGGAAGATGGCGAACGAGGCCAACGCCGGGGTGCAGAGCGGCAGCACGATCGAACGGAAGATCTTGAAGTGCGAGGCGCCGTCCACCACCGCCGCCTCCATCAGGTCGCGCGGCAGCTGGGCGATGAAGTTGTGCAGCAGGAAGATCGCCAGCGGCAGCGCGAACATGGTGTGCGCCAGCCAGACCGGCGCGTAGGTGCCCTTGAGGTCCACCGCCGGGATCAGCGTCACCGAGCCCAGGTGCGCGCCGCCGGAGAACAGCCGCAGCAGCGGGATCAGCGCCATCTGGATCGGCACCACCTGGAGGGCGAAGACCACGAAGAACACCGCGTCGCTGCCCCGGAACCGCACCCAGGCCAGCCCGTACGCGGCCATCGCCGCCAGGACCAGCGGGAAGAGCGTCGCCGGGACGCTGATCGCCAGCGAGTTCACCAGGAACGGCAGCAGGCCGGTGGAGACACCGGAACCGCCCTCGAACAGCACCGTGTGGTAGTTGGAGAGCCCGAGGTCCGGGTGGAGGAAGACGTTCCACCAGCCGTCCGCGGTGACGTCCTGTTTGGGACGCAGCGAGGTGGCGAGCAGGCCGAGGGTGGGGATGGTCCAGAGCACCGTCACCGCGATCACGAAGACCGAGGCGATCGGGCTGCTGAAGGTCTTCCGCACCGCACGGGCGGAATTGCGGCGCTCGCTCATCGGACCCCACGCTCCTTGCGCAGCTGGACGATGTTGTAGGCCACCAGCGGCAGCACCGCCAGGAAGAGGATCACCGCGAGCGCGCTGCCCCGCCCGGTGTTGAACTGCACGAACGACTGCGAGTACATCTCGTTGGCCAGCACCTGGGTGCCGAAGTTGCCGCCGGTCATGGTGCGGACGATGTCGAAGGCCTTGAGGGTGGTGATCATGACGGTGGTGAGGACCACCACCACCGTGGTGCGGATCATCGGCACGGTGACGTACCAGAACAGCCGTACCCCGCCCGCGCCGTCGAGCCGGGCGGCCTCGGTGACCTCGTCCGGGATGGCCTTGATCGCCGCCGAGAGCACCACCATGGCGAAGCCGGTCTGCACCCAGACCATCACCGCCATCAGCAGGAAGGTGTTGAGCGGCTGGGAGAGCATCCAGTTCGGCGGATGCTCCCAGCCCAGCGCGATGGCGACCTGGCTGAGCAGCCCGATCTGCTGCTGCGAGGAGTCGCGCGACTCGTAGACGAACTTGAAGATGATCGAGGCGCCGACCAGCGAGATCGCCATCGGCATGAAGATCAGTGACTTGTACACCGCCTGACCGCGCATCCGGTCCACCAGCAGGGCCAGCACCAGGCCGAGGGCGGTGGCCGCCAGGGGCGCGATCACCAGCCAGAGCAGCGTGTTGACCAGCACCTTCCGCACCGAGTCGGTGGTCAGCGCCCAGCCGAAGTTCTCGCCGCCGACGAACCGGCTGCTGTCGTCGCTGTAGAGGCTCAGATAGACGGTGCGGACCAACGGCGCGACCAGGCCGACGAGCAACAGCACCACCGCCGGACCGAGGAAGACCGCGACGGCCAGCGGGCGGGCGATCCGGCCGGTGGCCCGGCCGGCGGCGAGGAAGACCAGCAGCAGGATGCCGAGGAAGCCGGCGATGGCACCGAAGCTGTTGCCGAACTTGACGGCCGCGTCGCCCCAGGCGCCGTCGGCGAGCGAGGCAGCGGACGACAGGGTGCCGGGTACGGACATGACTGCGCGTCCTCCCATCGGAAGATCGGACGATCAGAAGAAAGGGCGGGCAGTGCGGGTGGGTGGTCCCGCACCGCCCTCGACAGGTGGTCCTGATCAGGTGGTTCTGCGGGGAGGGCGTCCGCCGCTCACCGCGGCCGGCCGCCGGGCTCCGGCCGCCGGTTACTGCGGCCAGGCCGCGTCGATGTCGGCGGCGGTCTTCTGGATGGACTGGCCCTCGGCGAACCAGGCGGTCAGCGACTTCCACTCCTGCCCGGCGCCGATCGCGGCCGGCATCAGGTCCGAACCGTCGAACCTGAAGGTCGCGGCCGGGTCGGTCAGCGCGTCGGCGGAGAGCCGGTCGATCGGGTCGGTGTACAGACTCTTGTCCACGCCCTGGTTGGCGGAGACCCAGCCGCTGGCGGTCTTCACCCGGCTGCTCGCCCAGTCCGAACTGGAGAGGTAGTTCTGCACCGCCTGCACCTCGGGACGGCTCGCGAACGCCGTCAGGAACTCCCCGCCGCCCTCGACCGGGTTGGCCACGGCCGGGTTCACGGCCGGCAGGTGGAAGGCGAAGATGTCACCGTCCGGGCCGACCTTGGTGTCCTTGGGCCACTGCGCCTTGTAGAACGACGCCTGCTGGAGCATGAGGCACTTGCCGGTGAGGATCGGCGCGCCCGCGTCCTGGAAGGTGGTGGTGGCGATCGACTTCACGTCGCCGTACCCGCCGTTGACCCAGGCCGGGTTCTGCATCCAGTCCGCGAGGGTCTTCATCGCCGTGGTGATCTTCTCGTCGGAGAACTTCACCTTGTGACTCACCCACTGGTCGTACACCTCGCCGCCGTACGAGCCGAGCACCACCTCCTCCAGCCAGTCCGTGGCCGGCCAGCCGGTGGCCGTCCCGGAGGCGATGCCGCCGCACCACGGCTTGCCCGCACCGGCCTTGGCGATCCGATCGCTGAGCGCCATCAGATCGGTCCAGGTCCTGGGCACCTCGTAGCCGGCCTGCTTGAAGGCCTTCGGCGAGTACCAGACCAGCGACTTCATGTTGGCGCTCATCGGCGCCGCGTAGAAGGTGCCGTTGACCGAACCGTACGTCTTCCAGACCGGGCTCCACTTGTCCTGGTTGGCGACGGTCTGCTCGGGCGGCTTGACCACCTTCCCGCTCTTGACCATCTGGGCCAGCAGACCGGGCTGCGGGATGATCGCGAAGTCCGGCGCGTTGCCGCCGGTCACCCGGACCGGCAACTGGGACTCGAAGTCGTTGGAGCCCTCATAGCTGATCTTGATTCCGGTGCAGGAGCTGAACTCGGCCCAGGACTTCTCCAGATTGTCCGACTCCGGGCTGAGGATCGACGCGAAGACCGTCACCGTCTTGCCCGAATGCCCCGCGTACGACTGGTACTTGGCACAGTCCCCGGCCAGGCTCTGGCCCCCTCCGCCCGAACCGCCTCCCGAGCCGCTCGAACTGTTGGAACAGGCCGCGGTCAGTGCCAGCGCCGCCAGCAGGGCGGGCACGACGGCCAGGCGGCGGGAACTCGTGGACGATGCGGTCGGGGTGAGGGTCAATGCGGTCCTCCATGCCAGGGCGCGGACGCCAGCAGTAAGACGAACGACATTGCGCTGTACCGGAGATCGACATGTACCCGGCGACGGCCGGTTCGAAGACGTTAACCCAGCTGCCAGCCGCCGCCAAGGTCCGCGTTCAACCTTCACCGGCAAGTGCCCCACTCGTGACCCCGGCGCGTCCGGGCACGATCCCCCGGGCCGGGGGAAACGCCCGCGGCCCCGTCCGGCCCGGACGGGACCGCTACATGACGCCGCGTCACCGGCGGCGGGCCGGCCGCCGCGGGACTCAGCCCAGGACGGCGTCCACCGCCCGCCGGAGCACCGCCGGGTCCAGACCGTGGTCGGCGATCACCCGGGCCCCGGCGCCCTCGCCCTCCCGGATCACCCCGAGCAACAGGTGACCGACCGCGATCCGGCCGGACTTCAGCCGCAGCGACTCCCGCAACGACAGCTCCAGCGCCTTCTTCGCCCCGGCCGTGAACGGAGTGCGCCCGCCCCTGGCCTCCGACCGGAACCAGCCACGCCGACGCGGCCCCTCCCCCGGCGGCGCATCCAGCGCCCCCTCCCCGAACACCGACTCCACGGCCTCCCGGACGGCGTCCAGGTCCACCCCGATCGCGGCCAGGGCCTGGGCGTCCTCCCCTGGCCCCAGCAGCCGCCGGACCGCCAGCTGCGCGGCGCCGTGATCCAGCCCCGCGTCGACCAGCACCGCCGCCGCCGGGTCGTCCGGCACGGCCAGGACCGCCAGCAGCAGGTGCTCCGTGCCGATGCACCCGTGCCGGAGCGCCGCCGCCTCCCGCTGCGCGCCGGCCACCACCTGTCGCGCCGACTCGGTGAAACGCTCGAACATCGCTCAGCCTCCGTCCTCGTCCTTGCCGACTCCGCGCCGGGCGTACTTCTTGTGCACCGCCTGCCTGGTCACCCCGAGGCAGACCGCGATGTCCTGCCAGGACCAGCCCTGCTCACGGGCGCCACCCACCTGCAGACCCTCCAGCCGGTCCGCCAGGTCACGCAGCGCACGGACCGCCCGAAGCCCCACCGCGGGGTCACGACTGCTCGCCGCCGCCGCGAGTTCTCCGCTCTCGCTCATGCTGTCAACCTAGGTTGACACCCTCCATCTGTCAACCCTGGTTGACGCCATCGCCCCGTCTCCCGGGGAACGCGAAAGGCGGGGCGAGGACGTGAAGTCCTCGCCCCGCCTCAGCGGAAGGTCACCTCTGCGAGGCCACCTCCCCGGGGTTCAGCGCCCGCTGTCAGCTGCAGCCGCTGGTGGAGCCGCAGCCCTCGCAGAGGTAGCAGCTGCCGGCGCGGCGCATCTTGGTGCCGCAGGAGAAGCAGAGCGGAGCGTCGGCGTTGAGGCCGAGCTGGATCTCGATCAGCTCCGTCGAGTTGTGGGCCTGGGCCGGGGTGGCCTTCGGCGCCTCGGCGACGGGGGCCGGCTTGGCCGGGACGACCGGCTCGGCGGTGCGCGGCGCGGACTGGGCGAGGGTCTCGGTGTCGAGCTCCTCGGCCTCCAGCGGCTCGTAGGAGCCCGTCTCCAGGTGACGCTGGCGCTCCTCGACGGAGTGGATGCCGAGCGCCGAGCGGGTCTCGAACGGCAGGAAGTCCAGCGCCAGCCGGCGGAAGATGTAGTCGACGATCGACTGCGCCATCCGCACGTCCGGGTCGTCGGTCAGACCGGCCGGCTCGAAGCGCATGTTGGTGAACTTCGCGACGTAGGTCTCCAGCGGCACGCCGTACTGGAGGCCGACCGAGACGGCGATGGAGAAGGCGTCCATCATGCCCGCGAGGGTCGAGCCCTGCTTGGACATCTTGAGGAAGACCTCGCCGAGGCCGTCGTCCGGGTAGGAGTTGGCGGTCATGTAGCCCTCGGCGCCACCGACCGTGAAGGAGGTGGTGATGCCCGGACGGCCCTTGGGCAGGCGCTTGCGGACCGGGCGGTACTCGACGACCTTCTCCACCGCGGCGGCCGGGGCCTCCTCGGCCTTCGGCGCGGCGTCCTTCTTCTTGGCCGAAAGGGGCTGGCCCACCTTGCAGTTGTCGCGGTAGATGGCCAGGGCCTTGACGCCCATCTTCCACGCCTCGAAGTAGATCTCCTCGATCTCCTCGACGGTGGCGGTCTCCGGCATGTTCACCGTCTTGGAGATGGCACCGGAGATCCACGGCTGGATGGCCGCCATCATCCGCACGTGGCCCATGGCCGAGATGACCCGCTCGCCCATCGCGCAGTCGAACACCTCGTAGTGCTCGGTCTTCAGGCCGGGCGCGTCCACCACGTTGCCGTGCTCGGCGATGTGGGCGACGACCGCCTCGATCTGCTCGTCCTGGTAGCCGAGGCGCTTCAGGGCGCGCGGCACGGTGCCGTTGACGATCTGCATCGAGCCGCCGCCGACGAGCTTCTTGAACTTGACCAGGGCCAGGTCGGGCTCGACGCCGGTGGTGTCGCAGTCCATCATCAGGCCGATGGTGCCGGTCGGGGCGAGCACCGACGCCTGGGCGTTGCGGAAGCCGTTCTGCGCCCCCAGGCGCAGCACGTCCTGCCAGGTCTCGGTGGCGGCGGCCCAGACCGGGGCGTCCAGGTCGTCGAGCGACACGGCGGCGAGCGAGGCGTCCGCGTGCTGCTTCATGACCCGCTGGTGCGGGGCGGCGTTGCGGGCGTAGCCGTCGTACGGGCCGACGACACCGGCGAGTTCGGCGCCGCGGCGGTAGGCGGTGCCGGTCATCAGGGAGGTGATGGCACCGGCCAGGGCGCGGCCGCCCTCGCTGTCGTAGGCGTGGCCGGTGGCCATCAGCAGGGCGCCGAGGTTGGCGTAGCCGATGCCGAGCTGGCGGTAGGCGCGGGTGGTCTCGCCGATCTTCTCGGTCGGGAAGTCGGCGAAGCAGATGGAGATGTCCATCGCGGTGATGACCAGCTCGACGACCTTGGCGAAGGTGACGGCGTCGAAGGAGTCGTCCTCGCGCAGGAACTTCATCAGGTTGAGCGAGGCGAGGTTGCAGCTGGAGTTGTCCAGGTGCATGTACTCGCTGCACGGGTTGGACGCGTTGATCCGGCCGGACTCCGGGCAGGTGTGCCAGTGGTTGATGGTGGAGTCGTACTGGATACCGGGGTCGGCGCAGGCCCAGGCGGCCTCGGCCATCTTGCGGAAGAGCTTCTTCGCGTCGACGGTCTCGATGACCTCGCCGGTCATCCGGGCGCGCAGACCGAATTCGGTGCCGTTCTCGACGGCGGTCATGAATTCGTCGGAGACGCGGACGGAGTTGTTGGCGTTCTGGTACTGGACGGAGGTGATGTCGTCCCCGCCGAGGTCCATGTCGAAGCCCGCGTCGCGCAGGGCGCGGATCTTCTCCTCCTCCTTCACCTTGGTCTCGATGAAGGCCTCGACGTCCGGGTGGTCGACGTCCAGGACGACCATCTTGGCCGCGCGGCGGGTGGCGCCGCCGGACTTGATGGTGCCGGCGGAGGCGTCGGCGCCGCGCATGAAGGAGACCGGGCCGGAGGCGTTGCCGCCGGAGGAGAGCAGTTCCTTGGAGGAACGGATCCGGGAGAGGTTGAGGCCGGCGCCGGAGCCGCCCTTGAAGATCATGCCCTCTTCCTTGTACCAGTCGAGGATCGACTCCATGGAGTCGTCGACGGCCAGGATGAAGCAGGCGCTGACCTGCTGGGGCTGCTTGGTGCCGACGTTGAACCAGACCGGCGAGTTGAAGCTGAACACCTGGTGGAGGAGGGCGTGGGTCAGCTCGTGCTCGAAGATCTCGGCGTCACCGGGGGTGGCGAAGTAGCCGTTCTTCTCACCGGCGGCGCGGTAGGTGAGCACCACGCGGTCGATGATCTGCTTGAGGCTCCACTCGCGCTGCGGGGTGCCGACGGCGCCGCGGAAGTACTTGGACGTGACGATGTTCACCGCGTTGACCGACCAGAAGTCGGGGAACTCGACGCCGCGCTGCTCGAAGTTGATCGAGCCGTCGCGCCAGTTGGTCATGACGACGTCGCGGCGCTCCCAGCGGACCTCGTCATAGGGGTGGACGCCAGGGGTGGTGTAGATGCGCTCCATCCGCAGACCGCCCTTGGGCGCCTTGCCGGCTCCCTTGGCCGCGGCCTTGTCGGACTTCGACCCGCGTGCGGAACCGCTCGTGGTGTCTGTCACTTCTCGCTCCTCCTCCTGGGCAAACGCCCAAAGTGCCCCGAAAAATCCGGGCACCGCTGGTTCGCTTCTCCTGGTGTGCGGGCAGCCGAGGCCCTCGCCTGCCGATGCACGGTTTGTGGTGTTCTGTGCCCTTTTTTCGGGCATACGTCGGCCCCGAAGGGCCGCTGTGGCTGGTGGCCCCGGGGGGCCGGTGGTGCTTGGAGCCGGGCCTCCTAGGGCGCGGCGGCGGGGACGGGCACGCAGGTGCCGTCCGCCTCGGGGACGGGCCGTTCGGCGCGGAGTTCCGCGATGGCGGCCTCGAAGTCTTCCAGTCCGTCGTACGCCTGGTACACGCTGGCGAAGCGCAGGTAGGCGACCACGTCGAGCTCCTTGAGCGGTCCGAGTATGGCCAGCCCGACGTCGTGGGTGGTGAGCTCGGCGTTGCCGGTGGCCCGCACGCACTCCTCGACCCGCTGGCCGAGCTGGGCGAGGGCGTCCTCGGTGACCGGGCGGCCCTGACAGGCCTTGCGGACTCCGGAGATGACCTTCTCCCGGGAGAACGGCTCGGTGACGCCACTGCGCTTGATGACCATCAGCGCGGCCGTCTCCACCGTGGTGAAACGGCGGCCGCAGTCCGGGCACTGCCGACGACGGCGGATCGAACTGCCGTCCTCGGTGGTCCGGCTGTCGACGACGCGGCTGTCGGAGTGCCGGCAGAAGGGGCAGTGCACCTGAGGATCCCTCCCTGGCAGGACGTGCGGACCGGTTGAGTCTATGCGATGCGGACCGGGCCTCGGCAAGCTGATCATGAGGCGTGACCACTAGTACTGGGCACGGTGAGGACTGTAGCCACTACATGTAGGTCTTCGGGGGAAGTGACACCCCTGGCGTGTCGACGCGGATTAGACTGCCGGAGCCGATGATCGATCGAACATTTAATCGATGTACAACAAAGCCTTGATCGAGTCAGCCAACTCCCGAATAATTCACTCGAACGTGTGTTTGGCGCAACCTTTCGATAGGAGGTGCCGTTGGGCTGGAAAAGGGAGAGGACAGCCGTCGAGAGGGGCCGCCGTGAACACCATCGAAAGCAACACCATCCCGGTGCAGGAACACTCCCAGCTCAAGGTGGGGCTGCGCACCACGAATCAGCAGAGTGTGGATGTCAGCATGGACCGTAGCGAAGAACACCGCCTCTCCGGCCCTGCTGTTTCCAGCACGAGCCGCGTTCCCGACCAGCCGATCGAGCATGCCCCCGTGCTGGACGAGGCCCACCCCGCCCCCACGCGGGCGATGCCGGGGCGCCCCCCCGGGATCCGCACCGACGAGGCCGGTCTGACCGAGCGCCAGCGCCGGGTGATCGAGGTCATCCGGGATTCGGTCCAGCGCCGCGGCTATCCGCCGTCCATGCGCGAGATCGGCCAGGCCGTCGGCCTGTCCAGCACCTCCTCGGTCGCCCACCAGCTGATGGCCCTGGAGCGCAAGGGCTTCCTCCGCCGCGACCCGCACCGCCCGCGCGCCTACGAGGTCCGCGGCGTCGAGGTGGCCCGCCCCAACACCGCCGAGACGGCCGGGCGGCCGTCCACCTCGTATGTGCCGCTGGTCGGCCGGATCGCCGCGGGCGGGCCGATCCTGGCCGAGCAGACGGTCGAGGACGTCTTCCCGCTGCCGCGCCAACTGGTGGGCGAGGGCGAGCTGTTCGCGCTCACCGTGCGCGGTGACTCGATGATCGACGCGGCCATCTGCGACGGCGACTGGGTGACGGTCCGCCGCCAGCCGGTCGCCGAGAACGGCGACATCGTGGCCGCGATGATCGACGGCGAGGCCACCGTGAAGCGCCTCAAGCGCGAGGACGGCCGGATCTGGCTGATGCCGCACAACCCCGCGTACGAGCCGATCAACGGCGACAACGCGACCATCCTGGGCAAGGTGGTCGCCGTCCTGCGCCGCCTCTGAGCACGGGCCGGGAGAGGCCGCCTCGGCGCCGGAACGAAGGCGCCGAGGGCCCGAAACGCTGGGGCCGGAAAACGGAGGGTCCCGAAACGCCGAGGCCGAAGAAACCCGAGGGCCGAGGAAACCCGGGGCCGGAGACACCGGGACGGGAAGGGGCTCCACGCACCACCGCGCGGAGCCCCTCCGGCCTGTCCTGGGCCGCCGGTCAGCCCCGCTTGACCACCGGGCGGACCGGCGCCGCCGAGGCGTCGATCGCCGCCAGCGACCGGCGCACCTGGTTGCGGTCGGTGGTGTACCAGAACTCCGGCATCGAGGACCGGAAGAAGCTCCCGTACCGCTTGGTCTCCACCCGCGGGTCGAGGACCGCCACCACGCCCCGGTCGTCCGCCGCGCGCACCAGCCGGCCCGCGCCCTGCGCCATCAGCAGCGCGGCATGGGTGGCCGCCACGGCCATGAAGCCGTTCCCGCCGCGCTGTTCGACGTCCTTCTGCCGGGCGCTCATCAGCGGGTCGTCCGGACGCGGGAACGGGATCCGGTCCATCACCACCAACTGACAGGCCGAGCCCGGCACATCGACGCCCTGCCAGAGCGAGAGCGTGCCGAACAGGCAGGTGGACGCGTCCGACGCGAACTCGCGGATCAGCTCGCCCAGGGTGTCCTCCCCCTGGAGCAGGATCCGGTTGTCCAGCCGCTCGCGCATCGCCTCGGCGGCCGTCTGGGCGCCGCGCATCGAGGAGAACAGGCCCAGCGTCCGCCCGCCGGACGCACCGATCAACTCGGCCAGCTCGTCCAGCATGTCGGGCCGCTCGGGGTCGCGCCCCGGGTCGGCGAGGTGCCGGGCCACGTAGAGGATGCCCTGCTTGGGGTACTTGAACGGCGAGCCGACGTCGATGCCGCGCCAGTGCGGCACCGGGTCCTCGCCGAAGGCCGGCTCGGGGGCGTCGGCGGGCCCGCGCTCGTCCGGCAGCCGGGCCTCCGAGGGCAGGCCGACCGAGGCGGCGACGCCGTTGAAGTCCCCGCCGAGCTTGAGCGTGGCGGAGGTGAGCACCACCGAGCGCTCCTTGTACAGGCCCTCGCGCAGCAGCCCGGAGACGCTCAGCGGGGCGACCCGCAGCGAGGCGGTGCCCATCCCGAAGCGGTCGCTGCGCTCGATCCAGACCACGTCGTACTCGGAGTCCTCCAGCAGCCGGTCCGCCGTCTCGTGCAGCGCCTCGGCGGAGGCCATCGCCTGCTTGCGGACCGCGTCCTCGTCGGTGAGCGCCTTGTCCCTGGTCTCGCCCAGTGAGGTGATCACCTGCCGGCTGGCGTCCCGGATCGCGGTGACCGCGTACGCCAGGTACTCGGGCAGCTCCTCGACCCGGCCGGGCTGGGCCGTCTCCATCAGGCCGTGGAAGTTCTCCGCGGCGGCCTGCAGGGCGTCCACGGCCTTCTCGTTGGCGAGCCGGGCGGCCCGCTTCACGGCCCGGTTGACGGCGCCCACGGTCAGCTCGGCGGTGGCCGCGCCGGTGACCCGGTTGACCAGCTCGTGCGCCTCGTCCACGATCAGCAGCCCGTGCTCGGGCAGCACCGGCGCGCCCTCGATCGCGTCGATCGCCAGCATCGCGTGGTTGGTCACCACGACGTCCGCGAGCTTGGCCCGCTCGCGCGCCTTCTCCGCGAAGCACTCCTGCCCGTAGGCGCACCGGGTGGCGCCCAGGCACTCCTTGGAGGTGACGGACAGCTGGGCCCAGGCCTTGTCGGAGACGCCCGGGCTGAGGTCGTCCCGGTCCCCCGTCTCGGTCTCGTCCGCCCAGTCGCGCAGCCGCAGCACGTCCTGCCCGAGCTTGCCGGTGGGGCCGCCGAGCGCGTCCACCGGATCGAACAGTCCCTCGCCCTCCTCGCTCGGGGTGCCCTCGTTCGCCCGGTGCAGGCAGAGGTAGTTGGAGCGGCCCTTGAGCATCGCGAACAGCGGCCGGCGGCGCAGCACCGGGTGCAGCGCCTCGACGGTGCGCGGCAAGTCCCGCTCGACCAGCTGGCGTTGGAGCGCCAGGGTGGCGGTGGCGACCACCACGCGGTCCCCGTGGGCGAGGGCGGGCACCAGGTAGGCGAGGGACTTCCCGGTGCCGGTGCCCGCCTGTACCAACAGGTGCTCGCCGTGGTCGACGGCGTCGGCGACGGCTGCGGCCATCCTGGCCTGGCCGGGGCGTTCCACGCCGCCGACGGCCTCGACGGCGGCGTGCAGCAGCTCGGGGATACGGGCCCGGGGGACGGCGCCGGAGTCGTCCCCCGGGCCGTCGGCGGAGTCCTCGGCGACCTCGACGACGTCGTCAGCGGCGTCGTCGGCGTCGGCGGGAAGCTGGGATTCGGAGTCGTTCGTCATGACCCTCCCAGCCTACGGGGCGGGGGTGACAATCCGGTCCCGTTGACCGGGCAGCACGGTCGCGGCCTCCGCGGTGAGCGCGTTGGGGACGGTGCCGTGCCGGGCCGCGTGCGGGCGGTGCGGGCGGTCCCCGTAGCCGTCGAGCAGCAGCCGGTTGCGGTTGAGGCAGAGCCGTTCGATCCGCGGGCGGAACAGGTCGAAGAGCGCGAAGCGCTCGCCCAGCTCGGGGAAGCGTGCCTGGTAGCGGAGGATCTCGGCGCGCAGCAGGGCCCAGAACTCGGCCTCGGGCAGCCCGGTCTGCGTCTCCAGCAGCGGGGCGAGGTAGCGGTAGACGCCGACGAAGAGGCCGGAGTGGAGGAACTGGCAGAGGCCCTGCGGGTCCTCGCGCAGCAGTACCTCGTCCACCTCGGCGGGCAGGCCGCGCAGTTCGGGCAGGTCCTGGTCGCTCAGGTTGACGTCGTCGACGAAGTCCTTGACCGCGAGGCGGACCGGGGCGTCGTGCTCGTCGAAGACCAGGATGGCGTTCTCGCCGTGCGGGGAGAAGACCAGGCCGTAGTGGTAGAGGAAGTGCAGCAGCGGCGGCAGCATGGCGGCGAACAGCCGGGCGGTCCATGCGGCGGGGGTGAGCCCGGAGCGGGCGATCAGCTCGGCGGCGAGCGCCCGGCCGTCGGAGCCGGTCTGCAGCAGCGCGGCCAGGGTGCGGGCCCGCTCGCCGGGGTCGAGGAACGGGCCGAGCGGTTCGCGCCAGATCGCGCCGAGGAGCTCCTTGTACTGGTACGGCGCCTCGGGCAGCTCGCGGTAGAGCGGGTGGTCGACGGTGACCGAGGCGATCTCGCCGAGCAGCACGACCCGGCACTCCTCGCGCAGGAATCGGTCGGCCTGCCGGAGGCCGTGGATCCAGGCGGTGACGGCGGGTGCGGCCAGCGTGCGCTCGGTGGGCAGGCCGCGCCAGACCAGGGTGTTGAGGATGGCGAGCGGCAGTTTGACGGTGCAGCGTTCGGGGTGGTCGGCGTTGAAGAAGGAGCGGATGGACTGCTGGGGCAGCCGTAGGTCGCCGTCGGAGGGCAGCGGGACGATCTCGCCGGTGGCGATCCAGGGGGCGAACAGCGGGACGACGGTCTCGTCCCACTGCCAGGGGTGGACGGGCAGCAGCAGGTAGTCCCCGGCGTCCGGGCCGAGGGCCGCGAGCAGCGCGCCGGGGTCGTCGAGTTCACGCCGGTAGAGCAGCTCGGGGCGGTCGAGTCCGGGAACGCCGCGGTACTGGGCGAGGCGCTTGTGGACGGCGATCCAGGGCAGCGGCAGCGGGGTACGGGCCTCCGGGGTCCAGCGGGCGGCGTCGGTGGCGGAGAAGCCGATCCGGCCCTTGTTGGGGACGATCCAGGGGTGGCCGCCCTGCCGGCCCTCCAGCTCGGTGTGGCCGAGGTCGGCGAGTTCGGCGGCGGTGAGCGCGGTGGCGAGCTGGTGGGCGTCGGCGGTCAGGGTGGCGGTGAGTTCGCGGATCAGGTGCCCGGTGGTGTCGCCGCGCAGGCCGAGGGCGTGCCGGGCGTACGGGAGGAACCGCAGCGGGTCGAGGCCGTCGGTCTTCGAACAGCGCACCGAGTCCTCGTCGACCTGCCAGCCGCCGTACGCCCCGCGGCGGGCGGTGAACCGGTACTCGGCCTCGGGCAGCCGCAGCAGGTAGCCGCCGACGGGCCCGTCGGGGGCCGGGGTGATCAGCTCCTCGTAGGCGAACTCGCCGAGCATCTTGGCCAGCAGCGTGCGGCCGGCCCGCCGCCAGTGCCCGGCGGTGAGCTGTGGTGGCAGGTACAGCTGCGGTTCAGCGGCCGGCGGCTGCGGCACGGGTCCACTCCTGGGGTCGCGGGAAGCCCGGGGCGGGGGCGGGGGCGGGTGGTGCGGGCGGGGCGAAGCCGGTCCAGGCGGTACGGGTGGGCAGCCGGTGGACGGTCCGGCCGGTGACGGCGTTGAGGATCACGGCGGCCCGGTGGGCGCCGAGGCCCAGGTCGGGGGTGCCGACGCCGTGGGTGTGCAGTTCGGCGTTCTGAACGTACAGGCCTCCGGTGAGTTCGGGGAGGGTCGCGACACGGTGTTCGAGGTCGACCTGGTAGCGGCCGGCGGCGTCCCACTCGATCAGGTGGGAGAGCGGTTCCAGGGCGGCGGGGCGGGCGGCGCGGTAGCCGGTGGCGAGGACGACGGCGTCGGTGCGCAGCACGTGCTCGGTGCCGGAGTCGAGGTGCCGGCAGTGCAGTTCGAGGGCGCCGCCGGGGCCGGGCCGGGCGGCGGTGACGGCGGTGCCCGGGGTGATCTCGACCGGGGTGCTGTCGATCGGGCGGCCGATGGTCCGCTCGTACAGGTGGTCGTGGATCTCGGCGAGGGTCTCGGCGCTGGCGGCCTTGTGCAGCTGCCACTGGGCCTCGACCAGGGGATCGCGGACGCTCGCGGGCAGGCTGTGGAAGTAGCGGGTGTAGTCGGGGGTGAAGTGCTCCAGGCCGAGCTTGGAGTACTCCATGGGGGCGAGCGCCCTGGTCCGGGTCAGCCAGCGCAGCCCGGCCCCCTCGTCGCCGTGGGGCACCGCGCCGCGAGCGGCACCACCGTGGACGGCACCGTCATGAGCATCGCCGTACCGGCGGAGCAGGTCCAGGAAGACCTCGGCGCCGGACTGACCGCTGCCGACGACGGTGATGTCACGGGCGCCGTCCAGGGCGTCCCGGCGGTCGAGGTAGTCGGCGGAGTGGAAGACGCGCGGGTGTCCGTCGAGGGCGGCGAAGGCCTCGGGCCGGACCGGCCGGGTGCCGACGCCGAGCGCGAGGTTGCGGGCCTGCACCTCGGTGCGCCGGCCGGTGGCGGTGGACCGCAGCTCGACCCGGAAGTGGCCGCCGCCGGCCTCGGCCACCCAGTGCAGGGCGGTGACCTCGGTGCCGAAGCGGCAGTTGCCGAGCCGTTCGGCGGCCCAGCGGCAGTAGTGGTCGTACTCCCGGCGGGGCAGCTGGAAGCGCTCGGCGAAGTAGAACGGGAAGAGCCGGTCCTGGTCGCGCAGGTAGTTGAGGAAGGACCAGGGGCTGGTCGGGTCGACCAGGGAGACCAGGTCGGCGAGGAACGGCACCTGCATCCGGGCCCCGTCCACCAGCATCCCGGGGTGCCAGCGGAACTCCGGGCGCTGGTCGCAGAAGAGCGTGCGCAGGCCCGGCACGGGCTCGGCGAGCGCGGCGAGCGAGAGGTTGAACGGGCCGATGCCGACGCCGAGCAGGTCGTAGGGCCCGGCCTGGGGTGCGGGGGTGTCCATGGGGTGGGGGGTGTCCTAGGAGGCGTGAGGGCGGCGCGCGCGGACCATCAGGGCGGCGCGTTTGGCGGGCAGGTCGAGGTCCGCGGCATGGGCGAAGCCGGCCCGTTCGAAGGCCCGCACCGAGCGCCGGTTCCGGACGTCGGGTTCGGCGACCACCCGCTCGCAGCGCGGCCGTTCCCGCAGGATCCGGTCGGCGAGGGCGGCGAGCAGGGTGGCGCCGAGGCCGCGGCCGCGGCGGTCGGCGGGGCCGAGCAGCAGGTGGACACCGGTGTCGTGGGGCCGGGCCGGGTAGTGCCGGGCGAGCGGGTCGAGGTCCGCGCGGTAGATCTCCCAGTAGCTCATCGGGGCGCCGTCCAGCAGCCCGAGACAGGGCACGCTGCGGCCGTCGCCGTCGAGTTGGGCCCGCAGGTGCCGTTCGGTGGCGGCGGGCGGGCCGTCGAGCTCCCAGAAGGCGGCCACCTCGGGGTCGTTCATCCACCCGGCGAGCAGGTCCAGATCGGCGGGAAGCCGGACCGGCCGGAGCCGGAACTCACCGGCGGCGGTGGTCATGCCGCCCCGGCCGGGCACGCCGTCGAGCGGGCAGGCGGGAGGCGTCACGCGCCGGCCACCGGGTTGGGGATGTCCACGTAGACGGACTGGGTGGCGACCGGGCCGACGAGTTCGTCCATGCCGTTGATCCGGGTGAGCAGGTTGGCCTTGCAGGGCAGGGTGGGCGCGTCCAGCAGCAGGCCGGGCAGCGCGGAGCCGGTGGCGGTGACCCGCGGACCGGACAGGAAGCCGCGCAGGGCGGCCAGCAGCACGCTCTCGTCGGCGAGCCGCTGGGAGCCGAAGGCGCCGATCAGTCCGAGGATGTGGTTGATGCCGAGGTAGTAGGCGAAGTGATGGTCGATCACCTCGTCGGCGAGGAAGGTGTCGCTCCGGGCGCCGAGGCCGGGCAGCCGGGCGGCGAGCCGCTCGGCCGCGCTCTCCCGGTAGTAGAAGCCCTGGTTGTCGCGGTAACGGCCGCCGTTCGGCCAGCCGTCGGCGTCGAGCAGGACGAGGCTGTTCTGCTGGTGGGCCTCCAGCGCGATGCCGGCCTGACCGTCCAGCCACAGGACGGGCAGCACGACGGTCTCCAGGTAACGCAGGAACCATTCGGCGGCCACCGTGCGCAGCGGGCGGCCGCAGCGGGCGGCGAGCGCGCGCAGGGTGTCGCCGAGCCGGGACGGCACGACGGAGCCGGTGCCGAGCGGCTGTTCGGCGACCAGCCCGGCGACGCAGAGGGCGCGCTCGGTGGGGCCGAAGGGCTGGGCGCGCAGCACGGTGTCCAGGCCGCCCGGGTCGCCGAGGCCGGGGTGGTCCACGCCGATCCAGGCCGGGTCGCGGACGACGTCGAAGCCGGGGTGGGCGGCCCGCCACTCGGCGGCCAGGCCGCTCTCCAGCAGCCGGTGCACCTCCAGGCCGCGGTGGAGTTCCTTGCGGAGGTTCTCCCGGCGGGAGTTGGTGATCCGCAGGCCGAGCGAGAGCTTCAGCATCCAGGGGGTGCCGGGCCGGTAGACGGTCCGCACCGAGGAGGTGGGGTGCCAGGGTTCACCGGACGGGCCGAGGTCGTGCAGCAGGCCGGCGGCGAGCAGCTCGGCGACGGCCGGGCGCAGCGCCAGCTCGCGGGCCTGCCAGGGGTGCAGGGGCAGCGCGGCGGTTCCGCGCGGGAGCCGGGCCCGGTCGCCGAGGAGTCGGGCGGTGATCCGGTCGGCGCTCTCGGCGACGGCGGAGCCGGCCGCGAGCAGCTCGCGGTCGACGGCGTACCAGTGGAGCTGGAAGGAGCCGTGGAGTTCCGGGGAGTACGCGGCGCTCTGCGCGGGGCCGAGGCCGTCGCGGCTCTTGGGGGTGGGGTGCAGCGGGTGGCCGAGCAGCAGGGACTGTTCGGCGGCGAGGAAGTGCGAGCCCTCCGGCCCCCCGGGGGCGGCGGCGGTGCGGCGGTGGGCCAGGATGTCGGCGGTGCGGACCACCGAGTCGGCGACCCGGGCGGCGAGGTCGGCGACCTGGCCGGGGTCGGGGCGCTCGGCGGCCGCGGTGGCGAGCAGCGCGGCGGTGGTGACGGCGTCCACGGGGGCGTCGGCGGTACCCTCGCCGGCCGAGAGGGT
Source organism: Kitasatospora sp. NPDC088548 (assembly GCF_044753005.1). Classification (NCBI taxonomy): domain Bacteria; kingdom Bacillati; phylum Actinomycetota; class Actinomycetes; order Kitasatosporales; family Streptomycetaceae; genus Kitasatospora; species Kitasatospora sp. NPDC088548. The sequence goes on from NZ_JBIVMI010000026.1 coordinate 86,385, forward strand.
GGCGGCGCCGAAACGGTGCCAGCCACCCGGCGACCAGTAGCGGACGGGCGCGGAGAGCAGGGCCGCGCCGCCGAGGACGGCGACCCGCAGCTTCCCGTCCGGGCCGGGGGCGGCGCCGGTCTCGCGGGTCCAGCAGCGCAACAGCGCCTCCAGGGCGGCCTGTTCGGCGGCGACGGCGGGGTCGGGGTGCAGCAGCAGGTCGGGCTGCGCCGGGCGGTCGGGGGAGGTCCGGCAGGCCGGGATGTGGGGCGGGGCTCCGGTGAGGGCGGTGGTCAAGGCTGCTCCTTGGGGCGCGTGGGGGTGCGGACGCGCAGGGGTGCTGGAGAGGATGTGGCGGGCGCTCTCATCGTCGCGTCAGGTAAGGGTTACCTATCCCTGACGGGTGATCACAAGGACGGCTCACTCGTCCGGGTGAAGAGCGGTGATTGTTCACCACTCGGCGGGGAGTCCCTGTTGTTCCAACGACGCCGCCGGGAGTTCGTCACAGATTGATGACCTCCGACCGGGGCCGCAACCCGGGGGTCGGCCCGTGTCGTCCTGGTGGCCAGTGGGAGACTCCAAGGCGGCGAGCCGCCGGCGCACCGGACTACCAGGGGGAAGCGAACACCATGCCATTGATCCACCGGTCGGCCCTGGCCGCGGCACTGGCCGCGGGGACGTTGCTCGCCGTGAGCGCCTGCGGGCCGGACGGCCCCTCGGGCGGGGGCACCGCCGCTCCGCCACCCGCCTCGGCGAGCGCCGCGACCACGGCCGCAGCCGGGAGCGGCGGGGTGATCGGCGGGCTCACCCTGCCCTCGGGCATCCCGACCAGTCTGCTGGAGGGCCTGCCGAAGAGCTGGGACGACCTGAAGAAGTGGAACTTCCAGGACTGGGACAACTGGGCGTCCAAGCACGTCTTCAACAACCCGGTCGTGAAGGACTTCTGGAACCCGGACAAGATGGGCGACTCCAAGCCCGCCGACCCGGCGCCGCCGACCGCGAAGCCGGCCGACGGCGCCGCGGTCACCGATCCCGAGCCGGCGCCGGTCAAGGCGGTGCCGGTGGCCCGCCCGTACACCAAGCAGCCTTCCGGGAAGGTGTTCTTCAGCGCCCAGGGCGGCCGGGGCAACTGCTCGGCGACGGTGGTCACCGACCCGGCGCACCCGGGCAAGAGCAACCTGGTCTGGACGGCCGGGCACTGCGTGCACGAGGGCAAGGGCGGGAACTTCTTCAAGGACCTGGTGTTCGTGCCCGCCTACAACAACTCCGGTGCCTCCAGCGGCGGCAAGAAGGCCCCGCTCTCCGAGCTGGCCCCGCTCGGCACCTGGTGGGCGGACCAGGTGACGACCTCGCCGCAGTGGATGGTCGAGGGCGGCGGTAGCGGCGATGCCGCCAACCAGTACGACTTCGCCATCATGCGGGTGCACAACCAGAACGACAGCGGCAAGTCGCTGGAGGAGGCGGTCGGCGCGGCCGTCCCGGTCTGGTTCGACGCGCCGCGCGACAAGCTCGCCGTCTCGGCCGTCGGCTACCCGCTCTACAAGCCGTTCGACGGCCAGGAGCTGTACAAGTGCGAGGGCGGCCGGCCGACCCGGCTCTCGTTCGACCCGAAGCGGCCGCCGATGCTCACCATCGGCTGCACCATGACCCAGGGCTCCAGTGGCGGCGGCTGGTTCGCCACCATGCCGGACGGGAAGACGGCGCTGGTCAGCAACACCTCGGTCGGCACCCAGGACCACACCTCGCTGAGCGGCCCGTATCTGGAGGCGGTCGCCAAGCAGGCCCTGGACTGGATCTCCAAGAAGCAGTAGCCGCCCCTACCTCCACCACGTCCACGGGAACCGATCCACCATGCCGAAGACCAGCCGGGCCGGCGCGCCGCGGCGCCGGGCCGCCCTGGCCGGCGCCGTGTCGCTCGTCGCGCTGCCGTTCACCGCGACGGCCTGCGGGCCGGACGGCGCGGCGGGCACCGGCCGGCCCGCGGCGACGGTCGCCGCGGGCCTGCCGGGCGCCGCGCTGCCCGGCGGCCCGCAGGAGCCGGCGAACTGGAAGGTCGACGACTGGACGAGGTTCGCCCGCGAGAACGCCTTCAGCAACGAGGTGACCCAGGGCTTCTGGTCCACCGCCAGGATGGAGAAGGCCAAGGGCCGGGCCACGCTGCAGTTCTCGTACCGGACGGCCGGCGGCGACGTCGAGCGGGACGATCCGCCGGCCGCCGTCCCGGCCACCCCGCAGCCGCACCCGTACAGCCAGGCGACGGCCGTGGTCGGCAAGATCTTCATGACGGCGTCCGGGGGCGACTCGACGTGCTCGGGCACCGTGGTCTCCGATCCGGCCCAGCCGGGCCGGAGCAACCTGGTCTACACCGCCGCGCACTGCCTGCACGACGGCAAGGGCGGCGGCTGGCTGAAGAACATCGTCTTCGTGCCGGGCTACAACCGCGACGGCCAGGCCGTCCGGGGCAGGCCGTACACCGAGCAGCAGGTCGCCCCGTACGGGCGGTGGACGGCGGTGCGCGCGCTGGTCTCGCCGGCCTGGGTGAAGGAGAGCGGCGTCGGCCCCGGCTCCCCGTACGACTACGGGATCGTCCGGGTCCGCGACGAGAGCGGCTCCGGCCGGTCGCTGGAGGAGATGGTCGGCAGCTCCGTCCCGGTCTGGTTCAACGCCCCGCGGTCCCAGATCACCTCGGTGTTCTCCTACGGCTACCCCGCCGAGCGGCCGTTCGACGGCATGGAGCTCCACCACTGCGACGCCGCGGCCAGGCCCGCCAGGCTGTCCTTCGGCCCGGCCCACCCGCCGATGTACGTGATCGGCTGCACGATGACCGGGGGCTCCAGCGGCGGCGGCTGGTTCATCAACAAGGACGGCAAGCCGAACCTGGTCAGCGTCAACGCGATCGGCAACCGCAACCCGTCCGAGTACCTGGCCGGGCCGTCCCTCCAGGACCAGGCCAAGCAGGCCTTCGACTACTTCAGCAAGAACGCGAAGTAGCCCGGGAACGCCGACGGGCCCCGGTCTCCGTGAAGGAGACCGGGGCCCGTCCGGTGTCGTCCGGGCTCAGCCCTGGCTCAGCCCTGGGTCAGCGCCACCGTGTAGCGCTCCAGCTCGGCGGCCAGCTCCGCCGCCACCTTGGCGCGCAGCAGGGTGCCCTCGCCGGTGTGCTCGGTGGAGATCAGCTCGCCCTCGGCGTGCACCCGCGAGACCAGGTCCCCCCGGGTGTACGGGACCAGGGCCTGCAGCTCGATGGCGGGGCGCGGCAGCTCGTCGTCGATGAGCTTCAGCAGCTCGTCGATGCCCTGGCCGCTGCGGGCCGACACCACGATGGCGTGCGGCTCGCGGCGCAGCAGGCGCTGCAGCACGTGCGGGTCGGCGGCGTCCGCCTTGTTGATCACCACGATCTCCGGCACGTTCTGCGCGTCGACCGAGACGATGACCTCGCGGACGGCGGCCAGCTGCGTCTCCGGCTCGGGGTGCGAGCCGTCCACCACGTGCAGGATGAGGTCGGCGTCGGCGACCTCCTCCATGGTCGAGCGGAACGCCTCGACCAGGTGGTGCGGCAGATGCCGGACGAAGCCGACGGTGTCGGCCAGGGTGTAGAGCCGGCCGCTCGGGGTCTGGGCCCGGCGCACGGTCGGGTCGAGGGTGGCGAACAGCGCGTTCTCCACCAGTACGCCCGCTCCGGTGAGCCGGTTGAGCAGCGAGGACTTGCCGGCGTTGGTGTAGCCGGCGATGGCCACGGACGGCACCTGGTGGCGCTTGCGCTCCTGGCGCTTGGTGTCGCGGCCCTTCTTCATCTCGGCGATCTCCCTGCGGAGCTTCGCCATCTTCTCGCGGATCCGGCGCCGGTCGGTCTCGATCTTCGTCTCACCGGGACCGCGGGTGGCCATACCGCCGCCGGAGGAGCCGGAGCCGCCACCACCCATCTGCCGGGAGAGCGACTGGCCCCAGCCACGCAGCCTCGGCAGCATGTACTGCATCTGGGCGAGCGAGACCTGTGCCTTGCCCTCACGGGACTTGGCGTGCTGGGCGAAGATGTCCAGGATCAGGGCCGTACGGTCGACGACCTTGACCTTGACCACGTCCTCCAGGTGGATCAGCTGGCCCGGGGTGAGCTCACCGTCGCAGACCACGGTGTCGGCGCCGGTCGCCGCGACGATGTCGCGCAGCTCCTTGGCCTTGCCGGAGCCGATGTAGGTGGCCGCGTCGGGCTTGTCGCGTCGCTGGATGACGCCGTCCAGCACCTGGGAGCCGGCCGTCTCGGCGAGGGCGGCGAGCTCGGCCAGCGAGTTCTCCGCCTCCTCGGCCGTGCCGTCGGTCCAGACGCCGACGAGCACCACGCGCTCCAGGCGGAGCTGGCGGTACTCGACCTCGGTGACGTCCTCGAGTTCGGTGGAGAGGCCGGCGACGCGGCGCAGCGCGGCTCGCTCGCTGCGGTCGTACTGGTCGCCGTCGTAGTGGTGGCCGCGGTCCTCGTCGATGGCCGCGAGGTCCTCGTCCATGAGGGCTTCCGCCCGCATACCGTCCAGGCGGCGCGGGGCGTCGGCGTGGTCGCGGGTGTCGAACGTGGAGGTCATTCTGTCCTTTGGCTGCTGGTACGGATGGCCTGTGCACGACCGCGGGCAACGGTCGCACTCGGAGTCTGCCCAGCTGCCGCCCCGTCTACCGCTCGGGCGAGGTGTGAGCTACCCCTCAGGGCCGCGGGTGGCACTGGGGCTCGTGTGCCCAGTCAACGCCGCGGACCGGCCGTGCATTCCCCATGATGGTCGCACGCCCGGTGCGGGCGGGTCATCCTTATTTCCCGCCTCACGCGCCCTGGCCGACTCCGGCGCGCGCGCCGGGGCGCGTACGGCGCCTCCCCCCTCGGGTGCGTGCGGGCGGCTGACGTCGTACACCCCGGAGACCCTCAGCATCCCCCGCATCACGGCGGGCAGCACGGCCGGCTCGGGCAGCTCGACGGTGTAGGTGTGCCGGACCCGCAGCTCCTGCGGCGGCTCGACCTCGGCCGAGACGATTCCGACGCCCTCGCCGGAGATCGCCGCGGTGAGGTCGGCGAGCAGCCGGGGCCGGTTCAGCGCCTCGGCCCGCAGGGTGACCCGGTACCCGGAGGCCGGGGTTCCGCCGGGCTGCCAGTGGATCTCCAGGACGCCCCGCCCGGCCGCCCGCATCCGCTCCCCCGCCGGGCAGCCGGTGCGGTGGACGGCGACCGCGCCGCCCCGGATCGGGAAGCCGCTGACCTCGTCCGGCGGAACGGGCGTGCAGCAGCGGGCCAGCCGGACCGGCGCCCCGGGCCGGCCCTCCACCGCCACCGGGGCGGTGCCGCGCTCGGCGACCCGGTGCGCGGGCGGCGCGGGCTGCCCGGCGGAGGGCCCGGTGCGCACCACCGGCAGGCGCGTGGGGTGGCCGGCCAGCCAGCGTTCGATGGCCAGCCGGGCGGCGGGGGTCCGGGCGTGCGCCAGCCACTCGGGCGCCGGTCCGGACGGCTCGGCGGCCCGCGGGCCGTTCTCGGTGAGCACGGCGAGCAGGTCGCCGTCCTGCAGCACGGTGGACAGCGCGGTGAGCCGCCCGTTGACCCGGGCGCCGATGCACCGGTGGCCGGTCTCCTCGCCGAGCAGGTAGGCGGCGTCCACACAGCTGGCGCCGGCCCTCAGCTGAAGCGTTTCGCCGGTCTCGGTGACCACGGTGATCTCGCGGTCGCCGGCGAGGTCGGCGGTGAGCGCCGACCAGAAGGCGTCCGGGTCGGGCGTCTCCTGCTGCCACTCGAGCAGCCGGCTGAGCCAGCCGGGCCGGGCCGGATCGGTGCGGTCCAGCTCATCGCTCCCGGCCCCGGCGCCGGACGGCCTCATGCCGGACGCCCCGGCACCGGACGGTCCGGCAGCGGACGGCCCCCCGCCGACCGCCGCCGCGCCGGGCTGCTTGGGGTCGCCGAGGGCCACCACCCCGGTCTCCGCGACCTCGTGCATCCGCCGGGTGCGGACCAGCACCTCGACCACCGCGCCGCCGTCGAGCGCCACGGCGGTGTGCAGCGACTGGTACAGGTTGAACTTGGGCGCCGCCACGAAGTCCTTGAACTCGCCCGGCAGCGGCGTCCAGCAGGTGTGCAGCTCGCCGAGCACCGCGTAGCAGTCCGCGTTCTCCTCGACCACCACCAGCAGCCGCCCGAAGTCGGCGGGCTGCGCCCCCTGCGGCCGCCCGTCCCGGCCCCGCGCGGCGGCCCGCTTGAGCAGCACCCGGTGCAGCGAGACCAGGTGCCGGGGGCGCACGGTGACCTCGGCGGCCACCCCGGTCTCGGCGAGCTGACGGGCCAGCGTACGGGCGAACGGGGCGAGCAGGGCGTCCGGTTCGGCCTCGTGGCCGGCCACCAGGGCCCGGGCCCGGGCGTACTCCTCGGGGTGCAGGGTGGCGAAGACGATGTCCTCCAGCTCGGCCTTGAGCACCTGGATGCCGAGCCGTTCGGCCAGCGGGATCAGCACGTCCCGGGTGACCTTGGCGATCCGCACCTGGCTGGCCGGCTTCATGTGCCGGATGGTGCGCATGTTGTGCAGCCGGTCGGCGAGCTTGACGACCATCACCCGGACGTCGTCCCCGGTGGCGACCAGCATCTTGCGGAAGGTCTCGGCCTCGGCCGCCGCACCGAAGTCGACCTTCTCCAGTTTCGTCACCCCGTCGACCAGATAGGCGACTTCGGGGCCGAATCCTTCGCTCACCTGGTCGAGCGTCAACTCGGTGTCCTCGACCGTGTCGTGGAGCAGCGAGGCGACCAAGGTGGTTGTCCCGGCGCCGAGTTGGGCCAGGATCATGGTGACGGCCAGCGGGTGGGTGATGTACGGCTCGCCGCTCTTGCGCTTCTGGCCGCGGTGGCTCGCCTCGGCGAGCCGGTAGGCCCGGCCGAGCAGGCCGAGGTCGGCCTGCGGATGGTGGCGCCGGTGTGCCTGCACCAGCGGTTCGAGCGCATCGGGGACGGGCGGGCGGTCGGTGGCCAGCAGGGCGGCGCGCCCGGCCCGGCCGAGTGCGGCCCGGCCGAGTCCGCCGAGGGGCCGCTTGGGCCCGGCCTGCCGTGCGGATGTCGGCTGCCCCGCCAGGGGCTGCCCGGCTTCGATGGTCATCGGCACCTCCGGCAGCGGTCACCGGAGCCTTGGCCGACCCGGTGGTCCATGCTACCGAGCAGAGCACGTTCCGCGGTGCGCTGCTTCCTGTCCGTCAGCCGGATCACCCGAACGGGGGGATTCAGCACCGCCCGAATTGGGCAAAACGCCCGCCCCCGAAGGGCTCAGCCCCGGAGTACGCCGAGCCACCCCGGGTCGAGCCGGCCGCTGGCCACGATCACCGCGGGGCCGGTCATCTCCACCCGGCCGTCCGGGTGTTCGGCGATCACCAGCCGGCCGCCCGGCACATCCACCGTGTAGCTGACGGTCTCTCCGGTGACCGCCGGGTCGGCGCCGTCCCGACGGGCCGCGGCCACCGCGACGGCGCAGGCGCCGGTGCCGCACGAGCGGGTCTCGCCGGAGCCGCGCTCGTGCACCCGCATCGCGACGTGGCGCGGTCCGCGGTCCACCACGAACTCGACGTTGACGCCCTCCGGGTAGACCCCCTCGGGGCTGGTCAGCGGCGCGGTCAGCAGGTCGCCGGCGTGGTCCAGGCTCGCCACGAAGGCCACCGCGTGCGGGTTGCCCATGTTGACGTTGCGGGCCGGCCAGCGCCGCTCGCCGACCGCGACCTCGATCCCGTCCGGTCCGGGCAGCACCGCGCGCCCCATCTCCACGGTGACGTCGCCGGGCGTACCGTCCTCGGCGGCCTCGGCCACCCTGACCCGCCGCACGCCGGCCCGGGTCGCCACCGTCAGTTCGCCCGGCTCGGCCAGCCCGGCCTCGACCAGGTAGCGGGCGAAGACCCGCACGCCGTTGCCGCACATCTCGGCGATGCTGCCGTCGGAGTTGCGGTAGTCCATGAACCACTCGGCCCGGTCGGCCTGGTCCGCGGCGGCCGGGTCGGCGGCGGAGCGCACCACCCGCAGCAGCCCGTCACCGCCGATACCGGCCCGGCGGTCGCAGAGCGCGGCGACGGCCTCGGGGCCGATCGCCAGCCGGCCGTCCGGGTCCGGGAGGATGACGAAGTCGTTCTGGGTGCCGTGCCCCTTGAGAAAGAGGAGGCCAACGGGCTGCTGGGAGGATTCGCTCACCCTCCCGATGGTACTGAGCCACCGCGCAGGGCAACGGCCAGGCCCGTAGGGCGGACCGGACGACCGGCCGGACGGCCCCGGCAGGCCTCAGCGCAGGTGGACGACCCGCCACAGGGCGAGCGCGCAGGCGGCCAGCGCGATCAGGGTGTAGATCACGATCGCCTTCCATCCGGCCCGTTCGCCGGAGCCGCGGCGCGGCAGGCCCGGCCACTTGTACCCGGCGTGCCGGGCGGCCATCGCCCCCCAGCCGACCGAGGCGGCGGTGAGCAGCATCCCGAGCATCCCGACCATCGCGGAGCCGGTTCCGCCGGAGCCGAAGGCGAGCGGGAAGGCGAACATCAGCGAGCCGACGGTGGCCAGCAGCGCGATCGGCAGCGTCTGCCACCAGCGCAGCCGGCGGCGCGGGCGGATCTCCCGCTCGTGCACCGCGCCGGAGGGGGTGCGGGTGTCCAGCGCGGGCAGCGCGACCGCGTAGGAGGTGGGGGCGTCGAGGCCCGCCAGCACGGGCAGGTCCGGCAGGGTCGAGGCGTCGGGGCCGTCGGCCTCGGCGGTGGCGCTCCCGCTCTGCCCGGATTCGGGGCCGGTACCCGTCGACACGCGGCCTCCCCTGACAGTTCGACACGAGTGCGGACTCGCGGCCGGACGCGACCGGCCCTCGCGGACCGGCCCTTATGGCATCGATGATGGCATGTCCAGGGGGGCGTTCCGGGCCTGACCGGGGCCACCGGGTGATCCGTGGCCATCACGTGATCGGGCCGTAACCGCCGGTTCGTTCTGCACGCCCGCCTGCGCGCGCAGGTGCACCGCCGGATTGGCCGGATACCGCCTACGCGCCGTCCTTTTCCTGACGTTCGATCAGCTCCAGCGAGTCCGCCAGCAGCTCGGCCGGGTCGGCACCGGCCGGGCGGGAGAGCCAGTGGATCCGGCCGTCCCTGCGGAACCAGGACTCCTGGCGGCGGGCGAACCGCTTGGTCGCCCGGACGGTCTCGGCGCGGGCCTCGTCCTCGGTGCACTCTCCGGCGAAGTGGTCCAGCACCTGCTGGTACCCGAGCGCCCGGGAGGCCGTGCGCCCCTCGCGCAGGCCGAGCCGCTCCAGTGCCCGCACCTCGTCCAGCAGTCCGGCCTCCCACATCCGGTCCACCCGCAGGGTGATCCGCTCGTCCAGTTCGGGCCGCGGCACCGCGACACCGATCTGCACCGCGTCGTAGACGGCGGTGTTGCTCGGCAGGTTGGCGGTGAACGGCTGCCCGGTGATCTCGATGACCTCCAGCGCCCGGACGATCCGCCGGCCGTTGCCGGTCAGGATGGCCTCGGCGGCGGCCGGGTCCAGCTCGGCCAGCCGCCGGTGCAGCGCGTACGGGCCGGCCTGCTCCAGCTCGGCCTCCAGCCGGGCCCGGACGGCCGGGTCGGTACCGGGGAAGTCCATCTCGTCGATCGCCGCCCGGACGTACAGCCCGGAACCGCCGACCAGGACGGGGGTGCGGCCGGCCGCGAGCAGCCGGTCGATCTCGGCGCGGGCGAGCCGCTGGTACTCGGCGACGCTGGCGGCCTCGGTGACGTCCCAGATGTCCAGCAGGTGGTGCGGGACGCCATCGCGCTCGGCCCGGGTGAGCTTGGCGGTGCCGATGTCCATGCCCCGGTAGAGCTGCATCGAGTCGGTGTTGATCACTTCGCCGTCGAGACTACGGGCGATGGCGACGGCCAGGTCGGACTTGCCGGCGGCGGTCGCGCCCACCACGGAGACGACACGGGGCTGAACGGTACGGGAGCTGCTCACGGCACCAGTCTCGCAAAACCGCCGCCGCGCCGTTGACCTCCCCGCCCGACTGGTCCTATTGGGTGACGATATGCCTGGTTAAGGCCAGGTCTGCGGTTGAGAACGGTTCGACCGCGACGGACGTTGAGCAGAAGACAGAAAGGAACGGTGAGAACGCCATGGGTCTGATGGACAACCTCAAGGGCAAGGCCGGAGAGCTCAAGGAGAAGGCGAGCGAGCTGGCGGGCAAGCACAGCGAGCAGATCGACAACGTGGTGGACAAGGCCGGCGGCGCGATCGACAAAGCCACCAAGGGCAAGTACACGGAGAAGATCGAGACCGGCACCAGCAAGGCCAAGGGCGCGGTGGACGACTTCGCCCACAAGCCGCAGCCGGGCAACGGCGGCCCGTCGGCCTGACCCGCGTTCCGGTCACCCCGTTCCGGCCGGTCGTGCCCGGCCGGAACGGCTCAGCCCCAGGACGCCACGACGTACCCGACGCCGTACGGCGCGTCCTGGTAGCCCAGCCGTGCCTTGAGGCCGGCGCCCTCCGCGGCGCCGGCCAGCACCTGCCAGGGAGCCCGGCCCTCGGCCCGCAGCTCGGCGGCCAGCCCCTGGTCCACGGCGGCCAGCGCGGCCAGGTCGGCCGAGCCCAGCGCCTCCGCGAGCGCCGCGTCGAAGCCCTCGGCGCGCTCGTCCAGGTAGCCCGGCGCCTTCACCGAACGGCAGGCGCTGCCGTCCCCCATCACCAGCAGTCCGACCCGGTCGGCCAGCCCGGCCAGGCCCTGGCCCAGCCCGAGCATCCGGTCGGCGGGCGCGTCGGCGGGCACGGCGCAGGCGTGCGTCGGCAGGGCCGCCCCGGCCCGCTCCAGCAGCCAGGCGCCGACGGTCAGCGAGGGCGCCAGCTCCGGCCCCTCGACCCGGCCGGACGGCAGCCTGGCCACCAGCGGCACCCCGTAGCGGTGGAAGGAGCCGGCCCCGCCCTCTGTCCACACCTCGGCCTCCGGCCCGGTGCCGACCACCACGACCAGGTCCGGCCCGGCCCCGAGCAGTGCCGCCACCGCCTCGTCGCAGGCGGCGCGCAGCGGCTCCAGTTCGGCGGCCGCCCCGGCGGCGACCTCCGGGACGAGCAGCGGCGGACAGGGGCAAACGGCGGCGGCTACCAGCATGCGGATCACTCTAACGAAAGCGGCCCGGCGGGATCACCGATCCCGCCGGGCCGCCCTGGGCCATGGTCAGTCGCCGCAGCAGCCGCCCGCCGGGGCGGCGGCCGGCGCCGCGGGGGCGCCGATGGTCGGCAGGCCGAGCATCACTCCCGCGGGCTTGGCGGCGGGTGCCGCCTGGCGCTTCTCCCAGGCGTCCCCCGCCCGGGTGCGGCGCACCGCGAGCGTCGGGCCCTCGGCGAGCAGGTGGTGCGGGGCCGCGTAGGTGATCTCGACGGTCACCATGTCGCCGGGGCGCACCGGCTCGGCGGGCCGGGTGAAGTGGACCAGCCGGTTGTCGGGCGCGCGGCCGGAGAGCCGGTCGGTCCGGTCGTCCTTCTTGCCCTCGCCCTCGGCGACCAGGATCTCCAGGGTGCGGCCGACCTGCTTCTTGTTCTCCTCCCAGGAGATCTCCTCCTGGAGCGCGATCAGCCGGTCGTAGCGGGCCTGCACGACGGCCTTCGGCACCTGGTCGGCCATCTCGGCGGCCGGGGTGCCGGGGCGCTTGGAGTACTGGAAGGTGAAGGCGTTGGTGAAGCGGGCCTCGCGGACCGTGTGCAGGGTCTGCTCGAAGTCCTCCTCGGTCTCGCCGGGGAAGCCCACGATGATGTCGGTGGAGATGGCCGCGTCCGGCATCGCCTCGCGCACCTTCCGGATGATGCCGAGGAAGCGCTCCTGCCGGTAGGAGCGGCGCATCGCCTTGAGCACGGTGTCCGAGCCGGACTGCAGCGGCATGTGCAGCTGGTGCATCACGTTCGGGGTCTCGGCCATCGCGGCGATCACGTCGTCGGTGAAGTCGCGCGGGTGCGGCGAGGTGAAGCGGATCCGCTCCAGGCCCTCGATCTGCCCGGCGGCGCGCAGCAGCTTGGAGAAGGCCTCGCGGTCGCCCAGGTCGGAGCCGTAGGCGTTGACGTTCTGGCCGAGCAGGGTCACCTCGATGACGCCCTCGCCGACCAGCGCCTCGATCTCGGCGAGGACGTCGCCGGGGCGGCGGTCCTCCTCCTTGCCGCGCAGCGCGGGCACGATGCAGAAGGTGCAGGTGTTGTTGCAGCCGACCGAGATGGCGACCCACGCGGCGTACGCGGACTCGCGGCGGGTGGGCAGGGTGGAGGGGAAGGTCTCCAGCGACTCCAGGATCTCGACCTGGGCCTTCCGCTCGATCGCGGCCCGCTCCAGCAGCGCGGGCAGGTGCCCGATGTTGTGGGTGCCGAACACCACGTCCACCCAGGGGGCCTTGCGGACGATGGTGTCGCGGTCCTTCTGTGCCAGGCAGCCGCCGACGGCGATCTGCATGCCCTTGTGGCGGCTCTTGACCGGCGCCAGCTGCCCGAGGTTGCCGTACAGCTTGTTGTCGGCGTTCTCGCGCACCGCGCAGGTGTTGAACACGACCAGGTCGGGGTCGCCGTCCTGCCCGGCCTTCACGTACCCGGCGTCCTCCAGCAGCCCGGACAGGCGCTCGGAGTCGTGGACGTTCATCTGGCAGCCGTACGTGACGACCTTGTAGCTCTTCAATCCGCTCTCACCGCTCACCAGACCAGGGTACGGGCAGCCGCGAAACGCTTTCCCCGCCGGTCGCCCCTCCCGTTCGCCCCGGCGGACTGGCACTATCCCTGCATGGCCCCCAGCTCTCCGCACCGACTCGGCACCGCCGTCCGCGCGGCGGCGCACAGCCCGCTCTGGCGGACCGTGCTGGTCCTGGTGCTGGTGGCCGCGGGGCTCGGCGGCTGGTGGCTCTCGACCGGCCGCTCGCCCTCCTATCCGCGCGGCGAGACGGGCTTCGCCACCGGGGTGCAGCGCGGCGTGTACGACCGGTACGGGCAGCTGTTGCAGACGCACATCGCCAAGGCGATGCCGGGGGTACGGCTGCGGCTGGACAACTCGCAGGGCTCGCTCGACAACCTCGCCCGGGTGACCGGTGGCCAGGACGACTTCGCCATCGCCACCGCCGACGCCGTCGCCCAGTACTCCGGCCCCGGCAAGGAGCGGCTGCGGGCCATCGCCCGGCTCTACGACGACTATTTCCAGCTGATCGTGCCGGCCTCCTCGCCGGTGCACCGGGCCGCCGACCTGAAGGGCCTGCGGGTCGGCGTCGGCCAGTCGCTGTCCGGGGTGAACCTGGTGACCAGGCGGCTGCTCTCCTCGGCCGGGCTCGACCCGGACCACGACATCAAGCCCGCCATGCTGGGCATCGGCGACGCGGTCGACGAGCTGCGGGCGGGCCGGCTGGACGCCTTCTTCTGGTCCGGCGGCCTGCCGACCAGCGCGCTCACCGATCTCTCGGAGCACACACCGATCAGGATCGTGCCGCTCGGCGACCTCGCCGAGGCCGTCCACCAGGTCCCGGGCGGCGGCACCGACGCCTACCGGGCCGCCACCATCCCCAAGGGCACCTACCCCGGCGCCGAACCGGCGGACGCCGTCGCCACCGTGGCCGTGCCCAACCTGCTGATCACCCGGGACGATGTGGACACCGATCTGGTCCAGGGCATGACCAGGGCGGTGATAGACAGCCGGGACCAGATCGGCGCCAAGGTCCACGCCGCCCAGCTGGTCGATCTGCGCACCGCCGTCTACACCGACCCGCTCCCGCTGCACGAGGGCGCGATGCGCTACTACCGCTCGGTGAAGCCCTGAAGCCCTGAGGCCCGGGAAACCGCGGGACAGGGGTGCTACGCCCGGCCCTTCTCCGGCCGCGGCACCGCCAGGGTCACCGCGAGGCCGGTCGGCTTCACCGGGGCGAAGGTGAGCGAGCCGCCGCCGGCCTGCAGCAGGGTGCGGGCGATGGAGAGGCCGAGGCCGGAGCCGTCCACGTTCTGATGGCGCGCACTGCGCCAGAACCGGTCGCCGGCCCGGGACAGCTCCTCCTCGGTGAGGCCGGGCCCGTTGTCCGAGACGGTCACCGCGATCTCCTTGCGCTGCACCGCGACCAGCAGCCGCACCCGGCTGCCGGCCGGCCCGAACTTCAGCGCGTTGTCCAGCACCGCGTCCAGCGCGCTGCCGAAGCCGATCGGGTCGGCCATGCCGAGTGCCAGCGCCGGCCCCTCCCAGCCGAGTTCGATCCCGCGCCGCACCGCCACCGGCCGCCAGGCGTCCACCCGGGCCAGGGTGAGCGCGGCCAGATCGGTCGGCTCGGGCTCGGGGCGGGCGTGCTCGGCGGTGGCCAGCCCGAGCAGGTCGTCCAGCACCCGGGCGAGCCGGGTGCCCTCCTCCCGGACCCCGCCGAGCTCCTCCTCGTGTCCCTCGGGCAGCTCCATGCCCAGCAGCTCGACCCGCAGCATCAGCGCCGCCAACGGGTTGCGCAGCTGGTGCGAGGCGTCCGCGACGAAGGCCTTCTGCTGGTCCAGGGCGAGCACCACATGGTCGGCCATCTCGTTGAACGACCGGGCGAGACGCTGGAGCTCGGGCGGTCCGCCGCCGGGTGCCACCCGGGCGGCCATCCGGCCGGTGGCGATGGAGTGGGTGGCCCGGTCGAGGGTGCGGACGGGGCGCAGCACCCACTCGGTGAGGCGTACGGCCAGCAGCACCGCGACGATCATCGCGGCCGCCTCGCCGGCCCCGATCACCAGCCAGCTGTGCAGCACCCGGGCGCGCATCGGGCCGGTCGGGGACTCGCTGAGCACCACCGCCACCACGTCGCCGTCCCGGACCACCGGGGCGGCGATGGTCAGCGTCCCGTCGGTGGTCCACGGCCAGACCTGCCGCGGGTTGTGGCTGCGCCGCCCGTCCAGCGCCTCCTGGAAGGCCTGCTCGCCCCAGCCGCCGGCGGGCACCCGCCAGTCCGCCGGGGCGGCGGCGATGGGGACGCCGTCACGCTGGAAGATGCCCAGCCTCACCCCGTACAGCTCGTGGTAGCGGGCCACCTCGGCGTCCAGCGCGTGCCGCCGGCCGAGCTCGCCCGGCGCCGGCCCGGGCTCGCCCTTGACGGCCGTCTCCGGGGCCGAGGGGCCCGCGGTGGGCAGGTCCTGGGCGAACCGGGCGGCGTCGTCGATCCGGTCGACCAGCACCCGGCTCTGCTCGGCGGCGGCGAACGCCGCGGCCAGCGGCAGCCCGAGGGCGGCCAGCACGCAGAGCATCAGCGCGAGCAGGATGCCGAGCAGGCGGTTGCGCACGTGCGGTCAGCGCTCCGCGCGGGCCGGGGGCGGCTGCCCGGCGGAGGCCGGGGACTCGGCGATCAGCCGGTAGCCGACGCCCCGGACGGCCTCGACCAGGCCGGGCAGGGCGAGCTTGGTGCGCAGCGAGCCGATGTGCACCTCCAGGGTGCGGCCGTTGCCCTCCCAGCCGCTGCGCCAGACCTCGCTGAAGATCTGCTCGCGCCGGTAGACCACGCCGGGGCTCTGGGCGAGCAGCGCCAGCAGGTCGAACTCCTTGCGGGTGAGCGGCACGTCGCGGCCGTCCACGCTGACCCGGCGGCGCTCGCGGTCGATCCGGATGCCGCGGGACTCCAGCGGCCCGCGCTGCTGCGGCACCGTGTCGGGCGCGGGGGCCGCGGCGGCGGTGGGCGCGGCGCCGCGCCGGGCCACGGCGTGGATGCGGGCGAGCAGTTCGCCCATGTCGTACGGCTTGGTGACGTAGTCGTCGGCGCCGAGGTTGAGCCCGTGGATCCGGGAGCGGATGTCGGCTCGCGCGGTCACCATGATCACCGGCACGCCGCTGCCGGCCCGGATCCGGCTGCACACCTCGAAGCCGTCGCGGTCGGGCAGCCCGAGGTCGAGCAGGACCACCCGGTACGGGTCGTGGCCGTCCGGCACCAGCGCGTCGAGCGCCTCGTGCCCGCTGCGGGCGTGCCTGACCTGGAAGCCGTGCCGGCCCAGGACCGCGACCAGCGCGGCGGCCACGCGTTCGTCGTCCTCTACGAGCAGCAGTCGCATCGTTCCTCCTTCCTCCGACGTTTCCAGGGGTGTCGTGCGGTGTTCCCAGGGGTGTCGTGCGGTGTTCACGGGCCCCACCGGGCAGGTCCCGGTTCTGCGCAGTATGGGCCAGCGGGCCGTCCGGCGCCAGGCTCGGCCACGGTCCGGAACCGCGCGGGACGGCGCGCGGCGGGGCGGGTGCCCGCTGTCACCGTGCCCGTACCGGACGCGCGTGAACAGTGCCCGCCCGGCGTGTGGCCGGATCGTGATCCTCAAGTTCCGCTCAGATCGGCTGACGTGACATCGTCAGGGCTCCTATGGTCACCCCACCGGGGGCCGCGGCTCCGCCGGCTGCGGCCCCCGGATTTCGTACCACCACTGCCGCCCAAGGGAGTTCAGCTCTCCGGGCCGACACGAGGGAGCAGGCGCGATGACCGAGGGCCCCACCGAGGACGCCAGCGCCACGCCCGCTCCGCTGGTGGTGCTGAGCGGGGTGAACAAGCACTTCGGCGCCCTGCACGTGCTCCAGGACATCGACCTGGAGATCACCGAGGGCGAGGTGGTGGTCCTGATCGGACCCTCCGGCTCGGGCAAGTCGACCCTCTGCCGGACGATCAACCGGCTGGAGACGATCGACTCCGGCACGATCACCATCGACGGCCGCCCGCTGCCCGCCGAGGGCCGGGAGCTGGCCAGGCTCCGGGCCGAGGTCGGCATGGTCTTCCAGAGCTTCAACCTGTTCGCGCACAAGACCGTGCTGGAGAACGTGGTGCTCGGCCAGGTCAAGGTCCGCGGGATCGCCCGCGAACAGGCGGTGCGGACCGCCCGGGACCTGCTGGAGCGGGTCGGCGTCGGCGCGCAGGCGGACAAGTACCCGGCCCAGCTCTCCGGCGGCCAGCAGCAACGCGTGGCGATCGCCCGGGCGCTGGCGATGAACCCCAAGGTGATGCTCTTCGACGAGCCCACCTCGGCGCTCGACCCGGAGATGATCAACGAGGTGCTGGAGGTCATGCGCCAACTGGCCGCGGACGGCATGACGATGGTCGTCGTCACCCACGAGATGGGCTTCGCCCGGTCCGCCGCCAACCGCGTGCTCTTCATGGCGGACGGCCGGATCGTCGAGCAGAACACCCCCGAGGCCTTCTTCACCGCACCCCGCAGCGAACGCGCCAAGGACTTCCTCTCGAAGATCCTGCACCACTGACCGTTCCGATGACCGCTCCGAGTTGACGCGCGGTCAGCGGCGGCAAGCGCGCCGCCCGTCCGCGCCGTCGCATGCACCGTCCAGACGCCAGCGCCCGGTAGAACCGTGGCCCAGCCCGAGGAGATCCACCCTCATGAGGACTCGTCGCACCTTCGCCGTCGCGCTCTGTGCCATCGCGCTCACCGCCACCGCCTGCGGCAAGGACGGCTCGCCCGGCGACGCCGCCGCGACCGCGAGCAACGCCCCGAAGCTGCCCACCTACACCGTCAAGACCGACGCCAAGCTGGACGGCTCGCCGGTCTTCGCCGAGGCCAAGAAGCGCGGCCAGCTGATCATCGGCGCCAAGTCCGACCAGCCGTTCCTCGGCTTCGAGGACATCGCCAGCGGTGACCGCAGCGGCTTCGACATCGAGATCGCCAAGATGGTCGCCGCCGACCTCGGCTTCACCCCGCAGCAGATCAAGTGGCAGACGCTGGTCTCCTCGCAGCGCGAGCCGGCCATCGCCAAGAACCAGATCGACTTCTACGTCGGCACCTACAGCATCAACGACGAGCGCAAGAAGCTGGTCTCCTTCGCCGGCCCGTACTACATCGCCGGGCAGGACCTGCTGGTGAAGGCGGACAACACCGCCATCACCGGCCCGGACTCGGTCAACGGCAAGAACGTCTGCACGGCCACCGGCTCCACCTCGATCAAGAACATCCAGCCGTACAACGCGAAGATCACCCAGTTCGACACCTACTCCGCCTGCGTGGAGAAGCTGCTGTCCGGCGAGGTCGACGCCGTCACCACCGACGACGCCATCCTCAAGGGCTACGCCTCCAAGTACGCGCCCAAGCTCAAGGTGGTCGGCCAGCCGTTCACCAAGGAGAACTACGGCGTCGGCCTGAACAAGGACGACGCGGTGCTGCGCGCGGCCATCAGCGACGCCCTCAAGGCCCACCAGGACAACGGCGACTGGAAGAAGGCGTACGACGCCACCCTCGGCCTCTCCGGCTCGGCCGCCCCGCAGCCGCCGGCCCTGGAGCGGTACTGATCCCTCCGTCGCTTCCGACCGTTCCTGACCGCTCCTGAGAGGAGGGCCGCCACATGGGCATACTGTTCGAGGACGACAACTTCGCGCTGTTCCGCGACGGTTTCCTGCAGACGATCGAGCTGAGCGCGCTCAGCGCCCTGCTCGCCCTGCTGCTGGGCACCCTGCTGGCGGCCTTCCGGGTCTCCCCCGTCCCGGCGCTGCGCGGCTTCGGCACCGCCTGGGTGACGCTCTTCCGCAACACCCCGCTGACCCTGCTGTTCTTCGCCGTCGAGTTCGGGCTTCCACCGCTCGGCGTGCACTTCAGCCACCTCACCTTCGCGGTGCTGGCACTGGGCGGCTACACCGCGTCCTTCGTCTGCGAGGTGCTGCGCTCGGGCATCAACACCGTGCCGCTCGGCCAGGCGGAGGCCGCCCGCAGCCTCGGCATGACCTTCGGCCAGACCCTCACCCTGATCGTCCTGCCGCAGGCCGCCCGGACCGTACTGGCGCCGATGAGCAGCGTCTTCATCGCCCTGCCGAGAAACTCCGCGATCGCCGGCGCGTTCAGCGTGAGCGAGCTGTACAGCGTGCAGCAGACGCTCTCCGAGCGCGGCTACTCGATCTTCGCGATCTTCTTCTGGGTGGCCTGCGCCTATTTGGTGATCAGCGCCACCGTCGCCCTGCTGTTCCGCTTCCTGGAAGACCGACTGGCGGTGGCCCGATGAGCTCCCTCTTCACCCGCTCCGCCACGGCCGGCGTCCTCTACGACGCCCCCGGCCCCCGGGCCCGCGCCCGGTACCGGCTGTTCGGCGCGCTGTCGCTGGCCGGCATCGCCGCCCTGCTCTGGTACGTGATCGCGAGCCTCGCCGGGAACGGCCAGTTCGACTCCCAGCTCTGGGAGGCGTTCGAGTACAGCACCGTCCAGCAGCGGATCGTCGACGGACTGCTGGCCACCCTGGAGGCCTTCGCCCTGGCGGCGGTGCTCTCGCTCGCGCTGGGCGCGCTCCTGGCGGCCGGCCGGCTCTCCGACCACCGGCCGGTGCGCTGGGCGGCCACCACCTTCGTCCAGTTCTTCCGGGCGATGCCGCTGCTGATCCTGATCGTCGCGCTCTACTACGCCTTCTTCGCCAAGGAGCCGATGTGGGCCCTGGTCCTCGGGCTCACCCTCTACAACGGCTCCGTGCAGGCCGAGATCATCCGTACCGGCGTCAACGCCGTCCCGCGCGGCCAGGGCGAGGCCGCGTACGCGCTCGGCCTGCGCAAGACCCAGGTGATGACCACCATCCTGGTGCCGCAGGCGGTGCGCTCGATGCTGCCGTCGATGATCGGGCAGCTGGTCGTCACCCTGAAGGACACCTCGCTCGGCTTCATCATCACCTACCACGAGCTGCTGTTCGTCGGTAAGGCGATCGCCAGTCAGCCGATCAACGCCGCGGGCTTCCCCTACATCCCCGTCGTCCTGGTGATCGGGCCGATCTACATCGCGATGTGCCTGCTGCTCACCGCGCTCGCCCGGTGGATCGAAGCGCGCGGCCGCCGCGGCGCGAACCGGCGCACATCGGCTGCTGCTTGACGGACACGCAGGTGAACTGTTGCATTGCTCTTCGTGACACCATCCGGGACCATCCTCGCTCTGCGCCAGAGGGCGCGCCGACGCGGAAAGCGACGAGCGACAGACGACGCAGGAGCGCCAGAGCGAGGAGTGTGCGTGTCGGGTCCCGAGCGCCCCGCCGGTTCCGGACGCCCGGCCGCGAACGGGCGGGTCACCGCGTATGACGCCGCCCCGCCGGCCCGCCCCCGCCCGGAGGTCCCGGCATGGACCCGGTGATCGTGGTCGGGGCCGGACCGGTCGGTCTGGCCCTGGCCCTCGCGCTCGCCCGGCACGAGGTGCCGACGATAGTCCTGGACGAGGGTTCGGGGCTCTGTCCCGAGGGTCCGCGCAGCGTCGTCCTCGGCGCCGACACCGCCGCCTTCCTGACCCGGATCGGTTACCCGAGGGCCGTCTCCGACGCCGCCCAGTGGGACGCCTTCACCATCTGGCGCCGCCGCCAGGAGGTACTCCGGATCGACCTCGCCGGCACCCCCGTCCTGCACCTGCCGCAGCACCGCCTCCAGCGCGGCCTGCGCGACGCCCTGACCGGCACCCCGCTGGTCCGCCTCGTCCCGCTGAACCGGGTGACCGAACTCGAACAGGACCGCGACGGTGTCAGCGTCCGCACCCGCAACCCGCAGAACGGCACCGAGACCTGGTGGCGCGGCAGCCACCTGGTCGGCTGCGACGGCGCCCGCTCCGCGGTCCGCAAGCTGCTGAGGATCCGCTTCCCCGGACGCCCGGCCGTCGACCGCAACGCCATCGCCACCGTCCGCGTGGACCTCCCCTTCAACGAGGCCCGGCTGCACCGCGAACCCCCGTGGCGCGGCGACCGCGAGGCCTCCGCCCGCCCGCTGCCGGACGGCGTCTGGCGCCTCGACTGGCGGCTGCCCCCCGGCCGGCCCGCCGCCACCGAACCGGTGGACCCGCACGCCACCTGGCCCGGCATCGTCACCGGGGACACCCTGCTCACCCGGGTGACCTCCACCCTCACCGGCTGGTGCGGCGAACTGCCCCGGTACGAGCTGCTCGCCGCCGCCGACCACACCGCCCAGCAGCGCCTCGCCGCCCGCTTCCGCAGCGGCCGCTGCTTCCTCGCCGGCGACGCCGCCCACCTGCACGGCGCCCTCGGCATGCAGAACCTCGCCGACGGGCTGCGCGACGCCGACAACCTCGCCTGGCGGCTCGCCCTCGCCTGGCACCTCCACTCCGGCGGCCCCCAGCCCGGCGGCTCACTGCTCGACGGGTACGAGGCCGAGCGGCGCGGCGCGGTCGGTGCCCGGCTGCGCGCAGTCGACCAGGCCATGCCGATGCTGCGCCCGCTGCGCGGCTGGCAGCAGACCCGGCGGTCGCTGCTCACCGGATCGTTCCGCAAGCACGCGCCGCTGCTCGCCGACGGCCAGCTGGGCACCGGCCGCTTCGGCGGCGCCCCCGCCTACCCGGCGGCCCCCTCCGGTGTCCCCGCCCGGGTGCCGGTGCAGCGCGGCACGCGCGGGACGACCTCACTCAGCGAGCTGCTGCCCACCACCGCGCCCGGCGTGCTCGTCCCTGACCTGCCGGTGCTCTCCACCGACGGCACCCCCGACCAGCTGCACGCCCGGCTCGGCGCGACCTTCCTGCTGCTGCTCGTCGCCCCCGGCACCGCCGTCTGGTCCGCCGAACACTGGCTGGGCGCCGGGCTGATGCCCCGGCTCGCCGAGGTCGCCGCGGCGCTGCCGGTGCCGGCCGAGGTACTGGTCACCGAGGAGTACCCGGGCGCGGGCCCGCACACCGTGCTGCTGATCCGGCCGGACGGCCACCTGGTCGGGATCACCCAGGGCGCGGCGGCCGAGGACCTCCAGGCGCTGGCCGACCGGGCCCGGGGCGGCCCGGCGCCGCTCCCCGGCGCCCCCGACCCGGAGCCGGGCCCGGAGCAGGCCCCTGGGCCCGGGCCTCGGTCCGCCCCGCAGGCTTCGCCCCAGCCCACCCCGCAGCCCACCCCGCACGGTGCCGTCCGGTCCGTCCGGCGCCCGGGCGGACTCGCGTAGCCGGGCCACCCTCCGCGGGGCCCGGCGTCCGACCCGACCGGTCCGGCCTCAGCGGGCCACTTCGGTGACCCGGCTCTCCCGGACCACCGTCACCCGGATCTGTCCCGGGTAGGTCAGCTCCTCCGCCACCTGCTTGGCGACCTCGCGGGCGATCACCTGTGCCCCGAGGTCGTCCACCACCTCCGGCCGCACCATCACCCGCACCTCGCGGCCGGCCTGCATCGCGTACACCGCGGCCACCCCCTCGTGTGCCCGGGCGATCTCCTCCAGCCGCTCCAGCCGGCGCACATAGACCTCCGCCGACTCCTTGCGCGCCCCCGGCCGACCGCCCGAACAGGCGTCGGCGGCCTGGGTCAGCACCGCCTCCACCGTCCGCGGCTCCACCTCTCCGTGGTGCGCCGCGATCGCGTGCACCACCTCCGCCGACTCCCCGTGCCGACGGGCGAACTCCGCCCCGACCGCCGCATGGCTGCCCTCGACCTCGTGCGTCAGGGCCTTGCCGATGTCGTGCAGCAGCGCCGAGCGCCGCACCGGCTCCGGGGCCACCCCGAGTTCGGCGGCCATCATCCCGGCCAGGTGCGCGGACTCGACCAGGTGCCCGAGCACGTTCTGGCCGTACGAGGCCCGGTAGCGCAGCGTGCCGAGGGTCCGGACCAGCTCCGGGTGCATGCCGTCGATCCGCACGGCCAGGAGGGCGTCCTCACCGGCCCGCACACAACGCCGCGCCACCTCCTCACGGCTGCGCTCGTGGACGTGCTCGATCCGCAGCGGATGGATCCGGCCATCCTCGACCAGCTGTTCCAGGGTGAGCCTGGCGGTCTCCCGGCGGACGGGGTCGAAGCAGGAGAGCTGTACCGAGGCCGGGGTGTCATCGACGATCAGATTGACGCCGGTGACGGATTCGAAGGCCCGGATGTTGCGGCCTTCGCGGCCGATGATCCGGCCCTTCATCTCCTCGTTCGGCAGCCGGAACACCGACACCGCCGTCTCGGCGGTCTGCTCGCCGGCCAGCCGCTGGATCGCCCCGGCGACGATCCCCCGGGCCAGTCGCTCGCCCTCCTCCTTGGCCGCGCGCTCGATCTCCCGGACGGTGACGGCCGCCTCCCGCCGCGCCTCGGTCTCGGCCTCCCGGACGAGTTCGGCCCGGGCCTGCTCGGCCGACAGCCCGGCCGCCCGTTCCAGCGCCCTCGCCCGATGTGCCACCAGTTCGATGGCCTCGCTCCGGGCGCGCTCCAAGTCGACGGACCACTGGGCGAGTTCGCCCTCCTGTACGCGAAGCCGGCCCAGCTCCTCGGTCAACCGCTCTTCCCGGCGGTCGAGTTCGGCCCGCTGCCGGGCGGCCTGTTCCTCGGCCCAGCGCCGGGTCCGCTCCGTCTCGGCGGTGGAGCGCCGCTGTACGGCCTGGAGGCGCCGGACCATCAGCCAGGCCGACACCACGACGACGATCAGGACGCCCGCCAGCAGCAGGGAGGCTACCGATCCGGTGCTCACCGCGATCCTCATCCTGCCCACTCCCCGTCCCTGCGCGGCACGCCGCCCGGAACCGCCCGCGACCGGGCCTCGGACAGGCCTGCCCGAGGTGTGATCGGGGTGCTCCCGCACTGAGTGCGAGGCTAAGCGCGGGTTACGAAACGGTCAATACTGGCCTGGGAGTTGGCCAACTCCGGCACAACGGCGTGATCACTCCCACTCCTCGCCGGACGGACCGTCCATGCCGTCCTCGCCGGACTCCTCCTCGTCCAGCACCTCCCGGACCACCCGGTAGGCAAGCCCCTCGGAGTAGCCGCGCCGGGCCAGCATGCCGACCAGTCGGCGCATCCGGGCCTGCCGCTCCAGGCCTCTGGTCACCCGCAGTCTGCGTTCGACCAGGGCCCGGGCCGCGTCCTCCTCGTCGTCCTGGTCGAGCTGCGCGACGGCCTGCTCGACCAGGTCGCCGGCCACCCCCTTGGTCCGCAGCTCCTGGGCCAGCGCGCGCCGGGAGAGACCGCGGACGGCGTGCCGGGACTCCACCCAGGCCTGGGCGAAGACCGCGTCGTCGATCAGCCCGACCTCTTCCAGCCGGGTCAGCACCCCGTCGGCGACCTCGTCCGGGATCTCCCGCTTGCGCAGGGCGTCGGCGAGCTGCTTGCGGGTCTTGGCCGCACCGGTGAGCAGCCGCAGGCAGATGTCCCGGGCCCGGGCCTCGGGGTCGGCCGTCTCCTCCGCCCCGGACCTCCCGGGCTGTCCGGACCGCTTGGCCGGCTTCGTCCGCCGGGCCGCCCCGGGCTCCGGGGCGTCATCGCGGCCGTCACGATCGTCGAGACCGGTACGTTCGTCGCGGCCGTCGCGCTCATCGCGTTCCGCCCGGGTGCGGGCCCGACGCGCGCGCGGCCCGGTGTCGGAGGAGGAGGCGGCCGCACCCCCGTGACCGGCCGCCTCTCCCCCGGCCCGGCGACCGGGGGCTGCCTCCTCCTCCAGCGCCGAACGGCGTCGGCGTCGGCCCGTGGGCAGGTCCGACGCGGACACCAGCCCGAGCCCGCCCCCCACGGCGTCCATCGGCCCAGGGCCCGTCTCCGGGCCACGTGCCGCCTGGCCCGGCGCCCGGCCGGCCCGCCGCGACGGCGCCCGCCGGGAGGCCCGCTCCGGCTCCGGTTCCCCCCCTGGGTCCGGCTCCGGCTCGGCCACCGCGGCGAACCAGTCCGGCGGCCCGTAGTCGTCGTCCGGGCCCGCCGGGCCGTCGCCCGTCACCGTGTTGTGCTGTGTCAACGGTTCAGGCCTTGGCGGCCGCCGCCGTCTTCTTCGCCGCGGCCGTCTTGGTGACGGTCGCGGTGATCGGCTTGGCCCCGCTCTCGGCGGCGGCCGGCGCCTCGCCCTCGGCCGGCTCCTCCGTCTTCGGGCCGATACCGAGCTTGCTCTTGATCTTCTTCTCGATCTCGTCGGCGAGCTGGGGGTTGTCCCGCAGGAAGTTACGGGCGTTCTCCTTGCCCTGGCCGAGCTGGTCGCCCTCGTAGGTGTACCAGGCACCCGACTTGCGGATGAAGCCGTGCTCGACGCCCATGTCGATCAGACCGCCCTCGCGGCTGATGCCCACGCCGTAGAGGATGTCGAACTCGGCCTGCTTGAACGGCGCGGCGACCTTGTTCTTGACGACCTTGACGCGCGTGCGGTTACCGACCGCCTCGGTGCCGTCCTTGAGGGTCTCGATCCGGCGGATGTCCAGGCGGACGGAGGCGTAGAACTTCAGCGCCCGGCCACCGGTCGTGGTCTCCGGCGAGCCGAACATGACGCCGATCTTCTCGCGGAGCTGGTTGATGAACACCGCGGTGGTGTTCGACTGGTTCAGCGCACCGGCGATCTTGCGCAGCGCCTGGCTCATCAGTCGGGCCTGCAGACCGACGTGCGAGTCACCCATCTCGCCCTCGATCTCCGCACGCGGGACGAGCGCCGCGACGGAGTCGATGATCACCAGGTCGATCGCGCCGGAGCGGATCAGCATGTCGGTGATCTCCAGGGCCTGCTCACCCGTGTCCGGCTGGCTGACCAGCAGGGCGTCGGTGTCCACGCCGAGCTTCTTCGCGTACTCCGGGTCGAGCGCGTGCTCCGCGTCCACGAACGCGACCGTGCCGCCGGCCCGCTGGGCGTTGGCCGCCAGGTGCAGGGTCAGCGTGGTCTTGCCGGAGGACTCGGGGCCGTAGATCTCGACCACCCGGCCGCGCGGGATGCCGCCGACCCCGAGGGCGACGTCCAGGGCGGTGGACCCGGTGGGGATCACGTCGATCGGCTCGTTGGCCTTCTCGCCCAGGCGCATCACCGAGCCCTTGCCGAACTGCCGCTCGATCTGGGCGAGCGCGGTCTCAAGAGCCTTCTCGCGGTCCGTACCTGCCATGGCTTCCACCCTCGGGTTCTGTGCTGTGCGCTTCATCGTTCTCGACGCTAGCGCGTCCCACCGACAATCGGCCCAGACCGGGCTCCGCCTGTGGAAAACTCTTCGCCGGAGAGTACAAAGAACATCTGTTCGATTCAAGCGGGATTCGTTCGCACAAGCCGCCCGGCCGCCCCCCGCTACCCCTCCTCGCCTTCGTCGCCCCGCCCCCGACCTGCGGTTCCGTTCTGCTGCTCGCCCGCCCCGACCATCCGCCGCAACCGGCTCGCCGCCTTCCGGCGCAGCTCCCGCCGGGCGCGTCGCTGCTCCCCCCGGTCGATCCGCGGGTCGGTGGCGACCTCGTACCGGCGCACATAGGTGCCGACGAAGCCCTGCAGGGTGGCCGCCGCCGGAATGGCGATCAGCGCGCCGACGGCACCGAGCAGCGCCGCGCCCGCGATCACCGCGCCGAACGCCACGGCCGGGTGCACGTCCACCGTCTTCGCGGTGATCCTCGGGTGCAGCAGGTAGTTCTCGATCTGCTGGTAGACCACCACGAACGCCAGCACCCAGAGCGCGTCCACCGGCTCCACGGTGAGCGCGACCAGCACCGGCAGCGCACCGGCCAGATAGGTGCCGATGGTGGGCACGAACTGGGACATGACGCCGACCCAGATCGCCAGCGCGACCGAGTACGGCAGGTCCAGCAGCGCGAACATCACCCAGTGCGCCAGCGCCGACGCGACCGCGAGCAGCGCGCGCGAGTACAGGTAGCCGCCGGTCTTGGCCAGCGCGATCTCCCAGGCCCGCAGCACCTCGCCCTGCTTGGCGGGCGGCAGCATCGAGCAGACCGTCCGGCGCACCCTGGGGCCCTCGGCGGTGAAGTAGAAGGTGAAGAGGCCGACCGTGAAGGCCTGGAACAGCCCGCCGATCAGGGTGGAGGAGACGCCCCAGACGTTGTCGGCGGCCTGCTGGGCGTAGCTCTCGATGGCGCCGGAGTCCTTGAGCAGCTTCTTCTGCAGCTCGTCCAGCGACAGGTCCTGATGGAAGGTCTTGTTGATCCAGTTGATCAGATTGTCGAGCAGATGCGGCAGGTCCCCGGCGATCTTCGCCACCTGATCGACCAGCAGGGTCCCTAGCGCGGTCAGGAATCCGGCCACGGCGACCACGACCGCGACGAAGACCAGGAAGGTGCCGATGCCGCGCCGCACACCCCGGGCCGCCATCCGGTCCACGGCCGGCTCCAGCGCCAGCGAGAGGAAGAAGGAGACCAGCAGCATCACGAAGAGGTCGATCAGCTGGTGGAAGGCCCAGTCGGCGAGCTGGAACAGCCCGACCAGGACCAGCGCCAGCACCATCGCCCGGGGCAGCCAGCGCGGCATCCCGGTGCCCCAGAGCCCGCCGCCCGCGTCCGGGGACAGCGGCGGCGCGGGCTGCAACGGCTCGGGCTGCGGCGGTGCGGGCTGCGGGCCCGGGGCCTCGTCGACGACCTGCGTCAACCTGTCCGAATTCTGCTGTTCTGCACTGCTTGTCACTCGGACAGTCTGGCCCATCGCCGTCGCCCGCCCGAGCACCGGGCACCGGCTCAGCGCAGCAGCGACGAGACTCCCTGGGTGTCACAGACCACACGCCAGACGTCCTTGGCCTCCCAGCCCGCGTCCAGCGCCTGCCGGATCGTCCGCCCGCCCAGCTCGCTCATCACATGATCAGAGGCGAAGGACTCCGCGTACGCCTCACCGAAGTGCGCGTACATCCGTCGCCAGAACTCCGTCAGCCTCATGGCCACCAGTATCCCGGACCCGGGCCGGGGCGCCGCGGCCGAGGCGGCCTCAGGGCCTCCAGCCCGCCGCCTCCAGCGCGTACTCGACCTCGCCCAGCTCGCTGCCGGGAATCGGCTCGGGGTGGTCCTCGTGGAAGGTCCGCACACAGGAGAGCCCGGCCTTCGCCATCACCCGCCGCGAACCACTGTTGACCGTCATCGTGTACGCGACCACCCGGCGCACACCGAGCTCCTCGAAGCCCCGGCGGACCAGCGCCCGCGCGCCTTCCGTGGCGTAGCCCCGCCCCCAGGCCGACCGGCGCAGCCGATAGCCGAGTTCGACCTCGCCCCGGTCCTCCGTGCCGGTCGGCCGGAACTCGAACCAGCCGAGAAAGGCACCGCCCACCCGCTCCTCGGCGGCCCACCAGCCGAGCGTGCCGTACCGCTCGTAGTGGTCGAGAAAGCGCGGCAGCACCTCGCGCTCGACCACCTCGCGCGGGGTGGCCCGGCCGCCGGTGAGGTACCGCATCACCTCGGGGTCGCCGTCCAGCTCCACCAGGTGGTCCACGTCGGCCCCGGTGAAGCGGCGCAGCACCAGCCGCTCGGTGGCCAGGAAGACGGTCATGCCCCCGATCGTCGCCGATCGTGCCCCACCTGTCACCGGGTTTTCCGCCCCCCTGCCGGGCGTTCGCGGTCGCCCGGCAGGGGCGGCTCAGTGCGGCAGCGCCAGCGTCCCCGCGCCGTAGTACTGCCGGTCGCCGCAGGCCCGCGGGCCGGGCGGACAGGCGGCCGCCGCGGCGCCGGCCAGCAGCGCGGCGAGCCGGTCCGAGCCCCAGTCCGGGTGCAGCGCCGCGGCCACCGCGACCGCGCCGGTGACGTGCGCCGCCGCCATCGAGGTGCCGGCCAGCGCGGCGTACCGGCCGCCGGGCCAGTCGGAGACGATCGCCCCCTGCGGGCCGCCGTCCGGGTCTCCCCCCGGGGCGGCCAGCGAGACCTTTCCACGCCCGTAGTTGGAGTAGGCGGACGGCTGGCCGTCCCGGTTCACGGCGGTGACCGTGACCACGCCGGGCAGTTCACCGGGCAGCCGAACGCACTCGGTGCCGACGTACCGGGACTGCGCCGGTCCTGAGGTGCGGTCGTTGGGACTGCGGTCGTCGGTCCTGGCGGCCCCGAGGTCCTGGCTGTCGTTCCCGGCCGAGGCCACCACCACCGCGCCCCGGCGCTGGGCGTACCCGGAGGCCCGGGCCACGGCGGTGATCAGCGCGGCCTGGTCCCGGTCCTCGGGGCAGTTGTACTTCCACGGGTCCGCGAAGTAGCTGTTGTTGATCGCCTTGGCGCCGTGGTCGGCGGCCCAGAGCATGCCGCAGACGATGTTCTCCGCGTAGTACTGGCCGAGCGGGCCGAGCAGCCGGACCGCCGCGATCCGGACGCCGGGGGCGACCCCGGCGACCCCGCGGCCGTCCCGGGCGGCCCCGACGATCCCGGCGACGTGGGTGCCGTGGCCGCTCTCGCCGATCCCCGGGTCGGGCCGCCAGACGCCGGTCCGCCCGTCGGGGCGGCCGTCCGCGCAGGAGGCCGAGCTCTTCGGGTCGACCGCGGCGCGCAGGTCGGGGTGGGTGTCGTCGACGCCTGAGTCGAGCACCGCGACCAGCACCCGGCGCAGCGCGTCGGCGGAGGGCCTGCCGGGGTCGGCGGCCGGACCGCGCAGCAGGGTGGGCGAGGCGCCGGCCGTGCCGAGCAGGGCGAGATTCCAGGCATCGTGTTCGCCCGGGTCCGGCACGGTGACGGAGGCGTCGTCCCCGCCGTCCGCGCTGCCGCCACCCGGCCGTCCGCCGTCCGCATCGACGTCCGCCCGGTCCGCGCTGTCGCCGGCACCGGCACCGGCACCGAAGTCCCCGGCGCCGGCCAGCGGCCGGGGCGGGCCCGGCACCGGTGCGGTCCGGGTGGCACCGACGGCGGCCACCCCGGGCCGGCCCCGGACCTTGTCGGCGAAGCCACCGGTCGCGTACGCGAGCACGGCCCCGATCTGCGGGTACTCCTGGACGACCTGCCCGCCCGCGGCACGCGCCTCGGCCCCGGCCCGGGCGGCCCCGGCGGCGTCCTCCTGCTCGGCCAGCACCAGGTAGCTGAGGTAGGCCCGCCCCGGCCCGGCCACGTACGGGACGGCACCGACGACGACCAGCGCGGTGAGCAGCATCGCGAGCAGGGCGCGGACCGACGCCTTGGCGCGGCGCGGGACGGCGCAGGCGGGACCGCGGCCGGACGGGTGCACCTGCGCCATCGCACGGTCTCCGCTCGTCGGTCCCGGTGGTCACGGGAGGATCACGGGTCTGAATAATCACCATAGGAGCGGATTGTCTGTTTTGCCTTTTTGGCTCTTCCGGACGGCACAGCCGCGACCGCCCCACCACGGCTCCCTTGTCAGTGCCACCGGGCACCATGGGGGCATGGCACCCCAGACCCGGAACCCGTCGCCCGCCGGCCCCCCGGCCGATCCGCTGGCCGGATTCGCCCCGGCCACCCGGGCCTGGTTCACGGGGGCCTTCACCGCGCCCACCACCGCCCAGGCCGAGGCCTGGCACGCCATCCGGCAGGAGACCGACGTCCTGGTGGTCGCCCCCACCGGCTCCGGCAAGACCCTCGCCGCGTTCCTCTCCGCCCTGGACCGGCTCAGCACCACCCCGCCCCCGGCCGAACCCAAGCGCCGCTGCCGGGTCCTCTACATCTCCCCGCTCAAGGCCCTCGCCGTCGACGTCGAGCGGAACCTGCGCGCACCGCTGACCGGCCTGCGCCAGGCCGCCGTCCGGCTCGGCCTGCCCGAGCCCGAGGTCCAGGTCGGCATCCGCTCCGGCGACACCCCCGCCGCCGACCGCCGCCGCTTCACCACCCACCCGCCGGACATCCTGATCACCACCCCCGAGTCGCTCTTCCTCCTGCTCACCAGCGCCTCCCGGGAGGCCCTGCGCGGCATCGACACGGTGATCCTCGACGAGGTGCACGCCGTCGCCGGCACCAAGCGCGGTGCCCACCTCGCCCTCAGCCTGGAGCGGCTGGACGAGCTGCTGGAGCGCCCGGCCCGTCGGATCGGCCTGTCCGCCACCGTCCGCCCGGTCGAGGAGGTGGCCCGCTTCCTCAGCCCCCGGCGCGGCGCCACCGTCGTCCAGCCCGCCGCCGCCAAGGAGTTCGACCTCTCGGTGGTCGTCCCCGTCCCCGACCTGGACGACCTGCCCACCGCCCCCGCCACCGGCGGCGGTCCCCCGGCCTCGCGGCCGGGAGGTGCCCCCACCGACACCGACCCGGCCCGGCAGGCCTCCATCTGGCCGCATGTCGAGGAGCGGATCGTCGACCTCGTCCAGGCCCACCGCTCCACCATCGTCTTCGCCAACTCCCGCCGGCTCGCCGAGCGCCTCTGCAACCGGCTCAACGAGATCGCCTACGAGCGCGCCGTCGGCGAGCCCCTGCCCGAATCCCACGCCCCCGCCCAGCT
This sequence comes from Kitasatospora sp. NPDC088548, assembly GCF_044753005.1. Classification (NCBI taxonomy): domain Bacteria; kingdom Bacillati; phylum Actinomycetota; class Actinomycetes; order Kitasatosporales; family Streptomycetaceae; genus Kitasatospora; species Kitasatospora sp. NPDC088548. The sequence continues at coordinate 117,268 of NZ_JBIVMI010000026.1, forward strand.
GATGGCCGAGTCCGGCACCGCCAAGGGCGCCCCGCCCCTCCTCGCCCGGGCGCACCACGGATCGGTCTCCAAGGAGCAGCGCGCGCTCGTCGAAGAGGAGCTGAAGGCCGGCCGGCTGCCCGCCGTGGTCGCCACCTCCAGCCTGGAACTCGGCATCGACATGGGCGCGGTCGAGCTGGTCGTCCAGGTGGAGTCCCCACCCTCGGTCGCCTCCGGCCTCCAACGGGTCGGCCGGGCCGGCCACCAGGTCGGCGCCGTCTCCACCGGCGTCTTCTTCCCCAAGTACCGGGGCGATCTGGTGCAGTCCGCGGTGGTCACCGAACGGATGCGGGCCGGGCGGATCGAGGCGCTGCGCATCCCGCGCAACCCACTGGACGTGCTCGCCCAGCAGCTGGTCGCCATGACGGCCCTGGACACCTGGCCGGTGGACGACCTGCTCGCCCTGGTCCGCCGGGCCGCGCCGTTCGCCACCCTCCCGCAGTCCGCCTTCGACGCCGTCCTCGACATGCTGGCCGGCCGCTACCCGTCGGACGCCTTCGCCGAACTCCGCCCCCGCCTGGTCTGGGACCGCGTGGCGGGCACCGTCACCGGCCGCCCCGGCGCCCAGCGGCTCGCCGTCACCTCCGGCGGCACCATCCCCGACCGCGGCCTGTTCGGCGTCTTCATCGCCGGCTCCGCCGCATCCGAGGCGAAAGCGGGCAGGAAGGGCGGCGGCCGGGTCGGAGAGCTCGACGAGGAGATGGTCTACGAGTCCCGCGTCGGGGACGTCTTCACCCTCGGCACCACCTCCTGGCGGATCGAGGAGATCACCCACGACAAGGTGCTGGTCACCCCCGCCCCCGGGATCCCCGGCCGGCTCCCGTTCTGGAAGGGCGACACCCTCGGCCGCCCGCTCGAACTCGGCCGCGCCCTGGGCGCGTTCACCCGCGAACTCGGCGCCCTCCCGCCCGAGGCCGCCACCGCCCGGCTCCAGCAGGCCGGTCTGGACGACTGGGCCGCCGCCAATCTGCTCGCCTACCTCGCCGAACAGCGCACCGCCTGCGGCCACCTCCCGGACGACCGCACCATCGTGGTCGAGCGCTTCCGCGACGAACTCGGCGACTGGCGGATCGTCATCCACTCCCCCTTCGGCGCGCAGGTGCACGCCCCCTGGGCGCTCGCCCTCGCCGCCCGGCTGCGCGAGAAGCACGGCCTCGACCCGCAGGTCATGCACGCCGACGACGGCATCGTGCTCCGCCTCCCCGACGCCGACCTGCTCGACTTCCCCATGGAGCCGCCGGAGCGGGCGAGTTCACCGGACGACGCCCCGGTCGGCGCCGACGCCGCGCTGTTCGACCCCGGCGAGATCGAGCAGCTCGTCACCGACCAGGTCGGCGGCTCCGCCCTGTTCGCCTCCCGCTTCCGTGAGTGCGCCGGCCGCGCCCTGCTGCTCCCCCGGCGCAGCCCCGGCAAGCGCACCCCGCTCTGGCAGCAGCGCCAGCGCGCCGCCCAACTCCTCGAGGTGGCCTCCGAGTACGGATCCTTCCCGATCGTGCTGGAGGCCGTCCGGGAGTGCCTCCAGGACGTCTTCGACGTCCCCGGTCTGGTCGAGCTGATGGCGGACCTCGAATCCCGCGCGGTCCGCGTGGTCGAGGTCACCACCCCCGAGCCCTCCCCGTTCGCCCGTTCCCTGCTCTTCGGCTACGTCGCCCAGTTCCTCTACGAGGGGGACTCCCCGCTCGCCGAGCGCCGCGCCGCCGCCCTCGCCCTCGACTCCCGGCTGCTCTCCGAACTCCTCGGCCAGGCCGAGCTGCGGGAGCTGCTCGACCCGCAGGTCCTCGCCGAGCTGGAGGCCGAGCTCCAACGCCTCACCCCCGAGCGCCGGATCAAGGACGCCGAGGGCGTCGCCGACGCACTGCGCCTGCTCGGCCCGCTCACCGAGGCCGAACTGACCGCCCGCGGCGCCGATCCGCTCTGGGCGCTCGAACTCGAAGCGGCCCGGCGGCTGATCCAGGTCCGGATCGCCGGAGAGCGGCGCTGGGCCGCCGTCGAGGACGCCGGACGGCTCCGCGACGCCCTCGGCACCCCCCTGCCGGTCGGCGTCCCCGAGGCCTTCACCGAGCCGGTCAAGGACCCGATGGGCGACCTGCTCGCCCGGCACGCCCGCACCCACGGCCCGTTCACCGCCGCCGAGGCCGCCGCCCGCTTCGGTCTCGGCACCGCCGTCGTCACCGGCACCCTGCACCGGCTCACCGCCACCGGCCGCCTCGTCCAGGGCGAGTTCCGCCCGGTCGAGGGCCACACCGCCACCGTCGAATGGTGCGACGCCGAGGTCCTGCGCCGGCTGCGCCGCCGTTCGCTGGCCGCCCTGCGCCAGGAGGTCGAACCCGTACCGCCCCGCGCGCTGGCCGCGTTCCTCCCGCAGTGGCAGCACCTGGCCGGCCACCGGCTGCGCGGCCCCGACGGCCTGGTCCGGGTGGTCGAACAGCTCCAGGGCACCGCCCTGCCCGCCTCCGCCCTGGAGAAGCTGATCCTCCCGGCCCGGCTCGCCGACTACTCCCCCGGTCTGCTGGACGAGCTGATGGCGGCCGGCGAGATCGGCTGGTCCGGTGCCGGCGCCCTGCCCGGCACGGACGGCTGGATCAGCCTGCACCTCGCCGAGAACGCCCACCTGCTGCGCCCCGAGCCCGTCCCGCCCGCCGTCACCCCCGTGCACACCGCCGTGACGGCGGCCCTGACCGGCGGCTACGGCCTGTTCTTCCGCCAACTGGTGGAACGGCTGCGCGCCGAGGGCCTGACCGAGACCCCCGAGTCCGAGATCGTCGAGGCCCTCTGGGACCTGGTCTGGGCCGGGTACGTCAGCAATGACACCCTCGCCCCGCTGCGCGCCCTGCTCGGCTCCGCCCGGACGGCCGGGGCCACCGCCCACCGTGCCCCGCGGGCCACCCCGCGCGGCCGCTACGGCGGCGCGGGCCGCCTCTTCGGCCGCGCCGGCGGCGCCCTGCGCAGCGGCCCGCCGACGGTGGCCGGGCGCTGGTCGCTGCTGCCCGCCTTCGCCGCCGACCCGACCGTCCGGGCCACCGCCCGGGCGCAGAGCCTGCTGGACCGGCACGGCCTGCTCACCCGGGGCGCGGTGGCGGCCGAGCGGGTGCCGGGCGGCTTCGCCGGGGTGTACCGGGTGCTGTCCGCGATGGAGGAGCGCGGCCGGGCCCGCCGGGGCTACTTCGTGGAGGGGCTGGGCGGCGCCCAGTTCGCCATGGAGGGCGCCGCGGACCGGCTGCGGTCCGTCAGCGGCCGGCTGGAGCGCGCCCGGGCCACCGAGTGGCCGGCCCGCCCCGCCGCCGAGCTGCCGCAGCTGCTGGTGCTGGCCGCCGCCGACCCGGCGAACGCCTACGGCGCCGCCCTGCCCTGGCCCGAGCCGCCCACCGCTGCGGGGGCCACGGAGGCGAGGGCGCACCGGCCCGGCCGCAAGGCGGGCGCCCTGGTGGTACTGGTCGACGGCGAGCTGGCCCTCTACGTCGAGCGCGGTGGCAAGTCCCTGCTGGCCTGGCCGGAGGACGAGGCCACCCGCGCGGCGGCGGCGTCCGCCCTGGCCGCGGCGGTCCGCCAGGGCGCGCTCGGGAGTGTCACCGTCGAGCGCGCCAACGGCGAGCCCGCCCTGGGCTCGGCCCTGGGCGCCGTCCTGGAGGAGGCCGGCTTCCACGCCACCCCCCGGGGCCTGCGGCTGCGACCGTAGGCCTCACCGACCACACCGGCCGCACCAATCACACCGGCCCCGCACCGGTAAAGAGCCCGTATGCCACGGCGAAGGCCGCGGGGTCGTTGCCAACCCCGCGGCCTTCGTCAAGCAATCAGTCGCTGATGTCACCCGATCGGAGGTTCCGCCTCCACCCGGGCCACGGCCTCACCCGTTCGGTGCCGGGATGGTCCGGTGGCACTCCAGTCCGCGTGGACCGGAATCAGACCGAGCCCCCAGCCGCCGGCCACGAGCAGTCCCAGCACGGCCCCGTCGGCCAGTTCCCCCTGGACGGCCGACAGCCACCAGCAGAGTCCGCCCACCAGGACCACCAGGCGCCATCGAAGCGGCCGGGGAATCGTTCGCCCCAGCCGTATTCGGGCCTCGGTGCACGCCGTCGAAGCTCTCCGCACGACCGCCTCCTTCGCTCGCCCCGGGCACCAGGCGCCCGGGCGTCGAGGCCAGGTCAGGCGGCGACCACGTCCATCGCGGCAGCCTTGGGCGAGAGGTTCGCCCGGTCGGTGCCGGGGGCGGGCAGCGGTACCGGTTCGAGCACCGGCCTCAGCAGTTCACCTTCGGAGAGGGTGGCCATCGACGCAAGTTCGGCGAGCGACAGCTCGTCACTGACCTCGCGCATGACCTCGGACATGCGGACGTCGAGTGCGTCGCAGATCGCGGAGAGCAGCTCCGAAGAGGCCTCCTTCTGCCCCCGCTCGACCTCGGAGAGGTAACCGAGCGAAACCCTGGCAGCTGCCGACACCTCGCGAAGTGTGCGGCCCTGGCGCTGGCGCTGCCGACGCAGTACATCGCCCAGTAGGCGACGGAGCAGGATCATCGGTGCCTCCCTCCTCGGACTGCGGATCGAGATGTCACGTCCCCACCGTACCGCCTTGCCCGCTTCGCGTGCGGGGACCATGGTCGTGTTCACTCTGGGCTGCAAGGCTGTCCCCTCCCCTGTTTCGGTGTCGCTCCCGGGCCTGCGGACCCCTCGTCGGACCCGTCCTGCGGCACCCGGCCACCGCCGCGCAACTCGTTCGCCACCTGGTTTCTGCCCAACCAGGCCCTTGGATGTAACACGATCCTCCAGCTGCGCCATACCCGTACGCCAGTTCGGCAGATCTCGGTTCGATGGAGCTCTCGACGGGTTCAGTGCACGGCCGGGCCGGACGGCAGCCGCCCGACGAGCAGCTCCAGGGCGGCGGTGACCGCCCTGTGACGGATTGTGGCACGCTCCCCCGACAGCCGTGGCGAACTGACCAGAGTTCCCCCCGGACCGGCGACGGCGAGGTGCACCGTGCCCACCGGCTGCCCGTCCTGCGGCTCCGGACCGGCCACCCCGGTCGTCGCGAGCCCGTACGTGGCGCCCAGCAGCCGTCGTACGCCCTCGGCCATCTGCCGGGCCACCACGGGGTGGACCGGCCCGTACACGGCCAGCAGGCCCTCGTCGACGCCGAGCACCGAGGCCTTCAGCTCGGTCGCGTACGCGGTGACCGAGCCCCGGAAGGTCGCGGACGCCCCGGGAACGTCCACCAGCGCGGCCGCCAGCAGCCCGCCGGTCAGCGACTCGGCGACCGCCACCGTGCTGCCCTCCCCGCGCAGCGCGGTGTGCGCCCGCACCGCCAGCTCGTAGTCCACCCCGGTCTCCCCCGTCACCGGCCCGCGCGCTCCGCGGCCAGCCCCTCGCGGCGCATCCGAAGCGCCTGCCCGACGTAGTCCAGCGCGGTGCCGATGGTCAGCAGCACCGCCAGCGCCATCAGGACGGCCCGCGCGGTGGCCAGCCAGCCGGTCAGCTCCAGCACGTACATGCCGACGGCGATGCCCTGGGTGAGCGTCTTCAGCTTGCCGCCCCGGCTGGCCGGGATGACCCCGTACCGGATCACCCAGAACCGCATCAGCGTGATGCCGAGCTCGCGGGCCAGGATCACCACCGTGACCCACCACGGCAGGTCGCCCAGCACGGAGAGGCCGATCAGCGCCGCGCCCATGATCGCCTTGTCGGCGATCGGGTCGGCGATCTTGCCGAAGTCGGTGACCAGGCCCTTGCGCCGGGCCAGCTCCCCGTCGAACAGATCGGTGATCATCGCGACGGCGAACGAGGCCCAGGCCACCGCGCGCCACTTGGGGTCGTGTCCCCCGTCGGCGAAGAGCAGCGCCACGAAGACCGGCACCAGCAGCAACCGGAGCATCGTGAGCATGTTCGCGATGTTCCAGATCCCCGGCAACGGGGGCATCGCGGCCTCCGGTCTGTCCGGGTGGGCCGCGGCCGGGGCGCCGGGCCCGTTGGTCATTCCCCGGCTCCCGCGGCCTGGCGGACCCGTGTCTGCTCCAGCGCCTCGGCGACCAGGTCGACGCCCTCGCTGGCGACCACCCGGGCCCGGTAGAACTGGCCGACCTCGGGGTCCTCGACGCCGGTGAGCGTGGTGAGGCCGTCGGTCTCGGGCGCCTGGTGGGCGGCCCGGCCCTCGACCAGATCGCCCTCCACGGACTCGATCAGCACCTCGACCTCGCTGCCGATCCGCTGCTCGGCCCGCTGGGCGGTCAGCTCCTCGGCGAGCCTGGTCAGCCGGTTCAGCCGGTCCGCCACCACGTCCTCGGACAGCTTGCCGTCGTAGGTCGCGGCCTCGGTGCCGTCCTCGTCCGAGTAGCCGAAGACCCCGATCGCGTCCAGGCCGGCGTGGGTGATGAAGCGCTCCAGCTCGGCGAAGTCCTCCTCGGTCTCACCCGGGAAGCCGACGATGAAGTTGGAGCGGGCACCGGCCTGCGGGGCCTTGCCGCGGATGGTGCCGAGCAGCTCCAGGAACTGGTCGGTGCTGCCGAACCGGCGCATCCGGCGCAGCACCGCCGGCGCCGAGTGCTGGAAGGACAGGTCGAAGTAGGGCAGCACGTCGGCGGTGCCGGTCATCGCGTCGATCAGCCCGGGGCGCATCTCGGCGGGCTGCAGGTAGGAGACCCGGACCCGCTCGATGCCGTCGAGCGCGGAGATCTCGCCGAGCAGGGTCTCCAGCAGGCGGATGTCGCCGAGGTCCTTGCCGTACGAGGTGTTGTTCTCGCTGACCAGCACGACCTCGCGGACGCCCTGCTCGGCCAGCCACTGGGCCTCGTGCAGCACGTCGGAGGGGCGGCGGGAGATGAACGAGCCGCGGAAGGCCGGGATGGCGCAGAAGGAGCAGCGCCGGTCGCAGCCGGAGGCGAGCTTGACCGAGGCGACCGGGTTGTCGTCCAGCCGCTTGCGCAGGGTGCGCGGGCCGGAGGCGGGCGCGACGCCCTCCGGAAGGTCGGCGATGGTCTCGGCGGCGCCGTGGCCGGGCAGCGCGATCTCGGCGGCGGCGGCCTGGCGCTCGACCGGGCTCAGCGGCAGCAGCTTGCGGCGGTCGCGCGGGATGTGCGGGGCGTGGTGGCCGCCGGAGAGGATGGTCTGCAGGCGGTCGGAGATGTCCGAGTAGTCGTCGAAGCCGAGCACGCCGTCCGCCTCGGGCAGCGCGTCGGCCAGCTCCTTGCCGTACCGCTCGGCCATACAGCCGACCGCGACGACCGCCTGGGTGCGGCCGTGCCCCTTGAGGTCGTTGGCCTCCAGCAGGGCGTCGACGGAGTCCTTCTTGGCGGCCTCGACGAAGCCGCAGGTGTTGACGACGGCGACGTCGGCTTCGGCGGCGTCGTCGACGAGCAACCAGCCATCGGCCTCCAGTCGCCCGGCGAGTTCCTCGGAGTCCACCTCGTTGCGGGCGCATCCGAGCGTGACAAGGGCGACAGTACGGCGTTCAGGCATAGGGCCAAGATTAACGCGCGGCCCCCGGTGCCGTTCGCCCCGGAGGCCACGCGCCTCGGATTACCAGATCTTCACCGGGCCACCGGGCCCGCGCCGTCAGCCCGCCTGCGGGTCGCCGGGGGTGTACGTGACGTGCACCACCTGGCCGTCCTTGCCCGCCGGACCGAGATCCTTGCCGTTGACGTACACGTGCACGGCACCGGCGTTGCCGATCACCAGCTTGATCTGCTTGGGGTCGGTGAAGGTCTGGTCCTGGCCCTCCGCGATGTTGTTCTGGAACAGCGACTTCCCGTTGCCGTCCAGCGCGGAGACCCAGCTGGTGTCCTTCTCGGCGACCAGCTTCACGGTGACCTTGTCGGCCGGGACGGCGGCGATCGCCGCGGCGCTCGGCGCCGGGGCCGGCGGCTGCACGCTCGGCGAGGCGGCCGGGGCGACCGAGCCGGTGCCGGAACCGCTGGGCAGCGGCGCGCTGGCGGAGCCGGTGGTGGAGCCGCCGGTCTTGCCGCTGACCAGGTTGAAGCCGATCAGGGCGACCACCGCGAAGATCGCGGCGACCATGGCCGCCGTCCAGTTCGGCCGGCTGCGGCCGGGCACCTTGATCGGCCCGCTGTCGATCAGCTGGGTCGGCCGCTTCGCGGCGGGGGCGCCGCCGTGCGCGGCGTCGTACCGCGCCACCAGCCCGTCGCCGTCCACGCCGACGGCCCGGGCGATCAGGCGGATGTGACCGCGCGCGTAGAAGTCACCACCGCAGCGGGCGAAGTCGTCCGCCTCGATGGCGTGGACGATCGGCACCCGGACCCGGGTGGCGGTGCTCACCTGATCCACCGTGAGGCCGGCGTCGATCCGTGCGGTGGACAGCACCCGGCCGATGCTCACGGCATCGGCCGTCGGTTCCGCGCCGTCGGACGGCTGGGCGGGCGTCGGGGCGTTCTCGCGGTCGGGGGACTTGCCGATGGTCACGGGGCACGCCTTTCGAGCGGATGGCCACCTGCTGGAGAACAGTCTAGGGGCGTGGACGGTTCGTTTCTCAAGCGGAACAGGCCCGAATGCGCGCGGCCTTCCCGGCCCGGGCCCGGCCGGTCGCTGACCGGCCGTCAGCACGAGGGCCGCCGTTCCCGGAAGCCCGCTTCCGGCCTGTGACGCGGTGTGCGTCCGAGCGGTTCCCGCACACCGCGCCTACCCTCCTCCGAACGAGTGAACACCCCTCGGCGGTCGCCACCGTCCCCGGTCCGGAATCAGCCCCGGATGGTGAGGATGACGCCGTCGAGCTCCTCCGGTTTGACCAGCACGTCGCGGGCCTTGGAGCCCTCGCTCGGGCCGACGATGCCGCGCGACTCCATCAGGTCCATCAGCCGGCCGGCCTTGGCGAAGCCGACCCGGAGCTTGCGCTGGAGCATCGAGGTGGAGCCGAACTGGGTGGAGACCACCAGCTCGGCGGCCTGGATCAGCAGGTCCAGATCGTCGCCGATCTCCTCGTCGATCTCCTTCTTCGGCCCGGAGCCGACCGTCACGTCGTCCCGGTAGACGGCCGTCAGCTGGTCCTTGCAGTGCTGGACGATCGCGGCGATCTCCGCCTCGGTGACGAACGCGCCCTGCATGCGGATCGGCTTGCTGGCGCCCATCGGCAGGAAGAGCGCGTCGCCCTTGCCGATCAGCTTCTCCGCGCCGGGCTGGTCCAGGATGACCCGGGAGTCGGCCATCGCGGAGGTCGCGAAGGCCAGCCGGGACGGCACGTTGGCCTTGATCAGGCCGGTGACCACGTCCACCGAGGGCCGCTGGGTGGCCAGCACCAGGTGGATGCCGGCGGCGCGGGCGAGCTGGGTGATGCGGACCACCGAGTCCTCGACGTCACGCGGGGCGACCATCATCAGGTCGGCCAGCTCGTCGACGATCACCAGCAGGTACGGGTACGGCTTCAGCTCCCGCTCGCTGCCGAGCGGCGGGGTGACCTTGCCGGCCTTGACCGCCGCGTTGAAGTCGTCGACGTGCCGGAAGCCGTACGCGGCGAGGTCGTCGTAGCGCAGGTCCATCTCGCGCACCACCCACTGGAGGGCCTCGGCGGCCTTCTTGGGATTGGTGATGATCGGCGTGATCAGGTGCGGGATGCCCTCGTACGCGGTGAGCTCGACCCGCTTGGGGTCGACCAGCACCATCCGGACCTCGTCCGGGGTGGACCGGACGAGCACCGAGGTGATCAGGCAGTTGATGCAGGACGACTTGCCCGCGCCGGTCGCACCGGCGACCAGGATGTGCGGCATCTTGGCGAGGTTGGCCATCACCGTGTGGCCCTCGACGTCCTTGCCCATGCCGACGACCATCGGATGGGTGTCCTCGGCGGCCGTGCGCGAGCGCAGCAGGTCGCCGAGGTTGACCATCTCGCGGTCCCGGTTGGGGATCTCGATGCCGACCGCGGACTTGCCGGGGATCGGGCTGATGATCCGCACGTCCGGGCTGGCCACCGCGTACGCGATGTTCTTGCCGAGCGCGGTGATCCGCTCCACCTTGACGGCGGGGCCGAGCTCGACCTCGTACCGGGTGACCGTCGGACCCCGGGTGAAACCGGTGACCTTGGCGTCCACCTTGAACTCGGCGAAGACCCCGGTGAGCTGGGCCACCACCTCGTCGTTGAGGGCGCTGCGGGCCTTGGCCGGGCCGCCGCGCTCCAGCAGGTCCAGCGAGGGCAGCGCGTAGGTGACGTCGCCGGCGAGCTGGAGCTGTTCCATCCGCACCGGCGCCGGGCCGTGCTCCTCGGGCGCCGGCTGGGCGCCGCTGCGGGCGGCCGGGACGGCGGCCTCCTCCGGCGGGGCGGTGCGGTCCTGGACCTGGTGCATCATGTCCGCCACCGCCGAGGAGGCAGGCACGCCGTAGACCAGCGCGCCGTCCAGGTCGGCGGCCGCGCCGGCGGCGAGATTCCGGGTCGCGTACGGGTCGTCCAGGTCCTTCGCGAACATGTCGGGGACGGCGGCGGCCTCCTGCTCGTCCGGCTGCTTCCGCCGTCGGCGGCGCCGGCGGGCGGCGACCTCGTCCCCCGGGCTGTCACCGTCGGTGTCCACGGTGAAGGGCAGCGCCGAGGGGTCCGCGTCCTCGGGCGGCTCGGTGGACAGCTCACGCTCCGGCGTACGCCCCTCGCCCAGTTCGTCCTGCGGCCCGGGCTCGACCACGCCGAGCCGCACGCCGACGCCGCGCAGCCGCTCGGGGATGCGCTTGACCGGGGTCGCGGTGGTGACCAGCAGGCCGAAGAAGGCCAGCAGCAGGAGCAGCGGTACCGCCAGCGGCGGCCCGGCGGCCGCCATCATCGGGGTGGAGACGGCCCAGCCGACGATGCCGCCGGCCGTCCTTATCCGGGTCGCGCCGCTGCCCATCATGGGCGCGCCGCAGCCGATGTGGACCAGGCCGAGCACGCCGACCACCAGCGCGCTCAGGCCGATCATGATCCGCCCGTTGGCCTCCGGCAGTTCCGGGTGGCGCATCAACCGGATCGCGACCGCCGCCAGCAGGAACGGCACCAGTACGTCCAGCCGGCCGAAGAGCCCGGACACCACGTTGGTGGCCGCCTCACCGAGCCAGCCCTGCGGGCTGAACCAGGTGCCGGCGGCGGTGACCAGCGCGAGCGCGAAGAGCAGCAGGGCCAGTCCGTCCCTGCGGTGCTCCGGGTGCAGGTTCTTGGCGCCGTCGCCGAAACCGCGGAAGATCGCGCCGAGCCCGTTCGCCAGGCCGAGCCAGACGAACCGGACGGCGCGGAAGAGGAAGGGCTGCTGCGGGGGCGGTGCGGGGGCGGGTTTGGCCGCCGCCTTCTTCGCCGGAGCGGGCTTACTGGCGGCCGTCTTCTTCGCGGGCGGCTTGGCCGGAGCCTTCGCCGCGGCCTTCTTGGACGGTCCCGGACTCGAGTTGCGTGCCGCGCTTCCGGGCGTACGTGTGGCCATGGTTCAGCAGCCTACCGGGGTCGGCCACCTGTGCACATGTGTCCGAGCCGGGGTGCCGGACGTGTCGCAGACACACCGTCACCCTGATCCACTTTCACCCGAAAGAGTGAAAGCAGTCCGGCGGCTACTCGGCGCCGGGGCGCATCGCCTCCAGCGCACGCCGCAGGCCGGCCAGCTTGCGCTCCAGGTGTGCCGCGGTGGCGGCCACGCCCGCGTCCTCGGTGGTGTCCAGCTGCTTGCCGAGCGCCTCGGCCTGCTCCTCGACCGAGGCCAGCCGCGCCGACAGCTCGCCCAGCAGCGCGCCGCCGAGGGTCGACTGGCCACCCGCCTCCAGTTGCAGGCGCAACAGCGCGGCCTGCTCCTTCAGCTGGCAGTTCTTCATGTAGAGGTCGACGAAGACGGAGACCTTGGCGCGCAGCACCCACGGGTCGAACGGCTTGGAGATGTAGTCCACCGCACCGGCCGCGTAGCCGCGGAAGGTGTGGTGCGGCCCGTGGTTGATCGCGGTCAGGAAGATGATCGGGATGTCCCGGGTACGCTCGCGCCGCTTGATGTGCGCGGCCGTCTCGAAGCCGTCCATCCCGGGCATCTGGACGTCCAGCAGGATCACCGCGAAATCGTCGGTGAGCAGCGCCTTGAGCGCCTCCTCCCCCGACGCCGCGCGCACCAGCGTCTGGTCCAGCGCCGAGAGGATCGCCTCCAGCGCCAGCAGGTTCTCCGGCCGGTCGTCGACCAGGAGGATCTTCGCCTTCTGCATTACGACCCGCCCTCCTGTCGCCTGCCTGCCTGGGGAAGGCACCCGCGTATTGCCCACCACTACCCCGGTCATGCTAGCCGCACCCCCTCGCCCGGCACATCGCTCCGTCGCAGAATGATCCGGAGCGGCGCGCACCCAGTGCACCGGCGCACGCTCAGCAGCGAGTCGCCATGTGGTCACTGTTCGCAACGATCGGTGACCCTACCGGGTTCCCGCCCCTCCCCGCCAGCAACCCGGCCCCCGGGCTGGCGCGAAGACCGGAGCCCGCTCCGGGGTTCACGCCCCCGGGTGGGACCGCGGTCAGTCGCGGTGCAGGCGCTGGTGCATCACCGCGAGCAGGTGGTCGGTCTCGACCGGCTTGGTGATGTGGTCGGTGGCGCCGGCCTCCAACGACTTCTCGCGGTCGCCCTTCATCGCCTTGGCGGTCAGCGCGATGATCGGCAGACCGGCGAACTGGGGCATCCGGCGGATCGCCTCGGTGGTCGCGTAGCCGTCCATCTCCGGCATCATGATGTCCATCAGGACCAGCGCCACGTTCTCGTGCTGCTCCAGCATCTCGATGCCCTCACGGCCGTTCTCGGCGTAGAGCACGGTCAGGCCGTGCTGCTCCAGCACGCTGGTGAGGGCGAAGACGTTGCGGACGTCGTCGTCCACGATCAGCACCTGCTCGCCGTCGAAACGGGTGTCCGACCGGCCGCCGTGGCGGGGCGCCGGGCCGGGCTCCGGCAGGCGGCCGTCGGCGGGCGGCTCCAGGGCCGCGGCCCGGCGGCGTTCGACGGCGCCGCGGCGGCGTTCCTCCGCGAGTTCGCGGACCTCCTGGGCCCAGTGGTCGGCCGGGTTCTCGCCGACCGGCACGGGCATGCCGGCCGGCGTCACGGCGACCGAGGCGCGGACCGCCGGGGCGTTCGGCACCGCCTGCTGCGGGGCGGCGGTGCCCGGGGCCTCGGTGCGCAGGGGCAGGTACAGCGTGAAGGTGGACCCCTTGCCGAGCTCGCTCTCGGCGTGGATCTCGCCGCCGAGCAGCCGGGCGATCTCCCGGCTGATGGAGAGCCCGAGGCCGGTGCCGCCGTACTTGCGACTGGTGGTGCCGTCGGCCTGCTTGAACGCCTCGAAGATCTCCCGCAGCTTGTTGTCGGGGATGCCGATGCCGGTGTCGGAGACCGAGAAGGCGATCAGCTCGTCGTCCGGGCCGGCGATCGCGCCGGCCTCCAGCAGTCGCTCGCGGACGTGCTGCGGGACGTCGGGGCCGGCCGGGCTGATCGAGAAGTCGACAGCGCCGCTGTCGGTGAACTTGACCGCGTTGGAGATCAGGTTGCGCAGCACCTGCTGGAGCCGCTGCTCGTCGGTGTGCAGGGTGACCGGCAGGGCGGGCGAGACCCGGACCGCGAAGTCGAGGTTCTTGTCCAGCGCGACCGGCTGGAAGGTGGCCTCCACGTAGTCGACCAGCTGGACCAGGGCGATCCTGGCCGGGCGGACGTCCATCTTGCCCGCCTCGACCTTGGAGAGGTCCAGGATGTCGTTGATCAGTTGGAGCAGGTCGGATCCGGCGCCGTGGATGGTGTCGGCGAACTCGACCTGCTTGGGCGAGAGGTTGCCCTCGTTGTTGTCGGAGAGCAGCTTGGCGAGGATCAGCAGCGAGTTGAGCGGGGTGCGCAGCTCGTGCGACATGTTGGCGAGGAACTCGCTCTTGTAACGGGAGGCCAGGGCGAGCTGCTCGGCGCGCTCCTCCAGGACCTGCCGGGCTTCCTCGATCTCGCTGTTCTTGATCTCGATGTCACGGTTCTGCTGGGCGAGTTGCTCGGCCTTCTCCTGCAACTCCTCGTTGGTGCGCTCCAGCTCCTCCTGACGCGCCTCCAACTCGGCGGACCTCATCGAGAGTTCGGCGGTCAGCCGCTGGGACTCCAGCAGCAGGCCCTCGGTCTTGGTGTTGACGCTGATGGTGTTGACGGTGACGCCGATCAGGTCGGCGATCTGGTTGAGGAAGTCCAGCGCGACGGTGGTGAAGGAGCTGAAGGTGGCCAGCTCGATCACGCCCAGCAGCCGGCCCTCGAACAGCACCGGCAGCACCACGATGTGGGCCGGTGAGGCCTCGCCGAGGCCCGAGGCGATCTTGAGATACCCGGGAGGCGCCTCCTTGAGGATGATCGGCCGCTTCTCCACCGCCGCCTGGCCGATCAGCGACTCACCGGGCCGGAACGTCGTGGGCATCGCCCGCCGCTGGTAGCCGTAGCTGCCGATCAGACGCATCACGGTGTCGTTCTCGTCGTCGTCCTCGGTGATCAGTTCGGCGGTCCGGCCGGCCGGCTGGGCGAGGAAGAACGCGCCGTGCTGGGCGGAGACCACCGGGGTCAGCTCGGTCATGATCAGCGAGGCGACCGCCTCCAGGTCCCGGCGGCCCTGCAGCAGGCCGGAGATCCGGGCCAGGTTGGTCTTCAGCCAGTCCTGCTCCTGGTTGGTGCGGGTGGTCTCGCGCAGGTTGGCGATCATCTGGTTGATGTTGTCCTTGAGCTCGTCGAGCTCTCCGGCGGCGTCCACGTCGATCCGCAGGCTGAGGTCGCCCCTGGTCACGGCCGTGGCGACCTGCGCGATCGCGCGTACCTGCCGGGTCAGGTTGTTGGCCAGCTCGTTCACCGACTCGGTGAGGTCCTGCCAGGTGCCGTCCACCCCGGGCACCCTGGCCTGGCCGCCGAGCCGCCCGTCGGTGCCCACCTCGCGGGCCACCCGGGTGACCTCGTCGGCGAACGAGCCGAGCTGGTCGACCATGGTGTTGATGCTGGTCTTCAGCTCCAGGATCTCGCCCCGCGCGTCGACGTCGATCTTCTGCGAGAGATCGCCCCGGGCGACCGCCGTGATCACCAGCGCGATGTTGCGGACCTGACCGGTCAGGTTGTTGGCCATCAGGTTGACGTTGTCGGTCAGGTCCTTCCAGATACCGGCCACGCCCGGCACCCCCGCCTGACCGCCCAGGGTGCCGTCGGTCCCCACCTCGCGGGCGACCCGGGTCACCTCCACCGCGAACGCGGAGAGCTGGTCGACCATGGTGTTCAGGGTGCCGGCGAGCGCCGCGACCTCGCCCTGCGCGTCGATGGTGATCTTCTTGGAGAGGTCACCGCGGGCCACCGCGGTGGCGACCTCGGCGATGTTCCGCACCTGGCTGGTCAGATTGGACGCCATGAAGTTGACGTTGTCGGTCAGGTCCTTCCAGATGCCCGACACCCCGCGCACCCTGGCCTGACCGCCCAGGATCCCCTCGGTGCCCACCTCGCGGGCCACCCGGGTGACCTCGTCGGCGAACGCCGAGAGCTGGTCGACCATCGTGTTCACGGTGGTGACCAGCTCCAGGATCTCGCCGCGGGCATCGACGGTGATCTTCTTCGACACGTCCCCGCGGGCCACCGCGGTGGTCACCTCGGCGATGTTGCGGACCTGGCTGGTCAGGTTGTTGGCCATCAGGTTGACGCTGTTCGTCAGGTCCTTCCAGGTGCCGGACACCCCCGGCACATTCGCCTGGCCGCCGAGGATGCCCTCGGTACCGACGTCCCGGGCGACCCTGGTCACCTCGTCCGCGAAGGCCCCCAGCTGGTCCACCATCGTGTTGATGGTGTTCTTCAGCTCCAGGATCTCGCCCCTGGCGTCCACCTGGATCTTCTGCGACAGATCGCCCTTGGCGACCGCGGTCGTCACCTGCGCGATGTTCCGCACCTGATCGGTGAGGTTGTTCGCCATGAAGTTGACGTTGTCGGTCAGGTCCCGCCAGACCCCGGCCGCGCCGGGCACCTGTGCCTGGCCGCCCAGCCGCCCCTCGGTACCCACCTGGCGGGCCACCCTGGTCACCTGTTCGGCGAACCCGGAGAGCTGGTCCACCATGGTGTTGATGGTGTTCTTGAGCTCCAGGATCTCGCCCCTGGCGTCCACCTGGATCTTCTGCGACAGATCGCCGCGCGCCACCGCCGTGGTCACCTGGGCGATATTGCGCACCTGACCGGTCAGGTTGTCGGCCATGAAGTTCACCGAGTCGGTCAGGTCCCGCCAGACCCCGGCGACGCCCGGCACCCGCGCCTGGCCACCCAGCCGGCCCTCGGTCCCCACGTCCCGGGCCACCGTGGTCACCTGCGCGGCAAAGGAGTTGAGCTGGTCGACCATCGTGTTGACGGTGTTCTTCAGCTCCAGCATCTCGCCGGCCACCTCGACCGTGACCTTGCGCGACAGATCGCCCTTGGCCACCGCGGTCGTCACCTGGGCGATGTTGCGCACCTGCGCGGTCAGCCGACCGGCCATGGTGTTGACCGAATCGGCGAGGTCCTTCCAACTGCCCGAGACGCTGCGCACCTTGGCCTGGCCGCCCAGCTTGCCCTCGGTGCCGACCTCGATCGCCACCCGGGTCACCTCGTCGGTGAACTCCGACAGCTGGTCCACCAGCCCGTTGACGGTCCGGCCGATCTTCAGGTACTCGCCGCGCAGCGGGTGGCTCACCCCGTTGCTGTGCAGCGAGCGCAGCTCCATCTTCTGGTCCAGGTCGCCCTCGGCGATCGAGGCCAGCACCCGGCCCACCTCGGCCATCGGCCGGGCCAGATCGTCGATCAGCGCGTTGCAGTTGTCGACCGCCGCCATCCAGGCACCCTCGCCCGCACCGGTCTCCAGCCGCTCGTTCAGCCGGCCCTCCCGGCCCACCGCACGCCGGACCCGGGCCAGCTCACCGGTCAGGTGCTGGTTGCGCTCGGCGACCTCGTTGAACACCGCGGCGATCTCCGCCAGCGGCCCGTCCCCCGGCACCATCAGCCGGCGCCTGAAGTTGCCGTCCCGCATCGCGGTGAGCGCGGCCAGCAGCTTGCGCAACTCGGCCGGCTCGGCTCCCCGGTTGTGGCTCGCTCGCCGGCCGACCGCGCTCCGCGGCGCGGTCCCGGACCGCCCGCCGCGCGGGGCGGGCGGCGTCGTACCGGTTGCGTCCTTGGTGGCCGAACTCAACGGGCCCCTCCCACATCGTGAACTGTCCGGTGACCGTCCGCGCCCGCTCCAGGGCCCGGCTCCGGGCACCGGCCCGGCGCAACAGCGTCCCGGCGACCGCTCACGGCCCACCGGCATCCACACCGACCGTACTGCTCCGACCGGCCGTCGCGGACCCCCCAGTCTGGCAGCACTGGCGGCGGGTATACGGCTGGTTGCGCTCTGTTGGTACCGCACCGGCCGAAACAGGTGGTCAGAATCACCCTCAGGTGCCTGTTTCGACGCCCCGCCCCCACGGGGAACCAACCGGAAAGTAGGGTGGGGCGCTGCACCGGACCACGACCCGACCCAGCGCCGCCGCTCACCCGCCGGCGCGCACGGGGAGTCGGCGCCGCACCCGGACAGCCCAGGCCAGAGCAGAGGAGAAGTGGCAACGTGGTCACCGCGCGCGCAGCCGCCACCTTCGAACCCGTCGGCCGCTCGGCCGGCGCCGCCCGCGGCTTCGTGCGGGACGCGCTACTGGGCTGGGGACTGCCCGAAGTCGTGGACGACGCGGTGGTGCTGGTCAGCGAACTCGTCACCAACGCCGTCGTGCACGCCGGCACCGCCGCCGAGGTCTGCTGTCTCAGGGAGGACGCGAGCGTCCGGATCGAGGTCACCGACCACCACCCCGAACGCGGCCTGCCGTCCTTCGCCGACGTCCCCGTCACCGCCTCCGACCGCTACGCCGACCCCGACGGCGAGGGCGGCCGCGGCCTGCTGATGTGCTCCGCCCTCGCCGAGCGCTGGGGCGTCGAGTACGCGGCCGGCTGCAAGACCGTCTGGTTCCGCCTCGCCCTGCCCGACCAGGTGGCCGGCACCCGCTACGCGGTACCCGCGACCCCCGGCAGCGAGCTGCCCAGCAGCCCGGGCCCGGTGCACGTCGCCGTCGTGCAGCTCGACGACGACGGCTGCGTCCTGGCCTGGAACCCGGACGCCGAGGCCCTCTTCGAGCACCCCGCCGACACCGTGCTCGGCCGTCCCTGGGCCGATCTCGCCGCCTGGCCGCAGTCCCCCGGCATCGGGCTGGGCCTCGCCGAGACGCTCCGCCTGGCCCGCTGGGAGGGCAGCTTCGGCCTGCGCTGCCCGGACGACCGGATCGTCGACGTCTACGGCCTCCAGGTCCGCGTCCGCGACACCGAGGGCGTCCCCTCCACCCTCTGTCTGCTCGTCCTCGAACCCGACCGCGCGGTACTCCGCTCCCCCGCCCGCGCACTGCCCGGCGACAAGAACGACCCCACCGGCGGCCGGCTCGACCTGCTCGCCGGTCCCGTCGTCGCCGACGACCTCGACACCCTGCTCCAGCGCACCGTCGAACGCGCCCGGGACCTGCTCGACGCCGATGCCGCCTACCTGCTGCTCACCAGCGACGACGAGACCGAGTTCGAGGTCCGCGCCGCCGCCGGCCTCACCATCGGCCACCGCCGCCCCATCCGCTTCCCGGTCGAGAGCGGCACCCGTTACGACTCCGCCCGCCTGCCCTCCGTCCACGAGGACCTCAGCACCCGGCCCACCGCGCTGCCGGTCCTCGCCGGCAGCGGCATGCGCTCACTGCTCACCGTCCCGCTCAAGGTCGAGGGCCGGCTGATCGGCTCCCTCGGCATCGCGACCACCGCGCCCGGCCGGTACGACAACGAGGACGCGCTGCGTCTGCAGTTCGCCGCCGACCGGGTCGCCCTCGCCGTCGAGAGCACCCGGCTGACCGAGCTCGAACGGCTGCGCCGCGGCTCGCTCTCCTTCCTCGTCGAGGCCTCCGACCTGCTGGCCGGCACCCTGGAGCACGAGCAGACCCTCGCGCTGATGGCCCAGATGGCCGTCCCCACCCTCGCCGCCTGGTGCGCCGTCTACACCAACGGCGACCACGGCGCACCGGCCTCGCTCGCCTTCGTGCTGCACGAGGACGAGGACCGCATCGACCCGCTGCGCGCTCTCCTCGACAAGACCCCCGCCCCGGACTCCGGCCCCACCCACGGCGTCCGCTTCTGGCCCGCCCCGGTCGAGACCGCGCGCGCCAGCGGGCTCACCGACCACCCCGAACTCTCCGGCCTGCTCGGCGAAACGGTGGTCCTGCCGCTCACCGCCCGCAACCGGGTCATCGGGCTGCTCGCCCTCGGCACCCCGGCCGGAGTCCGGTTCCGCCAGGAGATCCTCGAACTCGCCGAGGACCTCTCCCGCCGGGCCGCCCTCGCGCTCGACAACTCCCGGCTGTACTCCGAGCGGACCGCCACCAGCCAGGCCCTGCAGCGCAGCCTGCTGCCACCGGAGCTCCCCGAGATCCCCGGCGTCGAGGTCGACGTCTACTACCAGGCCGCCGGCGAGGGCAACGAGGTCGGCGGCGACTTCTACGACCTCTTCACCATCCGCGAGGGCACCTACGGTTTCGCCATCGGCGATGTCTGCGGCACCGGCCCCGAGGCGGCCTCCGTCACCGGCCTCGCCCGGCACTCGCTGCGGCTGCTCGCCCGCGAGGGCCTGGATGCCCCGCAGGTCCTCAGCCGCCTCAACGCGGCCATCCTGGACGAGGGTTCGCGCAGCCGCTTCCTCACCCTGCTGTACGGGGAACTGACGCCCCGACCGGACGGCAGCACCGAGCTCTCACTGGTCTGCGCCGGCCACCCGCTGCCGCTGCGTCTGCGTACCGACGGCCGGGTCGACCGGGCCGCCACCCCGCAGCCGTTGCTCGGCGTCATGGACGAACTCGAGCTCACCGCCGAACACTTGGTGCTCGCCCCCGGCGAGGTCCTGCTCTGCGTCACCGACGGGGTCACCGAACGGCGCGAGGGGCGGCGGATGCTGGGCGACGACGGCCTGGCCGAGGTGCTCACCGGCTGCACCGGGCTGACCGCCGGAGCGGTGGCCCTCCGGGTGCAGCGGGCCGTCGAGCGCTTCGCTCCGGAGCCGCCGTCCGACGACATGGCGATCCTCACCCTGCGGGTGCCGAACCAGCGGGTGGGCTGAGCAAGCCGGTCCGACCGACGGCCGATCGTGAGCGTTCCACAGCTGACAGCGCCACAAATTGTGCGATTCACAAGGGTACAAGCGAGCGGGGCCGGGTACACCGATCTCACCGGGGAACTTCCCGGAGGGGACCTCCGCCGACAGCCCTTCTGCCGGCCCATCACCTGACCGCCGCCGCCCGCACGCTCCCGTCGTGCGCCTTCGGCACGGCGTTCCGCGCGAATCGTCACGCGTCCTGGCACGCGTCCCGTCACGACACGCCTCATCGCACCTCATCGCACTGACTGCGCATGCGCGCGCCCAGAGTGAAAGGAGCCTCCGGTGAGCAATGAAGCTACCGGGGCACAGAACGCCCGTTCCACCGGAGCCGACGCGGGTAACCTCGGCTACCTCGCGCTCGGCCTGACACTGCTCGCCTACGGCCTGCTGTCCACCGGCATCTTCAGTGGCACCGGAGTCAAGGACGCAGCCTCTCTCGCCCACCTCGTCGGCGGTCTCACCCTGTTCATCGCCGGTATCTGGCAGCTCCGGGCCGGTGAGGGCTTCACCGGGACGGCCTTCACCAGCCTCGGCGCCTTCTGGGCCACCTGGTCCGCGGCCGGTGGTGCCGGAAAGAACGCGGCGGGCCTGTTCCTGCTGCTGTGGGCCCTGCTGGCCCTCACCCTGACCGCCGCCTCCTGGCAGTCCGGCCTGTTCAGCCGGCTCGTCTACGGTCTGCTGACGGTCTCGCTGGTGCTCTCCGCGATCGCCACCTTCAGCACCTCCGGTGGTCTCGCCAAGTTCGCCGGCTGGGTCGCCGCGGCCTCCGGGCTCGCCGCCTGGTACTGGGCCACCGCCTCGCTGACCAACAGCGGATGGGGCCGGGCCGCGCTCCCGGTCAAGTAACGGCCTGAACGCCGGTGGGGCCGGACCTCCCTTGTCAGGAGGTCCGGCCCCACCGGCCCGCGCGCGCCCGCTGGGCGCCGTCGTTGGACGCGGGGCCTAGCTTCCGGCCGAGGCCCGCTCGTCTGCCTGCTCGTCTGCCCGCTCGCCCGCCCGGGTGCCCGCCACCACGTCTGCGGCGCCCTCCGCCGTCCTGACCGCCGCACGCCGGGTCCACCAGCGCGCCACGCCGGCCTGGGCCGCGTACGCGAACAGCAGGATCGCGACGGCGACCAGGCCGTCCGCCCAGAAGTGATTGGCCGTGACCACCACGACCGCGACGGTCAGCACCGGGTGCAGCACCATCAGCCAGCGAAGCGGACTCCTTGACACCTTGATCACCGCCACCGCTGCCAGCACGCACCACGCCACGTGCACCGAGGGCATCGCCGAAAGCTGGGCGGCCACCACGACCCCGCCCACCGCGCCCCCGTACACCGACTGTCCGTACTCCGCGGCCACGTCGACGAACCCGTTCTGCGGGAGCATCCGGGGCGGCGCCACCGGGATGAACTGAACGGCGAGGCAGATCGCCGTCGTGATCACCACGGTGTTGCGGACCCACGTATAGCGCGCGCGATGCCGGACGAAGACCCAGAGCAGCACCCCGAGCATCACCGCGAAGTGCATGGCGGCGTAGTAGTAGTTGGCCGTCTTCACCAGCACCGGGTACGGCGTGACGGCAGCCTGCCAGGAGGCCTCGTCCGGCAGGCCGACCGCCAACTCCGTCCGGTGGATCCAGCTCGCCCGGTCCAGCGCGTGGTCGGCGCTCATCACGGAGAGATGCCCGACCAACTGCCAGAGAGCGAACAGCGCCAGCAACGTGCCGGCTTCCCGCAGCAGCGCCGAAAGCGGGGCCCGCCGAACCCGGGAAGCCGCGTACGCCCCCCCGTAGAGAGCGACCGCGGCGCCCCCGGCGGACTGCCAGGTAAGGGTCAGGTTCTGCAACGGATCGCGCCTCTCCACCGAGCTGGTTTGCTGGGGAGACGTTAACGCAAAAAGACCCCCTCCCAAATGGGAGGGGGTCTTTTTGGAATGATTGTTCGGCGGCGTCCTACTCTCCCACAGGGTCCCCCCTGCAGTACCATCGGCGCTGTGAGGCTTAGCTTCCGGGTTCGGAATGTAA
>NZ_JBIVMI010000027.1:0-130215 GCF_044753005.1 Kitasatospora sp. NPDC088548
CTGATCGCGGGTCTCCAGCACCAGGCGCACCGCCCGCTCCCGGACCTCACTGGGGTATGGCTTCCTCATAACGGACTCGATCCTTCCAAGAGAACAAGTCTCGGTCAAACCCGCAGCGGTTCAGTCCCGGTTGGTTGCCGACGTCCCTTGTGTGGCGGTTTGGCGGCGACCGTGCTGGTTGTCACTGGGGTCCGCTTGGATGGTCGGCATGACCGTCAACGATGTCGCCCGTTCTCTGCCCGATCCCGATGTCTTGCGGGACCACTGCCGGGCTTTGGCGATGCTGGATGCGATCCTCAGTCCCGATTGGTCCTCGCGCTACTACTCCTTCGATGCGCGGTGGTCGCCGACGGAGGAGATGGCGTCGATGTGCAACGGTTCGGGGGACGAGTACTCGATTGTCTTCGCTCCGGCCGGTGTGTACGTTCGGGGCTTTGACCACGAGTCGCCGATGAGCCCCTACGTCGAGGACGGAGTGTGGCCGGGCGTGGTGGACTCTGTTCCCGAAGAGTTCCGGTCGTGTGTGGAGGAGCCTGCGTTCAGCGACGACGGCGTTCCGACGGTGACGGCCTGCCTGTGGCGCAGGACGACTGACGAGAGTTGGCAAACGGGGGAGATTGATTTTCCGGAGGGACACGTCGACCCCGACGGGGCCGACTGGTTGTTCGACCTCCTCGTCGACCGATCTCCGGAGGCGTACGTGAGCTTCGCCGTCGACTACTACGAGGTACCAGTCGACCTGGATTCCGTCAGGCACGTCTGTGCACTGCGGCCACTCACCGATGACGTGGTCCGTGCCCTCAATACCGAGCTGACTCTCGCGGACCTTGCTGAGGACATCGCCGGGATCGGCTACCCCGCGACGTAGGGAAATTGGTGGGACGAGTGATTTTGTCGGGTCAGGCCGGCCCCGCCCCGCCCGCGCCGACCGTCAGCAGGAACGTCCGGTACTCCTGCGGCAACCGGACGCCGATCTGCGCCTCCAACTCGGCCAGCTCAGCCGGTGACAGCACAGGCTCGAGCCGGAACTGGTGGCCGATCGCCCCGAACACGGGCCGAGGCCCCGTCACCGATGCGCCGGCCAGCGTCTGCACCCGCTCCCGCACACCCACCCACAACTGATCATCCATGTGGCGGAGGGTAGCCCGCGGCTGCGACACCGCTGGTGCAGCAGACACGCCTGCTGCACCTGAGCGGGCTGGACCGGGGCGGTCATGCCGGAGGCCAGGCCGCCGCGATGCTGCCCGGCGTTGCCGTCCCCCGATCGACGCCCCGGCTGGAGCCTCGTCCCAGCCAGATCGGTGCCAGGCGGCGCGCCTGCTTCGGCTGCCAGAGGGCCTGTCCGGGCTGCCGCCGTGGGCGTTCCCGTGGGCAGACCCCGGTGCTCCCGGTGTGCTCTCGGGGGCGTTTCGGGGTGTGACCTCGTTCGGCGGTCGGAGTGAGAGTCGGCGTGTTTTCGGGGTTTCTGGCCTCCGTGCCCGGATTGGTCTAACCACTCACCAGCGGCTGACGGGTCGTTCGGGGCGCTCCGGGTGTTGCGGGTTCGGTGACGCTCGGTGTTCGTCAGCCCTGCCATCCCGGGACCCGGGGGCCGTCCGGGGGTCGCCGGGGCCGCTTCGGGGTGGTCCGGGCCGTCGGGCGTGGTCGGGGCGGCCGGGTGAATTGACGGGTTCGTGGGGAATGGTCGCCGGTGGTTTCATAAATCGGTCCGCGGCTTGCCCCCCAGGCCCGACGGGACACCGTCCCGCACTCGCCGGGACCTGACCGTGCCCAAACCCCGTCTGTGCGCCCAGGGTTACTGGCGTCCCTGACCCCCGGCCGACCGGGCCGACGGTGCGCCGGGCCCGGGGTGCGTCAGGGCAGCAGCAGGGTGGCGAGTTCGTCGAGCAGTTCCACCGCCCGGCGGGCCCGCTGATCGTCCGGCACCGCCCGGGCGATCACCGGTTCCACCGGTTCGGCGACCCAGCCGTGGACGGCCTGGCGGGCCATCGCGGAGACGGTGAGCAGGGTGCGCCGGCCGTCCGACGGGTCGGCGGCCGCGTCCAGCAGCCCGCGTTCGCGCAGCCGCGCGACCGACCCGGAGACGTGGCTCTGCGCGAAGCCCGTCCGCACCCGGATCTCCTGGACGGAGCTGGCGGGGTGGCCGAACACGTCGGCGATCACCGCGACCTCGCCGGGGGTGAGGGTCTGCGAAGCCGGGTCGGTGACCATCTCCCGGCCGAGTTCGGTCAGCCGCTTGCCGAGTCTGAGAAGCCGTACGCCGTCCACCCCGAAAGAATACATCTTCACAGATGCATCGGTGCCGATGTAAGTTCTCGGCCATGACGCCCCAGACCCCCGAGGCCCTGAGCCCGGTGTCCCGCACCGCCCTGTCCGTCGCCCTGGTGCGGGCCTACGAGAGCGCCCGGCCCGAACCGCTGTTCACCGACCCCTACGCCGCCGCCTTCGTCGCCGCCGCCGGGATGCCGCTGCCCGACGGGCCCCACGGACCTCTCGCCAGGCGCCTGGTCGCCCAGGGCATCCTGCGCACCCGCTTCTACGACGACCGCCTCCTCGCCGCCGGAACCGGCCAGGTCGTGCTGCTCGCGGCCGGCCTGGACACCCGCGCCCACCGGCTCGCGTGGCCGTCCGGCACCCGACTGTTCGAACTCGACCTCGCCCCGGTGCTGGCCTTCAAACAGCGGGTCCTGGACGGGCTCGGTGCCGCCCCCGCCTGCGAACGCGTCCCGCTGGCCGCCGACCTGGTCGACCCCGACTGGCCCGCCCTGCTCACCGCGGCCGGGTTCGACCCCGGGCGGCCCACCGCCTGGCTGGCCGAGGGCCTGCTGGTCTACCTGAGCGCCGACGAGGCGGCCGGCCTGCTCGCCGCCGTCGGCGCGCTCTCCGCCCCCGGCAGCCGCCTGCTGCTGGAACAGGGCCGCGACGTCACCGGCACCCCGCAGGACCCGGCGCTCGCCCACATCACCGCACTGTGGCGGGGCGGCCTCGGCCCCGGCACCCACGACTGGCTCGCCGCCCGCGGCTGGACCACCCACCTCACCTCCCTCGACCACCTCGCCACCACCCACGCCCGCCCCCTCCCGCCCGCCGCCGGCCCCGGCGCCCCCGGCTTCATCGAAGCCCACCGCACCGGGCCCGCCGCATGACGGCATAGCTCTGACCTGGCGTGATCCCTTGACCTGCGCTCAGATCGCCTACGGCTCCCTTCAGCGGCTCGCGGCCTTGTGGATCACGTTCGGCGGGGCAGGCGTCGACGGCCTGGGTGAACGTGCGGTTGCCGACAGGTCGACGGCTGTCGCGCGGAGTCGCCGAGGGGAGCGGGTGGTCAGAGCCCTCCGTTGTCACCCTGGGTGATTGTCGAGGGATGCGTCGTGTGTCCGGGCGGGCAGTCTCGGTGGCGGGTCAGGTGCTGTTCGGCGTGCTCGTCGTCCTGGTCCTCCGCCTCGTCGGCATCGGCGTCCTCGTCGTCGGGGTCGTCGTATTCCTCGTGGAGGAGCTGGCAGCCGTGGATGCCGGTGAGGAGGTCTTCGAGGAGGTCGCGGGCGGGGCGCCTGGGGTCGAGGGGGTGAGGCGCAGGCCGGTGTCCTCGGGGTCGGTGTCCGGGCCGGTGTGTTCGGTGAGGTCGTCGTCGAGGTCTTCGAGGTGTTCGCGCACTTGAAGGACGCAGGCTGGCGCCGCGGGTCGTCGGCAGCACCCCCACCGCGCCTGGTCCCGGGCGCGATGGCACGCCGTCGCAGGCCGTCGGCCCCGCCATGTCCGCAGGGTTGCAGCAGTCGTCCCACCGTGCGACATGCGGGAGTCAGTCCCAGGAGGTCGGCCGTCACCGGAGCCCGCACCCGACCCGAAGGCCGCGAAGGGGCGGGGAAGCGGTGGAAGCGTGGGTGTGGCGGATGGGACGGCGGGTATCAATCGCGCGTCGGACAACGCAGTTTGATGCTGTGACACAACGGCGCGGGCCAAGGGAGTGAATGTGCGCGGCGAGGACGTCGGGTGACGGCGGCGAACGCGACGGGCCGTCCGGTGAGCGCCGGTGGCACCGGTCTCGCGGGGCCCGAAGTCGCTGTCGCCGCGTTCCTGCACCGTTGGGGCATGGTGCCCGAGGGCGAGGTGAGGGACCGTCTGCTGCGCACGGGGATCGGCGGCAGTGTGGCCCGGTGCTTTCCGGCGGCCGACGCGGACGGCAAGCGGATCATCACCGAGGCCTTCACCTGGTTCACGGCCTTCGACGACCTCCACGAGCCCGGGACCGGCCCCGAGGCTGCGGACACGGCCGCCGCGATCGCCGGCCTCGTCGCCGTCCTGGACCTGGACGGCGCCGGCGAGTCGCCTGCCGGCTGCGGCACCGGGCAGGGCGCGGCGGTCGCCGCGTTCGCGGCGGTGAGCGCCGAACTGCGTCGCCGGCTCACCCCTGCGCAGTTCGGCCGGCTGGCGGACGCGGTCCGCGGCTACCTCCTCGCCGTGCTGTGGGAGCACTCGGCCCGCGACGTCCGCGCGGCCGACTACCTCGCCATGCGGCGCCACCTGAGTTTCGCCCGTCTGCTCCCGCCGCTGCTCGAATGGACGACGGGCCGCGAACTCCCGGCCGGCCTGCACGACGCCCCGGTGACCCGCCGGCTGCTGACCGAGTTCTGCGACGTCGTCCTGATCCACAACGACCTCGTCTCCTTCGCCTGGGAACAGGCGCACCGGGGACGGGCCGAGGACCTGTCCAACCTGATCACGATCACCGCACGCGACACCGGGCGCCCGAACGCGGAAGCCGCCGCGGTCGTGCGAACGATGCTCGACACGGCGCTCGACCGGTACCGCGTACGGCGCGCCGCCGTGGCGGTCGGCGCCCCACAGGCCGGCGCCTACCTGGGCGCGCTGGACGACTTCCTCGCCGGGCTGCTCTCCAACGGTCTGCCGGGCCGCTACGGAACCGGGCCGGCGCCGCGCGCACCACTCTCCGACGACGACGGGCGGCACGCATGAGCGGGGGCCCGGTACTGCCCCAAGTGCCCGGCGCGCTACCGCTCCTGGGACACACCGTCGCCCTCCTGCGCGCGCCGCTGGCGTTCCTGGAGCGGCTTCCGGCGTACGGCGAAGTGGTGGAGGTCCGCCTCGCCGGCCGCAGGATCGTCGTGGTGTGCGACCCGGAGCTGACCCGGACGATGCTGGTCCACGACCGGGTCTTCGACAAGGGCGGCCCGCTCTACCAGCGGCTGCGCGAGGCGGGCGGGCACGGTGTCGCCAGCTGCCCCGCGAGCGACCACCGCCGCCAGCGCCGCCTCGTCCAACCGGCGTTCCACCAGCCCCGACTGCCCGGCTACGCCCAGGTCATGACCGACCGCGTGGAGAAGGCTCTCGGCAGCTGGCGCAGCGGGCAGCGGATCGACCTCACCCAGGAGGCCCGGAAGATCACCGCCGGCGTGGTCATCGCCGCCTTCTTCGGCACCGGCCTGGACGAGGCCGCCCACGCCCGCCTGGCCGCCGACTTCACCGTCATGATGGCGGGCTTCTCCCGGCGCATCCTCATGCCCGAGGCGCTGTGCGCACTCCCCATCCCCGGAAACCTGCGCCACCGGAGAGCCACCGAACGCATCCGCCAGGAGCTGGGCCGGCTGATCGCCGACCAACGCAGCGCCGACACGGCCGCGGACGCCGCCCCGAACCTGCTGTCCCTGCTGCTGGCGGCCCGCGACCCCGACAGCGACGCCGACGCCTTCACCGACCACGAACTCGTCGACCAGGCCATCACCATGTACACCGCGGGCACCGAGACCACCGCGGGCGCGGTCTGCTGGGCGCTCCACCTCGCCGCCACCCACCCCGACGCCCAGGAGAAGCTGCGCACCGAGGCGCGCACCGTCCTCGGCGGACGCGCCGCGACCTGGGAGGACCTGCCCCGACTCGGCTACACCCGGCAGGTCCTCACCGAAGCGATCCGGATGTACCCGCCGGGCTGGTTCCTCACCCGGGAGACCACCGGCGCCACCGAACTCGGCGGACACCACCTGCCGGCCGGCACGACCGTCGCCTACAGCCCCTACCTGATCGGGCGCCTGCCCGCGCTCTACGAGGACCCCGGCCGCTTCGACCCCGGCCGCTGGCAGGCAGGAGAACGGACTCCGCAGGCCCCGGCCACCGTCTTCGGCGGCGGCGCCCGCTCCTGCGTCGGCGACCGGTTCGCCATGGTCGAGGGCGTCCTGCTGCTCGCCTCCATGGTCGGCCGCTGGCACCTCGAACTCACCCCCGACAGCCTCGCACTGCCCCGGCTCCCGCAACTCACCCTCAACCCCGGCCGCATGAGGGCCACCGTCACCGTACCCAGCGGGATCGACACCCCGCCGCAGCGGCAGTGCCCGGCGTCATGAACCACACCGTCGCCAGGCCCGCCCTGCCCGGCCCCGGCGCGCCGCCCGGCCCCGGCGGACCCGCGCAGCGCGCCGAGCGGGCGCGGCACCTCCTCGAACAGGTCGACGCCGACCCGTGGGGGCAGTTCACCCCGTCCGTCTACGAGACCGCACGCGTCCACGCCCACCTGCCCCGCCTGCCCGGCGCCGCGAAGAGAGTCGGATGGCTCCTCGACCAGCAGAGGGCCGACGGCCGGTGGGGCACCGGCTCCACCGGACACCAGGTGCTTCCGACCCTCAGCGCCACCGCCGCGCTGCTGTCCCACCTGCACGACGAGCCGCCACAAGGCCGGATCCCGGCAGCCGTCACCCGTGCCCTGGCCGCCCTGCGGCACATACCCGGCCACGGCGCACCACCGGACACCGCAGCCGTCGAACTTCTCGTCCCCGCCCTGTTGGCCGAGGTCAACCGGCTCCTCGACGCCCCGGCCAGCGGCCGGTACCCCGCATTGCACCACTCACCCCGCCTCGGCCCGCTCTGCGGCCAACCCGCCGACCTTCCCACCGCGCTCACGCACCGGCTCCACCGGCTGCCGCAGCTGCCCGTCAAATGGCACCACTGCTACGAGGCACTGGCCGCCCGGATCCCCGACCGCCTCGTCCCGCCGCCTCCCACCGGGCTGCTCGGCGCCTCGCCCGCCGCCACCGCCGCCTGGCTCGCCACCACACCCGCCTCCCCCTCCCACCGCCCGGCCGCAGCCGCCCTCGAAGCCACCGCGCACCGCTACCGCGGCCTGCTGCCCGAAACGGCCCCACTGGCGGCGTTCGAACGCCTCTGGGTCCTCTCCGCGTTCGCCAAGACCGGACTGCTGACCGGAGCCGAACACCTGGCCCGACGATGGCTCGAACCCCTCACCGAGCACGGCAGCGTGCGCGGCGCACCCGGACTCGCGCCGGACGCCGACGACACCGCCATGGCGCTCTTCGTCGCCGCCGAACTCGGCCTGCCGCACGACCACGACGCGCTCGCCCCGTTCCGGACCGGCGACCACTTCGCCTGCTACCTCGGCGAGGACACCGGCTCCCTTTCCGCCAACGCCCACGCCCTGCTCGCGCTCGGCGCCTGCCTGCCCCACCACCCGGCCCACCGCGAGGCAGTCGCCGCACTGCGCACCTGGCTCACCTCCCAGCAGACCCCCGCCGGCCACTGGACCGACAAGTGGCACGCCTCACCCCTGTACGCGACCAGCCGCGCCGCCACCGCACTGGCCCGCCACGGCGGCTCCACCGCCCGCCCCGCACTGCGCCGCGCCGCCGAATGGGCGATGCGGACCCAGCACCCCGACGGCTCCTGGGGCATCTGGGGCCCCAGCGCCGAGGAAACCGCCTACGGCAGCCAGATCCTGCTCGCCGCCCCGACCACCCCCACCGAGCCCCTCACCCGCGCCCGCACCTACCTCGCCGACCACCTGACCGACGCCCCCGCGAACCCGCCCCTGTGGCAGGACAAGACCCTCTACACCCCCACAGCCGTCGTCGAGGCCGAGCTCCTCGCCACCCTCCACACACTCCCCTGAACAACCCCGGCCACCAGTTGGGCCGGATGGACACCCCGAACCCCACCGAGAGGAGCACCACGCCACCCGTCGCCACGCCGGGTACGGCGCGGGCACAGCGGCGATCCGACGTAGCCTGCGCCGACCTGACCCATCGTCAACCACCCCTCCGTCATCCCGTCGAGGACCGTGCTGATCGACATCGGGCGGTGATGGCGGCGGTCTCCCGGGATCGCAACCGGGGGACTTTCCCGGCGGCTGGCGGCTGGCGGCTGGCGGCTGGCGGCCGGTGGCCTGTTGGCGGGCCGGCCGCGCCGGTGGACGGCGTCGCGGTGGCGCCGCTCGGTCGCCTCCAGTTCGGCGCGGGCCTCGGTGACCTGCCGGTGCCGAGGTTCGCCGCCTCGTCGGGCGTGGCGGCAGAGCGCGCGGGGCGGTGCGCGAGGCACGTCAGAACCACGCGGTGGTGATCGTGTACGAGTCCGGTCCGGTGGTGTCGGGGTCCACCGGCTGACCGGCCTGGGTCGCGTGTCGCCTCCTGTGTCGCAGACCACCCGTCTGACCTGCGACGATTGCCACCGTGCTCGCTGAGTAGCCTGCCCTTACCCGCACTGCCACGTGTGAACGTGGAGCGAAAGGAAGTCCCATGATCTTCATCACGGTCAAGTTCGCGGTCCGCCCCGAGCGCGCCGACGACTGGCTCAGCCTGGTCGACGACTTCACCCAGGCCACCCGCAACGAGCCCGGCAACCTCTTCTTCGAGTGGTCCCGCAGCGTCGACAACCCCAACGAGTTCGTCCTGGTCGAGGCGTTCCGCGACGGCGACGCGGGCAAGGAGCACGTGGAGTCCGCGCACTTCACCAAGGCCATGGACGACCTGTCGTACGCGGTGGCCACCAAGCCGCAGATCGTCTCGATCGAGATCCCCGGCATGGACGGCTGGGGGGAGATGGGCGAGATCACCCCCCGGTGACCTCCGAGGGCTGCTGTGCCCGAGGAGCGCAGGAGCCGGGGAGAGGAAGGGGCCGTGTCGGTTGACCACGGGGAACGGCCGGTCGATCCGAGGATCGACCGGCCGTTCGGTGTCCGTGGACGCGGCTGAACGCCGATGGGGACAGCAGGCCTCACCTGCGGGGTGGTGCGGGAGACGCTGGAAACGTTCCGCTCGATCAGGTCCAGCAGGCGTCGGACGGCCTCGTCCGCGTCGGGCCGGTGGACGGCGACGATGCGGCTGTACAGGCAGGGGGAGGAGCCCAGTGGGCTTCACCCCGGGACTATCGGTCTTCGGGAGATCCGGACGGAGCCCGTAACAGGTGTGCTGCCAGTCCAGTATCCGGAGCGACTCCCCTGGCTTGCTGCAGCCGGCGAGGCCGTCCCGCACGACGTCGACCAGACGGTCGAGCTTTCGGTAGCCGGGGTCGTCGTTCAGCTCGTCGAGACTCCACGTGATCGAAGGCGAGGGCTCCGTGTGCCCGGGAACTCGTAAATGCTGGGCCGGAAGTCGAACTTGGCATCGAAGCGGTCCCAGGTCCCGGCGTATTCGGGGTCGTACAGCCGGGCGGCGCCGGGTGACCCCGCCGAGGGGCTGACCTCCGTTTGACAGGTCCCGTCGGCGACAGCGAACCTACTCTAGGTATCCGATTCGTCACTTCTTGTGATCGATGGCGCCGCGCCGTCCGTGTGCGAATCCGCTGCCGCCCGCCACCTCACGCGAGGAGCCCCACCGTGACCATGACTCCCATCCGTCCCACGGCCGTCCCATCCGTCGAGCAGCTGCCCCAGCCGGAGCTGCGTGGGTCCACCGACATCCAGGGCAACATCCTGGCCGCGTTCAACAAGGACTTCACGGACTTCCGTTACCTGCACTTCCCTGACGCCGCCAGGGGCCGCGGCTGGCTCTCCGCGATCCTCAACACCGTCGCGACGACCAATGAGACGGAGGACTTCAACGAGCAGTTCTCGCTGGCCCGCCGGGCCTTCGGCCGCGACCCCGCGATCACGGCCGTCCGCTGCGGGGTCTCCCTCACCTTCGAGGGCCTCGTGACGGTCGCCAACAAGCCCGACCAGATCAAGAAGGACCTCAGCGCCTTCGCGTCGTTCTGCGCGGGCGCGGCCGCGCGGGCCCAGGATCTCGGGGACACCGGCGAGAGCGACCCCAAGACCTGGCTGTTCGGGGCCGGGACCGGCGACAAGGTCGTGCACGCGGTCCTCGTCGTCGCCGCGGACACCGAGGAACTGCTGAGGGAGAAGCTGAAGAACCTCGACACGGTCGAGCAGACCCACCAGATCACGCGCGTCCATGTCGACGAGGGCCGCACCCTGACGGGCGACCTGAAGGGCCACGAGCACTTCGGCTACAAGGACGGCATCTCCCAGCCCGGCGTCAAGGACTTCCACCGCGAGGACGCGGGCCGCAAGGGCTTCCGCGACAACCACGCCGGGACCGAGCTGATCGAACCCGGCGAGTTCGTCTTCGGCTACAAGAGCGAACAGGGCGACCGGAAGGCGCCGGCGTGGATGAAGAACGGCTCCCTCCAGGTGGTGCGCCGCCTTCGCCAGGACGTCGCCGGCTGGAACAAGGCCGTGGTGGACGGCGTCAAGGACTTCACCGGGAACATGGACGCCAACCGGCTCGGTGCCTGTCTGGTCGGCCGGGCCAAGGACGGCACACCGCTCGCCCCGCCGTGCAGCGCCGTGACCGGCCTCGGCTCGGACCGCAACGACTTCGACTACGTGAACGACGCCATCGGCCAGCACACCCCCTGGGCCGCGCACATCCGCCGCACCCATCCGCGCGCCTTCGCCGGCATCGTCGACAACAAGCCGAAGAGCCACCGTCTGATGCGCCGCGGCATCCCGTACGGCCCTGAGTTCAAGGGCGGCCCGGACGACGGCAAGGACCGCGGGCTGATGTTCGTCTGTTACGGCAGCTCGCTGGAGGAGCAGTTCGAACTGGTCCAGCAGCACTGGTCCAACTCCGACACGTTCCCCCCTGGGGAGAGCCGGCCTGACCAGGTGGTCGCCAACGGCTTCGACAAGGTCATCGGTCTCGCCGGCCAGGCCTCGATCGAGCTCGCGGACGGTACCTCCGGCACGGTCGACATGAAGCGCTTCGTCCGTACCACGGGCGCGCTCTACGCCTTCACCCCCTCGATCAGCACGCTGCGGCTGCTCGCCGAGGGCAAGGACCTCCCCAACAAGTCGATCGGCTCCTGAGCGGCGAGGAGAAGCCATGAGCGAGAACCCCACCGTCGAGGGCACGGCCAACGACCGCGCCCGCCGGCGAACCTGCCAGGAGCTGGCCCGCGAGCTGCTGCTGGTCGGTCCGGACGACAAGGACCTGAAACTGCGCTACCTCGACGTCCTGATCAAGGAGGGCGTCCCGAAGACCGACCAGCCCAAGGACGTGCTGATCGTCGGCGCCGGGATCGCCGGTCTGGTCGCCGGGAAGCTGCTCAAGGACGCCGGGCACAACGTCACCATCCTGGAGGCCAACGCCAGCCGGGTCGGCG
This sequence comes from Kitasatospora sp. NPDC088548, assembly GCF_044753005.1. Taxonomy (NCBI): domain Bacteria; kingdom Bacillati; phylum Actinomycetota; class Actinomycetes; order Kitasatosporales; family Streptomycetaceae; genus Kitasatospora; species Kitasatospora sp. NPDC088548. The sequence continues at coordinate 11,401 of NZ_JBIVMI010000027.1, forward strand.
GGCGGATCAAGACCTTCCGCTCCACCGGCGACGAGCAGGACGGCCCGTTCTACGACCCGGAGCAGTACGGGGAGGCCGGGGCGATGCGGCTGCCCAGCTTCCACCCGCTCACCCTGGCCCTGGTCGACAGCCTCGGCCTGCGCAGGCAGCTGTTCTACAACGTCGACGTCGACCCCGACACCGGCAACCAGAACGCGCCCGTCCCGCCGGTGGTCTACGAGTCCTTCGAGGACGACAAGGTCTGGAAGTACGGCGAGGACAGCCCGGACTTCCGCGAGCCGGTCAAGCGCTTCAACAGCTGGATCCGCACCAACCGGATCCAGGCCCGCCGCAGCGAGTACGCCGCCGACCCGAGCGGCATCAACGAGGGCTTCCACCTCACCGGCGACGAGGCGCGGATCACCGCGGCCGAGATGGTCAACCAGGCACTGGAGCCGGTCCGCGACTACTACTCGTACATTGAGAACGGCAAGCGGGTGCGCAAGCCGTTCGCCGAGTGGCTGGACGGCTGGGCCCGGGTGATCCGCGACTTCGACGGCTACTCGATGGGCCGCTTCCTGCGCGAGTACGCGGGCTTCAGCGACGAGGCCATCGAGGCGATCGGCACGATCGAGAACATGACCTCGCGGCTGCACCTGTCCTTCTTCCACACCTTCCTGGGCCGCAGCGACATCAACCCGGACGCCACCTACTGGGAGATCGTCGGCGGCAGCTGGCAACTGCCCTACGCCCTCGCCGAGGACCTCCGGGACGAGCTCGAAATGGGCGAGCGGATGATCCGAATGGAGTACTGGGACCCGCGCCGCGACGGCGGGGCCGGCCAGGACGTCGGACCGAACGGGCCGCAGGTCGCCGTCCACACCGTGCCCGAGGGCAACCCGGAGGCCGAACCCACGGTCTGGAAGGGCGACTTCGCGATCGTCACCGTCCCGTTCTCCGCGCTGCGGTTCGTTCAGGTCGCACCCCCGTTCTCGTACAAGAAGCGCAGGGCGATCATCGAGACGCACTACGACCAGGCCACCAAGGTGCTGCTGGAATTCTCCCGCCGGTGGTGGGAGTTCACCGAGGCGGACTGGAAGGCCGAGCTCGACTCCATTGAGCCGGGCCTGTACGAGTACTACCAGCGGGCCGGCGAGGAGGACGCCGAGGCGGCCGTCGCGGCCGCGCACAACGGGCACCGGCCCCCGCCCAACCTGCCGAAGGTGCTGCTCGGCGCCCACCGGAGCGTGGACTCCAACCGGATCGGCCAGGACCAGTTGGAGGCCTACCGGCACACCCCGCTGCACCGGGCGAGCGTGCGCCCCGCCACCAACTGCATTGGTGGCGGCTCGACCACCGACAACCCGAACCGCTTCATGTACTACCCCTCGCACCCGGTGCCCGACAGCGACGGCGGCGGCGTGGTGCTGGCCAGCTACAGCTGGTCGGACGACGCGGTGCGCTGGGACTCGATGGAGGACTACGAGCGGTACGTCTACGCGCTGCGCAACCTCCAGTCGGTGCACGGCCGGCGGATCGAGGTGTTCTACACCGGCTACGGGAAGACCCAGAGCTGGCTGCGCGACCCGTACGCCTTCGGCGAGGCAGCCGTCTACACCCCGCACCAGATGACCAGCTTCCACCTCGACGTGGTCAAGCCGGAGGGCCCGGTGCACTTCGCCGGCGAGCACGTCTCGCTCAAGCACGCCTGGATCGAGGGCGCGGTGGAAACCGCCGTCCGGGCGGCCATCGCCGTGCACGAGGCGCCACCGCCGCCACCCCCGGCGGAACCGGAGATCCGGCCCGAGGCGCAGGTCCGCCGGGAACGCCGAGAGGAGATGCTGAGCAGATGAGCGGCGATGACGATTGGACAGTGGGCCGTTACCTGGCCACCAGGTTGGAGCAGTTGGGCATCCGGTACCTGTTCGGGGTGCCGGGCGACTTCCTCGGCCCGTTCCTGACGATCATGCACGCCACCACCGGGGTGCGCTGGATCGGAACCCCGACCGAGATGGGTGGCGGCTACGCCGCGGACGCCTACGCCCGGGTGCGGGCCGCCGACGCCGACCTGGACAAGGGCGAGCAGGGCATCGGCGCCGTCGCGGTGACCTACGGGGTGGGCGCGTTCAGCCTGCTCAACACGATCGGCGGCGCGTACGTCGAGGACGTGCCGCTGATCGCGATCAACGCGGCGCCCTCGTACGAACAGTGGCTCAACTACCAGGCGGTCGGCCTGCTCACCTCGCACATGAGCTGGCGCCGGGAGAGCAACCTGGACATCTACCGGCAGGTCACGGTGGACGCGCAGGTGCTCTCCAACCCGGGGCTCGCGCCCTGGCAGATCGACAGCGCGATCACCGCGTGCCTGACCGGGCGCAAGCCGGTCTACCTGGAGGTGATGGAGGACCTCTGGCACGCGCCGTGCGATCCTCCGCAGGGTGAACTCCGGGCTCGTGAGCGGACGTTCACCAAGCGGAACGAGGAGATGCTGGCCAAGGCGGTCACGGCGGCGGTGGAGCTGATCAGTGAGTTCGGCACGCCGATCGTCTGGGCCGGCGAGGAACTGGTCCGCCAGCGGCTGGAAGGCGAACTGCTGGAGTTCGTCCAGAGCACCCGGATGCAGTTCTGCACCACGGTCGGCGCGAAGTCCGTGGTCTCCGAACGGCATCCGCAGTTCGCCGGCGTCTACAACGGCAAGGCGAGCCTGCCGGAGATCCGGAAGACCTTCAAGAACGCCGGGTGCCGGATCGGCCTGGGGACCTGGTCCACGTCCAAGAACCTCGGCGGCGAGCAGTCGATCGGCGATGACTGGATCGTGGCGGCCCGCGACGGCGTCAGCGTCGGCGCCAGGTACTTCCCCGAGGTCCAACTGGGGCGGTTCGTACCGGCGTTGCGCAACGCACTGGCGGGACAGACGTTCGCGGCCGACCACTTCGCGCTGGCGCACGCGGCGGGCCTGGACGTCCCGGCCAGCACGTCCGATTTCCTGGACTCGCTGAGCTCCGCCCGGTATCCGGCGGAGCTGACGTACGACAGCTTCTTCCAGCACGTCAACTTCTTCCTGGAGCACCAGGCCACCGGCGGGGACCCGCAGGCCCCCTCGCCGTTCACGGTGGTCTCGGACGCGGCGTTCGCGCTGCTCGGGTCCATGAACCTGCGGATCACCGAACGGGCCGGCTTCCTGGCGCAGAACAGCTGGCTGTCCATCGGCTACTCGGTCGGCGCGGCCACCGGCGTGGCGCTGGGCCGACAGCAACCGATGAAGCGGCCGCTGGTGTTCGTCGGGGACGGCTCGTTCCAGGAGATCTGCCAGGAGCTGTCCACCCAGGTGCGCCACCACCTGCGGCCGGTGGTCTTCGTACTGGACAACGAGGGCTTCTACGGCATCGAGCAGATGCTGGTCAGCCCCTGCTACTACAAGGAGAAGCCGTCCGACGGGGCCGACTTCTACAACGTGCTGCACCCGTGGCGGTACGAGAAGCTGGCCGAGGTCTTCGGTACGGAAAAGGACCGGATGCACGGGTACGAGGTCACCACCCACACCGAGCTCGATTCACTGCTGCTCGACATTGCCGATCCGGGCAACGACATCAACCACGCCCCGATCCTGGCCCGGGTCCGGCTCAGCCGGCACGACTACCCGCGGGCACTCCAGTACAAGATCGACGAGAAGTGCAAGTAACCGCCGTACGGCGCACCCGCCCCGGTCCGAGACCGGGGCCGGTGCGCGCCGCACCGCCCCCCTACCTGCTCAAGACCCGGTGAACGCCGGCACGGCTGTGCTGCCAGTCTGGATCCGACCCTTTGAAGACGATCTCCAGTGTCTTGCGGATCTCGCCGGGGCCCGCGCCGCCAGGCGCGCATCCTCGCCGCGCGGCGCCGGCGGACAGGTGGCTTCGCCCGTGCCCTGAGCGCGGCCCGGGCGGCAGTGGCGGGACGCCTCGGGATTGCCGGTGCCGGCAGCCCGGAGAGCTCCCGTCATCACAGGTCACAACGCGGGTCTTCGTCTTCAGGGCACCCGTCGGCAGTCATCGTTCGGTAGATCCACTTCAAATCTCGAGCACGCGTTTCACATATCCCCCTCTTTGGGCGGCCTCGATGCTCTAGATTGATTTTCGCCTCGCATGGTCGGACGCGAGGCGACAAATAATGATCTACAGGTCCGGTGCTGCGGACGGCCGGTAGTCGCGTCCCCGGCGGCAGACGTGGGGTGATCAATTCTTGGCGCCCGAGAGGGGGCTTTGAGTGTGGAGAGCGACCGTCGACGGTTTCCCGCGCATCTCGGGACTCTGGCAGGACATTCGGGTCTGCCGGCGCCTGGGCGGGATGTTCGAGTAGCGCTGCAATAGCCGGTTTGCCGTCCGCGGGGGGTGGGGCCTCCCGGGGGTAGGAACAGCGCGGCACGGGAGGCGGGGCCTCCCAAGGGGAGGAACAGTGCGGGAGGCGCGGGCCTCCCGGGGGGAGGAACCGTGTGGAGCGAACACGTCGAACCCACTGGTGACCTGGAGCGGGCTGTGGAGCAGGGGGAAGAGGAATTAGTCAGCCCGTTTCTATCGGCGCGGGGGCGCCCGATGAACGGGATAATCAGCCGGCCCGAGATCGACTGGGAGCAGCAGTACCGCCGTACTGTGATCATCAGCGATACCGTGGCCACCGCCTTCGTGGTAGCGGCGATAGGCGGCTTCTTCGGGGTTCGGGACGCGGCCAACTGGCACGAGAAGTGGGGAATTCTCGCCTTCGGCACCGAGCTGCTGGTGCTGGGAGCGCTCGCGATGACCCGGTCGTGGGCTCCGGCCGTGCTCGGCCAGGGCGCCGAGGAATTCCGCCGGCTCGGACGCTCACTGTTCACGGCGGCCGTCGTACTGGCGCTCGGCGGGATCGCCCTCACCTCGCGCAACATCAAGCTCTGGATCTTCGTCGCGATCCCGGCGATCACGCTCATCACCATGACCGAGCGGTATCTGCTGCGCCTCTGGCTGCATAAACGGCGGAAGGAAGGACGGTGCCTGCGCCCGGTGCTCGCTGCCGGGAGCCCGGCCACCGTGCGCGACCTGATCACCCGGACCCGCAAGTTCCCGCACCTCGGCTGGCGGGTGGAGGCGGTGTGCACGCCGTACGCTCTCGGGGACAACGGTGGCCGACTGGACGGAGTGCCGGTCGTCGGCCGACTGACGGACGTCGCCAACCACGTCCGCCGCGACGGCTACCGTGTCGTTGCGATCACACCGGACCCGCACTGGTCACCGGACCGGCTGCAGCGGCTGGCCTGGAACCTCGAAAACGGCGATGCCGAGATGGTCGTGGCCCCCGTGCTGATGGAGGTGGCCGGCCCGAGGCTGCACGTCGACGCGGTGCTCGGGATCCCGATGCTGCGGGTCAGCATGCCGACCTTCACCGGGGGCCGCCGGGTGGTCAAGGAGGTCGTCGACCGGCTGGGCGCCGCGGCCCTGCTGATCCTGTTCGCGCCGCTGATGGTGCTCGTCGGGCTGCTCGTACTGGTGGACAGCCGGGGTGGGGCGTTCTTCCGACAGCACAGGGTCGGCAAGGACGGCCGCGAGTTCACCCTGGTCAAGTTTCGCACCATGGTCGCCGGGGCCGACCGGGCACGTGCCGGGCTGGCCGACCGCAACGAGGGCGCCGGCCTGCTGTTCAAGCTCCGCCGGGATCCGCGGGTGACCCGGGTGGGAGGAGTGCTGCGCCGGTACTCGATCGACGAGCTCCCGCAGCTTCTCAACGTGGTCACCGGCTCGATGTCGCTCGTCGGTCCGCGGCCTCCGCTACCGGAGGAGTCCGCCGCGTACGGCCCGGACATCCGGCGGCGGCTGCTCGTCAAGCCCGGGCTCACCGGCCTGTGGCAGATCAGCGGGCGCAGCGACCTGCCGTGGGAGGAGGCGGTCCGGCTGGACCTGCGGTACGTGGAGGACTGGTCGCTCGCCCTTGACGCGGTGATTCTGTGGAAGACGCTGCGTGCGGTGCTTCAGGGGCAGGGGGCCTACTGATGCGCGGGGGGCGTCGTCCGATCGGCGCGCGGATGGCCGGCCAGAAGGGCCTGCCCGAGGGGAGGAACGGGTCATGAGGGTCAGCGTCCTGGGGCTCGGCTACGTGGGCTGCGTGTCGGCCGCGTGCCTGGCCAGTCTGGGGCACGAGGTCATCGGGGTGGACGTGAACCAGGTGAAGGTCGACCTGGTCAACGACGGCAAGGCCCCGGTGGTCGAGGAGCGGATCGGCGAGCTCATCGCCGAGGTCGTGCGGGCCGGAGCGCTACGCGCCACCGCCGACGTCCGCGAGGCGATCATGGGCAGCGAGGTGTCGCTGGTCTGCGTGGGCACGCCGTCGGAGCCCAACGGCAGCCTGTGCACCACTTACCTGGAGCGGGTCACCGAGCAGATCGGTGCCGCGGTGGCCGAGCGGGGCGGGCGGCAGACCGTCGTGTTCCGCAGCACCATGCTCCCGGGCACCTGCCTGAACCTGCTGGTACCGATCCTGGAGAAGTACGCCGGCGGCACGGCCGGCGTGGACTTCGGGGTCGCGGTCAACCCGGAGTTCCTGCGCGAGGGCACGAGCGTGCGGGACTTCTTCGACCCGCCCAAGACCGTCATCGGTGAGCTCGACCCGGCGAGCGGCGACGTGGTCGCGGCGCTGTACGAGGGATTGCCCGGCGAGGTGTTCCGGGTGCCGGTCCCGACGGCCGAGGCGATCAAGTACGCGGACAACGCGTTCCACGGCCTCAAGATCGGCTTCGCGAACGAGCTGGGCGCGGTGTGCCAGGCGCTCGGGGTGGACTCGCACCAGGTGATGGACGTGTTCCTGGCCGACCGCAAGCTGAACATCAGCCCCGCCTACCTGCGGCCCGGCTTCGCCTTCGGCGGCTCCTGCCTGCCCAAGGACCTGCGCAGCCTGGTCCACGCGGCGCAGCGGGCCGACGTCTCGGTGCCCATCCTCTCCCACGTGCTGCCCTCCAACTCCGAACACCTGCAGCGCGCGGTGGAGTTGGTCGAGCGCACCGGCAGGCGTCGGGTGGGCCTGTTCGGTCTGTCCTTCAAGCCCGGCACCGACGACCTCCGCGAGAGCCCGCTCGTCGAGCTGGCGGAGAGGCTCTTCGGCAAGGGTTACGACCTGCGGATCTACGACCCCAACGTGAACCTCTCCCGGCTGCTCGGCGCGAACCGGGAGTACATCGAGACCCGGCTGCCGCACCTCGCGCAGCTGCTCGCGGAGTCCGTCGGCGAGGTGCTCGAGCACGCCGAGGTGTGCGTGGTCGGGACCAGGGATCCGGCCGTGCTGTCCGCGCTGCCCCATGGCGACGGCCCGGTGATCGTCGACCTCGTCCACCTTCCCGACGCCGAGGCGCGCCGGACCGAACGGGGGTACGTGGGCCTTGCCTGGTGACACATCGTTCGGTGACACGGTCAGTGGCGACGGGCCGGCCCGTCGCGCGCTGATCCTGGTGGAGAACCTGTCGGTGCCGTTCGACCGGCGGGTGTGGCAGGAGTGCACGACGCTGCGCGACGCGGGCTGGGAGGTGCACGTCATCTGTCCCCGGGGGAGCAAGCGGGACACGGAACCGGAAGCGGACATCGACGGGGTGCGGATCCACCGCTATCCGTTGCGCGCGGCCACCGGAGGGCCGGCCGGCTACCTGCGGGAGTACGGATCGGCGTTGTGGCACACGGTCCGGCTGGCCCGCAAGGTCGGCCCGGTCGACGTGGTCCACGCCTGCAACCCGCCCGACCTGCTGTTCCTGCCGGCACTGTGGCTGAAGCGGCGCGGCGCGCGGTTCGTGTTCGACCAGCACGACCTGGTACCCGAGCTGTACCTCTCCCGGTTCGACCGCGGCGAGGATCTGCTCTACCGCGCCGTGTGCGCGCTGGAACGGCTGACCTACCGGGCCGCGGACATCGTGCTCGCCACGAACGAGAGCTACCGGGACGTCGCGCTGCGCCGTGGCGGTCAACGGCCGGCGGACGTCTTCGTGGTGCGCAGCGCGCCCGACACCGACCGGTTCCAGCCGGTACCGCCCGAGCCGGAGCTGAAGCGCGGCAAGCCTCATCTGCTGTGCTACCTCGGCGTCATGGGCCCGCAGGACGGCGTCGACTACGCCTTGCGGGCCCTCGCGAAGCTGCGCGACGAGCTCGGGCGGACCGACTGGCACGCGGTGTTCGTCGGCGCCGGCGACGCCTTCGACGCGATGGTGGAGCTGTCCCGGCGGCTCGGGCTCTCCGAGCAGGTGCAGTTCACCGGGCGTGTTCCGGACGCCGATCTGGCGCGCTACCTGTCCACCGCGGACGTGTGCCTTTCTCCCGACCCGCGCAATCCGCTCAACGACGTGTCGACCATGAACAAGGTCCTGGAGTACATGGCGATGGGCCGGCCGATCGTCTCGTTCGACCTCCGGGAGGCCCGGGTCTCCGCCGGTGACGCCGCCGTCTACGCGCCCGCCAACGACGAGGCCGGGTTCGCCGGGCTCATCGCGCTGCTGCTGGACGATCCGGAGAAGCGGGCCTTGATGGGCAAGCTCGGCCAGGAGCGGATCAACGGGCCGCTCTCCTGGCGGAACTCCCAGCGATCGCTGCTCGCCGCCTACGCCGCCGCCTGTCGTGACCACGCTCCGGCGTCGGCGGGCGACCAGAACCGGCCAGGGGGAAGGCCGCGCCGTTGAGCGATGAAACGATACGCCTGGTCACGATCGGTCGGATCCTCCGTCGGCGCTGGCGGCTTCTCGCCGCCCTCGCCGTGGTGGGTGCGCTCGTCGGCTACGGCAGCTCCCTGCTGTTCCCGCCGAGTTACACGACGTCGGCATCGGTGCTGCTGCCTGGGGTGTGGCAGGAGCGCGAGCTGATGACCCAGGCGGAGATCGCGACCAGTTCGGTGGTGATCGACCGCGCGGCCGCCGCGCTCGGCTGGAAGGGCGTCGACGGCACCCAGCTGCGGGACCGGGTGAGCGCCACGGCCTCGGACGGGAACATCGTCAAGGTCTCGGGTACGGCCGAAACCCCGGAGCGCGCACAGCAGCTGTCCGATCAGATGGCCAAGCAGTTCGTCGCGTTCAGCGCGCGGATAGCGGGCGACGGCACCGACCCCGGAGCGGCGCAGCCCGAGGCGCTTCGGCAGATGGTGGTTCAGGCCAGCCGGCGCATCACCGAACTGGCCGATTCGGCCAATCCGGGGCAGACCGTGGAGAGCGTGCAGACCCGCACCGAACTCGCGAAGCTGCGCACCGCGCTGGAGGAGGCCGTCAAGAAGCTGGACCAGGTCGACCCGGCCTCCACCAAGGCCGCCATGGTCGTCATGGGGCCGGCGGCCCGGCCGACCGGCGCGGTGGCGCCGACGAGGATTCAACTCATCGTCGGCGGTGCTCTGTTGTTCTTCCTGGCGGCGGTCATCGGCCATCTCGCCGCCGCCCGGATGGGTCGCCGGCTGCGCACCGAACCGGAGATCGCCGCAGCGCTGGGCTCGGCGTTCCTCGGCACCGTCGACGTACCCGCCGACCTGCCCGGGCACCGGCCGGAAGGCCGTGGCCCGCGGGCCCGGATCCGCCGGCTGCTGGGCATCGACGTCCGGTGGGACCTGCCGGCCCCGCAGGCCTCCGGTGACGAGGCCAGCCGGCGGATCCGCTTCCAGCGGGTGTGCGCCCGCCTGCGGGACCGGCTGCCGTCCCCCCGGCGGCTGCTGGTCGTCGTCCCGGACGGCGACGAGCCGGCCCGCCTGGCCGCCGGGCAGCTCGCGGCCGAGGCGGGCGGCGATCCCTCCCCGAGCTCTTCGAGCAGGGGATACCCCATGCTGCGGGTGGTGGGGGTTTCGGTGTCCCGGCCGCTGGTGCCGGACCGTGACGACGAGTCCGGTGCCCTGGTCGTGCTCAGCGCGGGCAGCTGGACCGCGGCGGAGCTCGCCGGCATCGCCGGGGCGTGTGCGGACGCGAAGCACGAGGTCGTCGGCATCGTCCTCGCGGCCCCGGTCCGGGCCCGTACGACGCAATCCTCCGACCGTCAGGGCGCCACGCCGGCGCTCGCGGTCGGCGACGATGCGAGGAGAGGTTCGGAGTGACGACGAGCAGGACCGCGGAGTCGTCGGCCGCCCCTCCCCTGGTGGACCTCCAGTCGCTGGTGGTCGCGGTGCGCAGGCGCCGCCGCCTCTGGTGTTCCCTGGCCCTGATCGGGCTGCTGCTCGGCGCCGCCGCGGCCGTCCTGCAGCCCGCGCCGCCGAGCGCGGTGACAACGGTGCTGGTCGCGCATCAGGCGGACCAGCCGAACGACCCCGGAACGCTGATCCGCACCGACGCCGCCCTGCTGCACACCGTGGGGATCGCCGGCCAGGCCCTCCAGTCCCTCGGGTCCTCGGAGAAGCCGGAGGACTTCCTGAAGGACTACGGGGGCCTCGGCCTGACCAACAACCTGCTGCAGATCACCGTGACCGGACACAGCGACACGGAGGCGGTGGCCCGCGCCAAGGCGCTCGCCGAGGCGTTCGTCGCAAGCCACGTGAAGCGGATACAGCAGGCCGCGGACGCCGAGGCCAAGGCCCTGCTCGACGAGCGCGACCGGATGAAGGACGAACTCGCCCAGGTCAACAAGGCGATCGGGGACGGATCGCAGCAGAGCGGGCCGAAGACATCGGCGAACCTGGAGTCGCTCTACGCCAGCAGGGCCGATCTCACCTCGCGGATCACCGACTTCGGCCAGCGCGCCGCGGCGGCTGGGGCCGGCACGCCCCGGCTCGTCGCCGGCACCCAGATCGTGGACGCCCCGCACGCGGTGAAGCAGTCCCTGCCGAAGACCGCCGCGACCGACGCCGCCATCGGCCTCGTCCTCGGCCTCGTCCTCGGGCTCGCGGTGGCCTCGGTCGGCGCGGTGGTGGCGGACCGCCCGGTGCTGCGCCGGGAGATCGCGGCGGACCTCGGCGCCTCGGTCATCGCCGAGCTGCCCCACCGGCCGGCCGGACGGTGGCAGCGCAAACGGACCCGGGCGGCCCGGGCCAGGCTCACCACGACCCTGGCCCGCACCGTACGCGGCTCCGAGGAGGCGGTGTCGCTGCTGGAACTGGGCTGTGCGCGCAACGCGAGCGCCATCGCCCTGGACCTCGCCGGGGCACTGGAAGCCGAGGGGCCGGTGGCCGTCGTGGACGGTCTGCCCGGCTCGCAGCTCGCCGGCCGCCGCCGCAAGGCCGGAGGTCCGACCGTGGTCGACGGCGGGGGCGCCGAGTCCGTACCGGGTGAGCAACACCGGCTCGGCGTCGGCTCGGTGGCACCCGGCACGGCGTGGACCGACCTTCGCCACCTCGGCACCCGGACGGTGCTCGTCGTGCGGGCCGGGCACGGCAGCGCCGCCTGGCTGCACACCGTGGCGCGCCAACTCGCGGACCAGCACATCGCGGTGATCGGGGTGGTGCTGATCGACCCCGATCCGCGTGACCGGACCGACGGCACGCTGTGGGACAGGACCGACGTCGCGCCGAGCGGCCGCAACGAGCGGCCGGCCCGGCAGATCGGCACGGGCCGGCGGCGGACGGAACGACTACCGGTGTGGACCGCACGGGTCCCCGACAGCGACCAGGAGGCGAGGTAGGACATGTGTGGCATCGCAGGCACGTACCGATGGCCGGACGGGAAGGCCGTGACCGACCTGCTCACCGAGACCCTCGCCCACCGCGGTCCGGACGGGGCGGGCCGGTACAGCCATTCCGTCGGTGACGGCGAAGTGCACCTGGGGCACCGCCGGCTGGCCATCGTCGACCTGTCGGAGACCGGCGCCCAGCCGATGGTCTCGGACGGCCTCGTCCTGACGTACAACGGCGAGCTGTACAACGCGCCCGAGCTGCGCGCCGAACTGGCGGCCGCTGGAGTGCGCTTCCGTGGCACCTCCGACACCGAGGTGCTGCTGGAGGCCTGGCGGCGCTGGGGCACGGACTGCCTGCCCCGGCTGCGCGGCATGTTCGCGTTCGGGATCTTCGACGAGCGAACCGGTGAGCTGGTGCTCGCCCGCGACCAACTCGGCATCAAGCCGCTGTTCCTGGTGCGGCGCGGTGAGGGCCTGGTGTTCGCCTCCGAGCTCAAGGCGCTGGCCGCCGCCACCGGGGGCTCGCTGGAGGTGGACCACGCGGCGCTGGTGGCCTCGCTGCTGTACTACTGGGTGCCGGACACGCGGTGCGCGTTCCGCGAGGCGGAGAAGCTGCCGCCGGGCAGCTGGCTGCGGTGCCGGCCCGACGGCCGGGTGGAGCGCGGCCGGTTCTGGCACCTGCGCGACGTCGCCGCCGAGGGCCGGGAGCGGGCCCGGGCCGGCGAACTGCCGGACCTCGCCGCCATCGTCGAGGAGTCGACGAGGCGTCACCTGCTCTCCGACGTTCCCGTGGCGACCTTCCTCTCCGGCGGGCTGGACTCCAGCTACCTGACCGCGCTGGCGGCCCGCGACCACCCCGGGATCTCCGCCTACACGATCGGGTTCCGCGCCGAGGACGCCAGATTCGAGGCGATGCCGGACGACCTGCGCTACGCCCGGCAGGTGGCCGAGCGGTTCGGCGTCGACCTGCACGAGATCGAGATCGCCCCGGACGTGCTCGACCTGCTGCCGCGGATGACGTACCACCTGGACGAGCCGATCGGCGACCCGGCCGCGATCAACACGTTCCTGATCTGCTCGGCCGCCCGGGAGGCCGGGGTCAAGGTGATGCTCTCGGGGATGGGGGCCGACGAACTGTTCGCCGGCTACCGCAAGCACCTGGCCAACCTGATCGCGCTGCGTTACCAGCGCGTCCCGCGACCCCTGCGGCGCGGCCTGTCCGCGGCCGTGGACCGGCTGCCGGTCGCCACGGCCCGCCGGGGGTACCGGTCGGTGCGGTTCGCGAAGCGGTTCCTCTCCTTCGCCGATCTGCCGGAGGAGACCGCGTTCCGGCGCAGCTACACCATGTACGACCAGGAGGAACTGCTCGCCCTGGTGAATCCGGACCTGGCCGGGACGGTCCAGGACGTGCTGACCGAACACGCGGACGTCTACCAGGACAACGACCTCGACGACTTCGTCAACCGGATGTGCCTGGGCGACGCGCGGATGTTCCTGCCGGGCCTGAACCTCGCGTACACGGACCGCTCCAGCATGGCCGCGTCGACCGAGGTGCGGGTGCCGTACGTGGACGTCGAGGTGGTCAGGGCGGCGTTCACCGTGCCCGGCGACCGCAAGATCGTCGGACGGCAGGGCAAGGCCGTCCTCAAGGAGGCGGCCACCTCGATCCTGCCCCGGGAGATCGTGTACCGGCCCAAGGGCCTGTTCAGCGCCCCGCTGCGGGCCTGGATGAGCCGGGACCTGGCACCGCTGGTGCGCGAGGTGGTGCACGACGGCGTGCTCGTCAACTCCGGTCTCCTGCGCCGCGACGCGCTCGCGCGCATGGTCGCCGAGGACGCCGCCGGGCAGCGGGACTTCTCCAAGCATCTGTGGCACGTGCTGACCCTCGAGTACTGGTACCGCGACGCGACCTCCGGGTCCGGCCGGAGCACTCGCCCGGCAGCGTAGAAGACGGCTTAGAAACAAGGGGACTTCGGTGAAACAGGTCGTGCAGAACTACAAGAGCGGCGAGCTGGCGGTGCTCGACGTGCCGGTGCCGGGGTGCAAGCCGGGCGGCGTGCTGGTCCGCACCGCCTACTCGCTGATATCCACCGGGACCGAGCTCATGAAGGTCTCCGAGGCCGGCATGTCGATGCTGGGCAAGGCCCGCTCCCGGCCGGACCAGGTGGCCAAGGTCATGCAGAGCGTGGCCACCAACGGGCTGCCCGCCACCTACCGCAAGGTGATGGGCAAGCTGGACTCCTACACGCCGCTGGGCTACTCGCTGTGCGGGGTGGTCGAGCAGGTCGGCGCCGGGATCGACGATGTGAAGGTCGGCGACCTGGTGGCCTGCGCCGGCAATGAGCACGCGCTGCACGCCGAGCTGAACTGGGTGCCGAAGAACCTCTACGCCCCGGTGCCGGACGGCCTCGCGTCGCGGCACGCCGCCTTCGGCACCGTCGGGTCCATCGCCCTGCAGGGCGTGCGCCAGGGCGAGCCGCAGCTCGGCGAGGTGGCGCTGGTCATCGGCCTCGGGCTGATCGGGCAGCTGGTGGTGCAGCTCCTCACCGCCGCGGGGGTGCGCGTCGTCGGGGCCGACCCCGACCCGGTGCGCTGCGAGCTGGCCGAGCGCCTGGGTGCCGTGGCCTGCGGCGATCCCGGGTCCGCGGCCGTGGAGACCGCCGTCGCCGAGCTGACCGACGGGCACGGCGTGGACCAGGTGTACCTGGCCGCCGGCGGCGGCAGCAACCAGCCCGTCGAGCTGGCCGCCCACCTGGCCCGGGACCGCGGCCGGGTCGTCGACATCGGCAAGTGCCGCCTGGACCTGCCGTGGAACGCGTACTACGAGAAGGAGTTGGACGTCCGGTTCTCCCGCTCGTACGGCCCCGGGCGCTACGACCCGTCGTACGAACTGGAGGGGCGGGACTACCCGGTCGGCTACGTGCGCTGGACGGAGCGCCGCAACCTGGCCTGCTTCCTCGGCCTGATGGCCCGCGGCCGCGTCGACGTGGACCCCCTGGTCTCCCACATCGCCGACTTCGACGACGCCGTCGAGACGTACCGGCGCCTGAAGGACGGCGACCTGAAGGCCGTGGCCGTGCTGTTCCGCTACCCCGAAGCCGCGGGGGACGAGAAGGCGCAGGCCCCGGCGGTGGCGGTGCCCGCGGTGCGACGCGACGCCAGGACGGCCGCCCCGGCCCGGTCCGCGCCCGCCCGATCCGCGGGGGCGCCGGTGCGCCTCGCGTTCATCGGTGCGGGCAACTACGCGACGTCGATGCTGCTGCCGCACCTGGCTCAGCGCGAGGGCGTCTCGCTGTCCACGGTCGTCACCACGACGGCGCTGTCCGCGGCCAACGCGCAGCGCAAGTTCGGCTTCGCCCAGGCGACCACCGATCTCGACGCCGTGCTCGGGGACTCGTCCATCGACGCGGTGTTCGTGGTCACCCGGCACAGCTCGCACGCCGAACTGACCCGGCAGGCGCTGCTGGCCGGCAAGACGGTGTTCGTGGAGAAGCCGCTGGCCCTCACCGAGGACGAGCTGGCCGGTGTGCTCGCGGCGGTGGAGGAGTCCGGCAACGACCGGTTGCAGGTGGGCTTCAACCGCCGGTTCGCGCCGCTGCTGCGGGAGGCCAGGACCCGGTTCGGCACCCGGACCGGTCCGGCGAGCCTGCGCTACCTGGTCAACGCGGGCCGGCTGCAGCACGGCAGCTGGTACCTCCAACAGGGCACCGAGGGCTCGCGGTTCGCCGGTGAGGGCGGGCACTTCATCGACACGGCGAGCTGGCTGCTGGAGGCCGACCCGGTCTCGGTGTACGCGGTCGCCACGTCCGGCAACGAGGACCTGCAGGTCGTGCTGCGCTACCCGGACGGCTCCACCGCCACCCTCAGCTACGTCACCACCGGCGCGCCCGGCTTCCCCAAGGAGACGCTGGACCTCGTCGCGGACGGCAAGGTGCTGAAGCTCGACGACTTCGTCCGCGCCTCGGTGTATTTCGAGAACACGGTCGGCCGCAAGCGGTGGGTCAGCTCGCGGCTGCCCAAGGCCCGGGACAAGGGCCAGTCCGCCGAACTGGCCGCGTTCATCAAGGCCGTGCGGACCGGCGGGCCGATGCCGGTGCCGCTGGAGTCGCTGGTCGCCACCACGGCGGCCACCCTCGCCGTGCAGGCCGGCCTGGCCGGCGGCGCGCCGGTGGCGCTGGCGAGGTCGCTGTGACCATGAGCCCGGGGTGGTACCTGCGGCGGCTGTCCCGGATGGGACCGCGGGAGGTCGGCGGCCGGGTGGGCGACGCGGTGCGCAGGCGGCGGTGGCGGTCGGCGCCGCCGCAGGGCCCGAGCGTGGCCGGCGCCCGGTTCACCGCCGTCCTGCCCGCCGGGACGATCGCCGCAGTGCCACCGGACGCCGCGAAACGCCTCGTCGCCGAGGCGGACCGGCTGATGGACGGGCACGCCGAGTTCTTCGGGGTGGACCGCGACGACCTGGCCGCCCCGGACTGGTGGTCGGACCCCAGGACCGGGCGCCGGGCGCCGTCCGGCTACGCCTTCGACGTGCCGTACCGGAACGAGGACGCGGTCGGGGACATCAAGCAGATCTGGGAGCCGTCCCGGCACCAGTACCTGACCGTGCTCGCCGCCGCCTACGCGATCACCGGGAACGAGCGGTACGCCGAGCGCGTGGCCGAGCATCTGCGGTCGTGGTGGGCGGCCAACCCGCCGCTGCGCGGCGTGCACTGGATCAGCGGCATCGAGCTGGGCATCCGGCTGCTGTCCTGGGTGTGGATCCGCCGGCTGCTCGACGGCTGGCCGGGCGCGGCCGGGCTGTTCGAGGGCAACCCGGTGGCGCTGAACCAGATCTGGCACCACCAGCGCTGGCTGGCCGCCTTCCCCAGCCGGGGGTCCTCGGCGAACAACCACGTCATCGCCGAGGCCGCCGGGCAGTTCGCCGCGGCCTGCGCGTTCGGGTGGTTCCCCTCCTCGGCGTGCTGGCGAGCCGGCGCGCTGCGGTCGCTGGAGCGGCACCTGCGCGGCAACACCTTCCCTTCCGGCCTCAACCGCGAGCTGGCCACCGAGTACCACGGACTCGTCCTGGAGCTCGGCCTGGCCGCGCTCGCCGAGGCGGACGCCGCCGACGTGCCCGTCCCCGCGACCGTCCGGCTGGTGCTGCTGCGGATGACCGACGCGCTCGCGGCCGTCGTGGACAACCGGCTGCGGCCGCCGCGCCAGGGGGACGCGGACGACGGGCACGGTCTGGTGGTGGACGGCGCGGGCACCGACCGCTGGGCCTCGCTGCTGGCCACCGGCAACGCCGTGTTCGGCCGGCTCCCCTGGTGGCCGGCGGCGACCGGCACCGATGTGCGCACCCCGCTGCTGGCCGCGCTCCTGCGGCCGTACGGAACGAACGGAACCGTGACCCGCCCGGCGAGCCGGCCGGTCCACTTCCCCGACGCGGGGATGAGCATCCTGCGCGCCGGGGAGGAGATCTGGTGCCGCTGCGACGGCGGTCCGCACGGGTTCCTGTCCATCGCCGCGCACGGCCACGCGGACGCGCTGTCCGTGGAGGTCCGGCACGACGGGGTCGACGTGCTCGCCGACCCGGGGACGTTCTGCTACCACGGGCAGCCCGAGTGGCGGCGGTACTTCCGCTCGACCCTGGGCCACAACACCCTGGAGCTGGACGGCGCCGACCAGTCCGTCTCCGGCGGCCCGTTCCTGTGGATCAGGCACGCCCGCAGCCGCGTCCTGGTCGCGGACACCTCCGACCCGACCGTGGTCCGCTGGTGCGCCGAGCACGACGGCTACCAGCCCTCGGTGCACCGCCGCCGGGTCGAACTGACCGCCGCGAGCCGGGAGCTGCGAATCGTCGACGAGGTGCACGGCCCGGGCGGCACCGTACGCCTGGCCTTCCACCTCGGCCCGGCGATCGCCGCGGAGCTGACGGGCCGGCGGGCCGTGCTGACCTGGACCCGCGACGGCGAGGAGCGCTCCGCGGTACTCGACCTGCCCGGGCAGCTGTCCTGGCAGGCGCATCGCGGCGAGAGCGAGCCGCCGCTGGGCTGGTACTCCGCCGGCTTCGGACGCAAGGAACCCGCCACCACGCTGGTCGGCACCGGCTTCGCCGACGGCGCGCAGGGGTTCACCACCGTACTCGGGTTCCGCGGCTAGGGGGGGCGGGTGGGGATCAAGAGGCGGCGGTGGGGGGCGTCGGCGGCGGCGCCGCTGACGCTGGCCCTGCTGGCGGCGACCGGCTGTACGAGCTCGTCGGACGCCCCGGCGGAGCCGACCGCCACGTCATCCGGGTCCGTGGCCGGGTCCGTGGCCGTGGCCCGGGTGTGCGCCAACCCCGCGGCCGGGCCGACGAGCGCGCCGGCGGGCGCGGTGACGGTCGACCCCGCGGTGGTCGGTGACCTGGCGGCGAAGACCGGGAGCAGCCCCCCGAACACCACGTTCTGGCTGCTCCCGGGCAGGCACACGCTCGAACCGGACCGCTACGCCCAGGTCATGGCCAAGGAGGGGGACACCTACCTCGGCGCGCCGGGCGCGGTGCTCGACGGCCGGAAGACCAACAACTACGCGTTCAGCGGTACCGCCCCCGACGTCACCATCCGCTATCTGACCGTGCAGGGCTTCGTCGCACCGCACGACGAGGGCGTGGTCAACCACGACATGGCCGACGGCTGGGTGATCGAGCACGCGACGATCCAGTACAACTCCGGCGCCGGGCTGATGGCCGGTGCCCGCCAGCAGGTCCGCGCCAGCTGCCTGCGCGACAACGGGCAGTACGGAATGAACGCGTACAAGACCGGCGACTCCATCAAGGGCCTGCTGGTCGAGGGCAACGAGGTCGTGGGCAACAACACCGACGACTGGGAGAAGCAGCAGCCGGGCTGCGGCTGCACCGGAGGCATCAAGTTCTGGGCCGTCAACGGCGCCGACATCCGCGGCAACTGGGTGCACGACAACCGCGGAACCGGGTTGTGGGCGGACAACGACAACAACGACTTCCGCTTCGAGGACAACGTGCTGGAGGCCAACGACGGTGCCGCGCTGATCTACGAGACCAGCTACAACGCCGTCATCCGGAACAACACGATCCGGCGGAACAACTGGGTCGAGGGCCGCCGGCACGCCGCGGACGGCGACGACTTCCCGCACGCGACCGTCTACGTGTCGGAGGCCGGCGGCGAACCACGGGTCCCGGCCCGCACGGACAGGATCGAGATCGACCACAACGTGCTGGAGGACAACTGGTCAGGGATCACCCTCTGGGAGAACGCCGACCGGTTCTGCAACAGCCCGGCCAACACCTCGACCGGCTACTGCACGTTGCTGGTGAAGGACACCCGACGCTGCGTGAAGCCGGCGATCGACACCGCACCGCTCTACGCCGACTGCCGGTGGAAGACCCAGCGGGTGGACATCCACGACAACCGCTTCGCCCTCGACACGTCCGTCGTCAAGTGCTCGGTGGAGTGCGGCCGCATGGCGGTGCTCTCCAACTACGGCACCTATCCGGACTGGTCGCCGTACAAGGGCAGGCGGGTGGCCGAGGCGATCACCCTCAAGCAGGACAACCGCTGGCACGACAACGTCTACCGCGGACCGTGGAGCTTCATCGCCGACGACCCGGGCCGGCCGCTCGACTCCGCGCAGTGGCAGGGCATGCCGTACCAGCAGGACGCGGGCAGCACCTTCGCCGCACAGGCCGGTGGTTGAGGTGCGCGGGGACCGGACGCGCGGCGGGCCGACGGGCGGACCGAATCAGGCGACCGCGCGGCCCGGTGCCGAACACGGCCCTGACGGCACGCCGAAGGCCGTCTGGATCGTCTGGGCGCTGCTGGGCCTCAACACGCTCGGCTCCGCCGGGGCGAAGACCATCGTCACGCTGCCCCGCTCCCTCATCCAGATGGCCACCATGGGCTCGCTGGTCTCCGCGTTCGCGCTGGCGCTCGCGCTCAACCTCCGGCTGCGCGTCCGGGCCGGCGCCTTTCTGTTCCTGCTCACCATGCTGCTGGTGCCGAGCGTGATCTCCAGCCTGCATCTGGAGGTCGGGTTCGGTGCGCTGTTCCGCTGCGGCCGGCTGACGATCTTCATCAGCACGCTGTGGCTGATCAGCCGCTGGTGGGCCGACAGCCTGCTGTTCGTCCGGACCCACATCCGGATGTATTTCGCGGTGCTCGTGTCGGTGGCCGCCGGTCTGGTCATCTCACCGGGCACGGCCATGCCCGAGTACTACGGCGGGCGCCTGGTCGGCGCGTTGTGGCCGCTCACCCCGCCGCAGATCGGACAGTACTCCGCGGTGATCATCGGGCTCACCGTGCTGCTCCTGCTGGACGGCCGGACCACCGGGGCCGGCGCGGCGGTGATCATCGTGCCGTCCTTCGTCCTGCTCGCGATGACCCACACCAGGACGGCCACGATCGGCCTGCTCGTCGGGTTGGCGGTGGCGATCGGCTCGCTCATCCTGACCAGCGCCGCCGCCCGCCGGTTCTTCTCCTGGGCGGTGCTGTGCGCCACGGTGGCCGCGGTGGCGTTCGCCTCCGCGCTGCAGACGTGGTTCATGCGCGGACAGAGCAAGGAGAACTTCTCCAACCTCACCGGTCGGGCCAAGGTCTGGGACGCCCTGCTGACGGAGCCCCGGACGATCCCGGAGAAGGTGTTCGGCACAGGTCTGGGCGACAAGTCCTTCGGCGGGCTGCCGATCGACAACAGCTGGCTGGCCGTCTACAACGAACAGGGTCTGCTCGGCATCGCCGTCGTGGCGGCGATCCTCCTCGCGCTGGGCGGGGTCGCGTTGCTGCGCCCGCCGTCGCTGTCGAGGGCCTGCGCGATCTTCCTGATCACCTACGTCGCGATGTCGTCGTACACCGAGGCCGGGCTCGGCGACGCCTCTCCGTACCTGCTGCACCTGGCCCTGGCCGCCGCCCTGCTCGCGACACCCGCCGAGGCCGCGCCCTTGACGACATCCCTGACCACGTCCTTGACGACACCTTTGACAACGCCCGCAGTCCCGCGACGACGCATCCCGCGCCGGGACCGGAATCGGGAGGTGACCTGACCATGCACATCCTCGTGGTGCACAACCGCTACTCCTCGGCGCAGCCGAGCGGGGAGAACGAGGTCGTCGACCAGGAGGTGGGGCTGCTGCGCGAGGCCGGCCACCGGGTCGAGGTGTTCGAGCGGCGCAGCGACGACATCGCCGCCCGGTCCCTGCTGGGCAAGGCCGCGGTGCCGCTGCTGGTGCCGTGGAACCCGGCGGTCCGCGCGGAGCTCGCCGCCCGGCTGCGCACCGAGCGGCCGGACGTGGTGCACGTCCACAACGTCTTCCCGCTCCTGTCGCCCGCGGTGCTGGCCGCCTGCGCCGACGCCGGTGTGCCCGCCGTCGCCACGCTGCACAACTACACCCAGGTCTGCCCGCCGGGCACGCTGTGGCGGGACGGCCGGCTGTGCACCGAGTGCGTCGGGTCGGCGGCGACGCTGCCCGCCGTCCGGCACGGCTGCTACCGGAACTCCCGGCTGGCGACGGTGCCGCTCGCGGTCAGCCTGTCGGTCAACCGGCGGCGGTGGTGGTCCGGCGTGGAGCGGTTCTTCTGCATCTCCGCGGCGCAGCGTGACGTCCTGGTGCGGTCCGGCGTGCCGTCCGAGCGGCTGGCGGTGAAGCACAACTTCGTACCCGACCCGGGCGCCCGCCGGGCGGGCGACGGCGAGCAGCTGCTCTTCCTCGGCCGGCTCGCGGAGGCCAAGGGCGTGCGGCTGCTCATGGCCGCGTGGGACGAGATCGCCGCAGGCGGCGGTGTGGGCGTGCCGCTCGTGCTCGCCGGCTCGGGGCCACTGCGGCAAGAGGTGACCGCCTGGGCGGCGGGCCGGGACGACGTGCGGTACGTCGGCCTGTACGACCGGGCCCAGTGCGAGCAGGCCGTCGCGCGGTCGGTCGCCGTGGTGGCTCCCTCGATGTCCCTGGAGACGTTCGGCCTGGTGATCGCGGAGGCGATGGCGGCGGGGGTCCCGGCCGTCGCCGCCGGTCACGGTGCCTTCGTCGAACTCGTCGAGGACGGGGTGACCGGGCTGCTGCACCAGCCGGGCGAGCCCGCCTCGCTCGCGTCCTGCCTGCGCCGGATCACGGCCGGGCCGGCCCGCAACCGGGAGATGGGCCAGGCGGCCCGGCGCCGATACGAGCAGAACTTCAGCCCGGCCGTCGGGCTGGAGCGCCTGGTGGAGGAGTACCGCACCGCGATCGCGGGTCGGTCCGGCGGCGCGGACGGCGCGCCGCCGGCAGGAAACGGAAACGCTGGCTCGCGGCGGGGCACCCGCGCGAGCAGGAATGGGGGCAGTAGATGACACGATGCCGACTCTGCGGCTCGGCGGCGATGGCGAGCGTCGTCGATCTCGGGGCGACCCCGCCGTGCGAGAGCTTTCTCGCCGCGGACCGACTGGACCGGCCGGAGCCGGCGTACCCGCTGCACCTGCGGGTCTGCACCGACTGCTGGCTCGCGCAGATCCCTCCGCTGATCACACCGGAGGAGACGTTCACGCAGTACGCGTACTTCTCCTCCTACTCGACCTCCTGGGTGGAGCACGCACGCACGTTCGTCGCCGGTGCCGTACAGCGGCTGGACCTCGGCCCCGACGCCTTCGTGGTCGAGGTCGCGAGCAACGACGGGTACCTGCTCAGGCACGTGGTGGACCGGGGGATCCGCTGCCTCGGCATCGAGCCGTCGGTGAACGTCGGCGCCGCGGCGCGGGACGCGGGTGTGCCCACGCTCACGGAGTTCCTGGACCCGGCCACCGGCTCGGCCGTCCGCGCCGAGCACGGCCCGGCGGACCTGGTCGTGGCCAACAACGTGTACGCGCACATCCCCGACGTGGTCGGGTTCACCCGGGGGCTGCGCGCCCTGGTCGCCGACGACGGCTGGGTCTCCATCGAGGTGCAGCACCTGCTGACCCTGATCGAGGAGAACCAGTACGACACGATCTACCACGAGCACTTCCAGTACTACACGGTCGCGTCCGCGACCCGGGCGCTGGCGAGCGGCGGACTCGCGCTCGTGGACGTCGAGCTGCTGCCCACGCACGGCGGCTCCATCCGGCTGTGGGCCCGGCCGGCCGAGGCGGCCGGCGAGCCGACCCGGCGGGTGGCCGACGTGCTGGACCGGGAGAAGGCCGCCGGGCTGCAGGAGCTGTCCGGGTACACCGAGTTCTCCGCCCGGGTGGCCAAGGTGCGCCGGGACCTCCTGCGGTTCCTGATCGAGGCGGCCGAGCGCGGCGAGACGGTCGTCGGCTACGGCGCCCCGGGCAAGGGCAACACCCTGCTCAACCACTGCGGCATCCGGCCCGACCTGCTCCCGTACACGGTCGACCGCAACCCCTACAAGCACGGCAGGTTCACCCCGGGCACCCGCATCCCGATCCTGCCGCCGGAGCAGATCAGCACCGACCGGCCGGACTACGTCCTCGTCCTCCCGTGGAACCTGCGGGCCGAGCTGGTCGAGCAGTTGTCCTTCGTGCACGCCTGGGGCGGCCGGCTGGTCTTTCCCATCCCGGAACTGAGCATTGTCGAGGTGAAGCCATGAAGGTCGTACTGTTCTGCGGCGGTTATGGGCTGCGGATGCGCAGCGGAGCCTCCGACGACGTGCCCAAGCCGATGGCGATGGTCGGCCCGCGGCCGCTGATCTGGCACGTCATGCGCTACTACGCGTACTTCGGGCACACGGAGTTCATCCTGTGTCTCGGGTACGGGGCCCACCACATCAAGAACTTCTTCCTCAACTACGAGGAGACGACGTCCAACGACTTCGTGCTGCGCAACGGGCAGACCGAGCTGCTGTCCACCGACATCGCCTCCTGGACGATCACGTTCGCGCAGACCGGCATCGAGTCGCCGATCGGAGAGCGGCTGCGCCGGGTGCGGCACCACCTGGACGGCGACGAGATGTTCCTCGCCAACTACGCCGACGTGCTCACCGACGCCCCGCTGCCGGAGATGATCGACCGGTTCGCCCGGCGCGACGCCGGTGCGTCGATGATGGTGGTGCCGCCGCAGTCCTCGTTCCACTGCGTGGACCTGGGCGAGGACGGCCTGGTGGGGGGCATCACCGCGGTGAGCGAACTGCCGCTGTGGGAGAACGGCGGCTACTTCGTGCTCCGCCAGGAGGTCTTCGACCACATCCCGGAGAACGGGGACCTGGTCGCCGACGGATGTACCGGACTGGCCAAGCGCGGCCGGCTGGTGGCACACCAGCACCGCGGCTTCTGGAAGCCGACCGACACCGTGAAGGAGCGGGCCGCGCTCGACGCCGCCTACGCCCGGGGCGACCGCCCGTGGGCCGTGTGGGAACGGGACGGCGCGGGGGCGGGCGCGACCGGCAGCGGGGACGGCGGCGGGGACGGCACCGGGGCGGGGACCGCGTGATCCGGCTCGGGGCCGGGCACCTGGACCGGATCGTCGCGGTAGGGGCGCACTGCGACGACATCGCCATCGGCGCCGGCGGCACGCTGCTGACGATGTGCCTCGCGCGGCCGGGCGTCCGTGTCGACGCGCTGGTGCTCTCCGGCGGTGGCAGCGAGCGGGAGCAGGAGGAGCGGGCCGCGCTCGCCGCCTTCTGCCCGGGTGCCGAACTGCGCCTGACCGTGCTCAAACTGCCGGACGGCCGGCTGCCCGCGCACTGGGACGAGGCCAAGGCCGCGGTCGAGGAACTGCGCGCGCGGACCGAGCCGGACCTGGTCCTCGCACCGCGTACCGACGACGCGCACCAGGATCACCGCGGCCTGGCGAAGCTGGTGACCACCGGGTTCCGCGACCACCTCGTGCTCGGCTACGAGATCGTCAAGTGGGACGGCGACCTCGGCCGCCCGGCGGCGTACCAGCCGTTGTCGCCGGAGACCGCCGAACAGAAGGTGCGGCTGTTGCAGGAGCACTACCCCTCGCAACGGCACCGGCCCTGGTACGACCGGGAGGCCTTCCTCGGGCTGGCGCGGATCCGCGGCATCGAATGCCACGCGCGCTACGCCGAGGCGTTCGCCGTCACCAAACTCACTCTCAATCTGGGCACTCTCAATCTGGGGGGATGAACCATGCGTGTACTGCTGACCGGACACCAGGGCTACCTGGGCACCGTGATGGCCCCGGTCCTCGCGGCCGCCGGGCACGAAGTCGTCGGCCTGGACGCCGGCCTGTTCGCGGACTGCGTCCTCGGCCCGCCGCCCGCGGACCCGCCGGGGCAGCGGGTGGACCTGCGCGACGTCACGGCCGACCACGTGGCCGGGGTGGACGCCGTGATCCACCTGGCCGCGCTGTCCAACGACCCGCTGGGCTCGCTGGCGCCGGACCTCACCTACGACATCAACCACCACGCCTCCGTACGGCTGGCCCGACTGGCCCGCGACGCCGGAGTGCGGCGCTTCCTGTACGCGTCCACCTGCTCGGTCTACGGCGCCGCCGGCGGCGACGACCTGGTGGCCGAGGACGCCCCGCTGCGCCCGGTGACGCCGTACGCGGAGTCCAAGGTGCGGGTGGAGGACGACCTGCACGCGCTGGCCGACGGCGACTTCAGCCCGGTGTTCATGCGCAACGCCACCGCCTTCGGCTACTCGCCCCGGCTGCGCGCCGACATCGTGCTGAACAACCTGGTGGGCCACGCGCTCCTGTCCGGCGAGGTGCTGGTGCTCTCCGACGGCACCCCCTGGCGCCCGCTGGTGCACGCCGCCGACATCGCCCGGGCCTTCGCGGCCGCGCTGATCGCGCCGCGCGAAGCGGTGCACGACCGGGCGTTCAACATCGGCAGCGAGACCAACAACGTCACGGTCGCCGAGATCGCCGGGCAGGTCGCCGAGGCGGTGCCCGGCTCGCGGGTGGTGATCACCGGGGAGGCCGGTGCCGATCCGCGGTCGTACCGGGTGGACTTCTCCCGGTTCCGCGCCGCCGTACCCGGCTTCGACTGCGAGTGGACGGTGAAGCGGGGCGCGCTCGAACTCGCCGACGCCTACCGGAAGTTCGGGCTGACCCGGGAGGGCTTCGAGCGGCGCTTCACCCGGCTGGCCGTGCTGCGCGCGGCGTCCGACGCCGGCACCGTCGACGACACCCTGCGGTGGCGCCGATGACCACGGTCGGCGAACAGATGCACGCGCTGGTGGAGCGGCTGTACCCGCTGTGCCGGAGCATCACCGGCGACGGTGTGCGCGCCACCCTGGAGATCGTCGGCGAGTACGTCCCGCTGCAGGTGCACGAGGTGCCGACCGGGACGCAGGTGCTCGACTGGACGGTGCCGCAGGAGTGGAACATCCGGGACGCGTACATCGCCGACACCGCCGGCAACCGGGTCGTCGACTTCGCCGCGTCCAGCCTGCACGTGCTCGGCTACAGCGTGCCGGTGGCGGCGACCATGCCGCTGACCGAGCTGCGCGGACACCTGCACACCCTGCCGGACCACCCGACCTGGGTGCCGTACCGCACCAGCTACTACACGCCGGAATGGGGGTTCTGCCTGGCCCAGGAGACCTTGGACGCGCTGCCGGACGGCGAGTACGAGGTGCGCATCGACTCCACCCTC
Source organism: Kitasatospora sp. NPDC088548 (assembly GCF_044753005.1). NCBI lineage: Bacteria > Bacillati > Actinomycetota > Actinomycetes > Kitasatosporales > Streptomycetaceae > Kitasatospora > Kitasatospora sp. NPDC088548. The sequence goes on from NZ_JBIVMI010000027.1 coordinate 37,451, forward strand.
ACGGACGGCCACCTCACCTACGCCGAGCACGTCGTCCCCGGGCAGGTCCCCGACGAGGTGATCGTCTCCTGCCACGTCTGCCACCCGTCGCTGGCCAACGACAACCTGGCGGGCATCGCGGTGGCGACGTTCCTGGCGCGGGCGCTGGCGGAGCGGACGCCGTGGTACACCTACCGGTTCCTGTTCGCGCCCGGCACCATCGGGGCGATCACCTGGCTGGCCCGCAACGCGGAGCGGGTGGGTGGGGTATCCGCTGCTCCAGCGGAGCCGAGAGCGGGGGGAAGGGTCAAGCACGGGCTGGTGCTGGCCTGCGCCGGCGACCCGGGCCGGCTGACGTACAAGCAGAGCAGGCGCGGCGACGCGGAGATCGACCGGGTGATGCGGCACGTCCTGCTCGCATCCGAACGCCCGCACAGCGTCACCGAGTTCACTCCGTACGGCTACGACGAGCGACAGTTCTGCTCGCCCGGGTTCGATCTCGGCGTCGGCTCGCTCAGCCGGACCCCGTACGCCGGGTACCCCGAGTACCACACCTCGGCGGACAACCCGGACTTCGTCTCCCCGGAGGCGATGGCGGACACGCTCGCCGTCTGCCGCGAGGCATTCGGCGTTCTCGACCGCAACCGGCGGTACCTCAACCTCAGCCCCTACGGCGAACCACAGCTGGGCCGGCGCGGGTTGTACGACTCGCTCGGCGGCCGCAGCGACGCGAAGCAGGCCCAGCTGGCCATGCTCTGGGTGCTCAGCCTCTCCGACGGCGAGCACAGTCTGCTGGACGTCTCCGAGCGGTCCGGGCTGCCGTTCGACACGGTCGCCGTCGCGGCCGGCGCCCTGCGGGGCGCCGGGCTGATCAAGGCATGACGCCGATGACCACCGAGGGGGTGAAGACGACGACACCGGCGACAGCCACATCGGCGGAGGCGCCCGGAGAAGCCCGGCGGACCGCCAAGCGGGCCGTCGTCGGCCGGCTGTCCTGGGGACTGGCCGACCAGGCGGCCTCCAGCATGACCAACTTCGCGGTGGGGATCTACGTGGCACGCTCGCTGGGGGTGACCGCGTTCGGCGTGTTCAGCCTGGCCTGGCTGGCCTACGGCCTGGTGCTCAACGTCGCCCGCGGGCTGGCGACCGACCCGCTCGTGGTGCGCTTCAGCGGTGTGCCGGACGCGCTCTGGCGCGCGGCGGTGGCCCGGTCGTCGGGTGCCGCGCTCGGCGTCGGTGCCGCCCTCGGCGCCGTGTGTCTGCTGGTCGGGCTCGGCCTCGGCGGCCGCGTGGGGCCCGCGTTCGCCTGCCTCGGCGTCGTCCTGCCGGCGCTGCTGCTGCAGGACGCCTGGCGGTTCGCGTTCTTCGCCGCCGGCACCGGGCAGAAGGCGTTCGCCAACGACCTCGTGCAGGGCGTCGCGCTCGTCCCGGCCATGGTCGTGGCGGCCCGCGTGGGCAGCGTGGCCGCCTTCCTGCTGGCCTGGGGCGCCTCCGCCGCGGTGGCCGCGGGGTACGGGTGTTTTCAGTCCGGCATCCGGCCCCGGGTGGCCCAGGCGCGCGGGTGGCTTCGCGAGCAGCGCGATCTCGGCTACCGGTACCTGGTCGAGAACGTCAGCCTCAGCGGCGCGAGCCAGCTGCGGGCGTACGGGCTCGGCGCGATCGTCGGGGTCGCCGCGGTGGGTGCGGTCCGGGGCGCCGAGCTCCTGCTCGGCCCGTTCCTCGCTCTGCTGATGGGGCTGTCGCTGGTCACCGTCCCGGAGGCGGCACGGGTGCTACGTCAGGCCCCGCACCGCCTCGGCCCGTTCTGCCTCCTGCTGGGCGGCGGGCAGGCCGCCGCCGCACTGCTCTGGGGCGGGGCGCTGCTGCTGATGCCGGACCGGCTCGGCGAGCTGGTGCTCGGCGGGGTCTGGCACTCCTCCGCGGCGCTCGTCATGCCGGTCACCCTCAGCGTCGCGGGCGCGGGCCTCGGCACCGGCGCGGCCGCCGGGCTGCGCGCGCTCGGCGCGGCCCGGCGCAGCCTGCGCTGTCAGCTGTTCGCCTCCGCCTGCTATGTCGGCGGCGGGCTCGGCGGGGCGGCCGTCGCCGGCACGGTCGGCTCGGCCTGGGGCGTCGCCGCCGCGACCGTCAGCGGCTCGGCCGTGTGGTGGCTGCAACTGCGGTCCGCCCTGCGCGAGCACCGCCGGAACCCCATCCCCGAAGTGAGGACGCCATGACCGCCCTTCCCCGGTTGAGCATCGGCCTGCCCGTCTACAACGGCGAGGAATACCTCACCGAGTCGCTCGACGCCCTGCTCGGCCAGACCTACGAGGACTTCGAGCTGGTCATCTCCGACAACGCCTCGACCGACGCGACCCAGGACATCTGCCGCCGGTACGCCGCGCGGGACTCGCGCATCCGGTACCTCCGGCTGCCCCGGAACATCGGCGCCGCACCGAACCACAACCACGTGTTCACCGAGTGCCGTGGCGAGCTGTTCAAGTGGGCCTCGCACGACGACCTGTACGCCCGGGACCTGCTGCTGCGCTGCGTGGAGACGCTGGACGAGCGGCCGGACGTGATCCTCGCGCACGCCGACCAGGCGGTCGTCGACGGCGACGGCCAGGTGAAGGTCCCCTACGAGTACGGGCTCGCCACCGACTCGCCGCACGCGCCGGAGCGCTTCCGCAGCATGCTGTTCGAGCCCGGTGGCGACGACTTCTACGGGGTGATGCGGGCCGACGTGCTGCGCCGGGTGAAGCCGCTCGACAGCTACCACCACGCGGACCGCACGTTCGTCGCCGAGATCGGCCTGCGCGGGCCCTTCCACCAGGTGTCGGAGCTGCTGTACTTCCGCCGCGACCACCCCACCCGCGCCGAGCGGGCGAACCCTTCCAAACGCTCCCGGTGCGTCAACCTGGACCCGCGCCGGGCAGGCCCGCTGCACCCGACGCCCCGGCTGCTCGCCGAGTACGTCTGGGGCTTCGTCGCGGCGATCCGGCGGGCGCCGTTGTCCCCGGACGACCGGCGCGCGTGCTACCGCCACCTGGCCGCATGGATGGCCAGCCGGGTCCGGCCGGGCGCCGGCGAGCGGGTCGAGGACCGCGCCCCGGTCGACCCGGCCCTGCTCACGGTCTCCGTCGACGCCCTCGTGGCCGGACGTGAGGGGAGGCAGGTATGACGTCGGCGGACGGAACTCCGGTGCGCGTCGGGGTGTTCGGCCTGCTCGGCTCCGGCAACCTCGGCAACGACGGGTCGCTCGAGGCCGTGCTCGGCTACCTCCGCACCGAGCACCCGGCGGCGGTCGTGGACGCGCTGTGCGGCGGACCCGAGGTCGTCGCGACCCGGTACCGGATCCCCGCGACGCGGATGCACTGGTACCGCGGGGAGTACCGGACCGCATCGCGGGCGGGCGCGATCGCGGCGAAGGGCCTGGGCAAGCTCGTCGACGCCTTCCGCACCGCTGCCTGGGTGCGCCGGCACGACGTGGTGATCGTGCCGGGCATGGGCGTCCTGGAGGCCACGCTGCCGCTGCGGCCGTGGGGCTTCCCGTACTCGCTGTTCCTGCTCTGCGCGTCCGGCCGGCTGTTCGGCACCCGGGTGGCGCTGGTCTGCGTCGGCGCCGCCGCGATCGGCAACCGGCCCACCCGGGCCCTGGTGCGCTGGTCGGCGCGGCTGGCCGCGTACCGGTCGTACCGGGACGCCCCGTCCCGCGACGCGATGCGGGCGATGGGCGTGGACACCGCGCGGGACGAGGTCTACCCGGACCTCGCCTTCTCCCTGCCGACGCCGCCGGCGAGCGCGTCCCCGGGCCGGCCGGGCCCGGTCTGCGTCGGCGTCATGGCCTTCCACGGCGGCAACGACGACCGGGCCCGGGCCGAGGAGATCCACCGGCGCTACCTGGACGGGACGACCCGGTTCGTCCGCGCGCTGGTCGAGGACGGCAGGCCGGTCCGGCTGCTCATGGGCGACGAGGTCGACGTGCCGGTGGTCGCCGCGATCCTCGACGCGGTGGACTCGCCGCTGGTCACCGCCGCCGAGGCGGCCTCACTGGCCGACCTGATGAAGGAGGTGGCGGCTGCCGACACCGTGGTGGCGACCCGGTACCACAACCTGATCTGCGCGCTGAAGGTCGGCACGCCGACGCTCGCACTGAGCTACGCGGCGAAGAGCGACGCGCTCATGGCCCGGATGGGGCTGGGCGCGTACTGCCACCCGGCTCGCGAGGTCGACGCCGACCGGCTGATCGAGCAGTTCCGGGCGCTGGAGCAGCGATCGGGGGAGCTGCGGCGGACCCTCACCGAGCGGAACCTGACCGCCGTCCGACGCCTTGAGCACCAGTTCACCGCCCTGACCAGGGCCCTCTTTCTGTCCAAGGACTCCTCATGAAGGTCACCGAAGTCCCGGCGATCGCCGGCGCGTTCTTGTTCACCCCGAGCCCGTACGCCGACGAGCGCGGCTTCTTCTGCCGCACCTTCGACGCCGAGGTGCTGCGCTCGGTGGGCATCGACCCCAACGCCTTCGTGCAGCACAGCGTCTCCCGCTCGGTGCGGGGCGTGCTGCGCGGCATGCACCTGCGCTCCGGCGCCGGGGAGGCCAAGATCGTGCGCTGCTCGCACGGGGAGGTGTTCGACGTGGTCGTGGACCTGCGCCCCGGCTCGCCGACCTACCGCAACGTGGCCACCTTCCAGCTCTCCGGCGAGACGCAGGCGAGCGTATACATCCCGGCGGGGTGCGCGCACGGCTTCCAGGCGCTTACCGACGCCGACATCTCGTACCGGATCGACCGCCCGCACGACCCGAGCGAGGACGTGACGATCGCCTTCGACGACCCGGAGCTCGCCATCGCCTGGCCGCTGCCGCCCGCATCCATGTCCAAGCGGGACCGGGAGGCGCCGAGCCTCGCCGAGGTCCTGCGTTCTGAGGAGAACTGAGCCCCCATGGCCGTTGACGACTTCCAGCTCCCCAAGTCCCGGGCGGCGAACGAGCGGCTGCACGTCCTGATCCCCGGCGGCGCACACACCTACGCCAAGGGCGACGACCAGTACCCGGAGAACCTCGCCCCGGTCATCAGCCACGGCCGCGGCGCCCACGTCTGGGACGTGGACGGCAACCGCTACGTCGAGTACGGCTCCGGCCTGCGCTCCGTCAGCCTCGGCCACGCCCACCCGCGGGTGACCGAAGCCGTCCGCCGCGAACTCGACCGGGGCAGCAACTTCGCCCGGCCGTCCATCCTCGAACTCGACGCCGCCGAACGCTTCCTGGCCACCGTGCCCACCGCCGAGATGGTCAAGTTCGCCAAGAACGGCTCCGACGTCACCACCGCCGCCGTACGCCTCGCCCGCGCCGTCACCGGCCGCACCCGGGTGGCGATCTGCGCCGACCACCCGTTCTTCTCTGTCGACGACTGGTTCATCGGCACCACCCCGATGAACGCCGGCATCCCGGAGGCGATCACCGACCTCACCGTCTCCTTCCCGTACGGGGACCTCGCGGCCACCGAGGAACTGCTCACCCGGTACCGGGACGAGGTGGCCTGCCTGATCCTCGAACCCGCCGGCCACGCCGAGCCGCCGCCCGGGTACCTCGCCGGCCTGCGCGAGCTGGCCGACCGGCACGGCTGCGTACTGATCTTCGATGAGATGATCACCGGCTTCCGCTGGTCCGAGGCGGGCGCCCAGGGCCTGTACGGCGTCGTCCCCGACCTCTCCACGTTCGGCAAGGCGCTGGGCAACGGGTTCGCCGTCTCCGCGTTGGCCGGGCGCCGCGACCTGATGGAGCGGGGCGGGCTGCGTCACTCCGGCGACCGGGTGTTCCTGCTGTCCACCACGCACGGTGCGGAAACGCACTCGCTGGCCGCCGCGATGGCGGTGCAGACCACCTACGCCGAGGAGGGCATCACCGCTCGGCTGCACGCCCTCGGCGAGCGGCTGGCTGCCGGTGTCCGCGAGGCCGCCGCCCGCGCGGGCGTCGGCGACCACCTCGTCGTCCGGGGCCGGGCCAGCAACCTGGTCTTCGCCACCCTCGACGAGAACCGGCAGCCGTCGCAGCAGTACCGCACCCTGTTCCTGCGCCGGCTCCTCGCGGGCGGAGTGCTGGCCCCGTCGTTCGTGGTGAGCAGCGCGCTCGGCGACGCCGACATCGACCGCACCGTCGACGTGGTGGCCGAGGCATGCGCCGTGTACCGGAAGGCACTGGACGCCGCCGACCCCACGCCCTGGCTGGCAGGGCGGCCGGTGAAGCCCGTATTCCGCCGCTTGACGTGACGTGACGTGACGTGACGTCAGCGACGCTCCCGCCGACCGGCGTCGGCCAGCCGGTCGGCCGTCCGGTTGACCAGCCACGCGGTCGCCGGTATCACCGCCAGCGCGGTACACCAGCCGCCGAGGGCGTCGGTCGGGTAGTGCGCGCCCAGAGCGACCTGCGCCCAGCCCATGGCGGCGCCGGCGACCAGCGCCGCGGCGAGCACGAGCAAGGTGCCGGCCGTCCTGCCGGGGCCGAGCCCGTCCCGGTCCCGGCGGCGAGTCGCGAGCATCGCCACCGCGAGGGCGAGCGCGGTGGCGAAGGCGGTGTGCCCGCTCGGGTAGGACAGGTACCCGCCGTGGATGGTGCGTCCCACCAGGTGCTTGAGCAGCGTCGCCGTCCCCACGGTCATGCCGACGCCGGCAACGATGAACACCGCCGCGCGAGGACGCCGAAGCAGCAGGCAGCCCGTCACGGTGGCCGCGACCAGCGTCGCGGCTCCCACGGGTTCCCCCAAGGAGTCCGCGGCCAGAGCGACGTACCGCCACGGCGGCCCCACACCGTCCACCGCCGCCTGGATCCGCGCGTCCACCATGCCGGGCTCGCCCTCGTCGGCATACCGGATCCCGAGCACGGCGACCACCAGTGCGGCGAGGGTCGCGATCAGCCCGAGCCACACGCGCAGTGGGGGCAGCATCGCGGCCGCCGGCCGGCCGGTCACATGCCCACCGCGTCCGGTCGACCCGCGGGCACGACGGCGGGGCGTTGTCTCCGGACGACTCCGGTGGCCGTGGGTCCGGGCACGCCACGGCCCGTGTGTCCCGTCAGCACCCGGGCTCCCGCGGGTAGTTCGGAATTCGGGCACTGGTCGCCGACCGCTTCTGCGGCCCCGGCGAAAGCCCGCACTTCATCGCCGGACTCGTCCGCGTCGCGACCCCCTGCGCGGCGGCGGTCGAGCCCCGCGGGAACTGCCCGCTGCCGCCCTCCGTCATGGCCGGGATCGTCAGCCCGTACGAGCCGCGCGGCCGGACCGGGCAAGATGACAAACCCGTCAAGCACGAGTTGGGCCGGGCCGACTTCCAGGTCCGCTCCGGCCAGGCGATCCAACGCGAGCCCCCCCATCGTGTCCGACCCACCCTCCAGCGGCCATGAACTGCCCCGCGAACACCCGCGCCCGGCCGGTACGACTCCACCGGAGCCGTAAGCCTGTGCGGCCCCGAACTCGCGGGCCTGGCCATCACCCTGGCCAAGGGCATCGGGATCGGCCTCCACTTGTCAACCTAACCGACAAACCGGTCGCGGCAAACCGCAGACGGCGCCGTCCGCGACTCGCCGTCCGGAGCCGCGGGAGCCATGGGAGCGGATGCCAACGGCTGGACCTGCTGGCTCGTCCGAACCGCCGACGGACCGGTCCTTCTCGACACCTTGCGCGCTATGTCGATCCAGCACGTGCAACCACCGGCGCGGGAGCTTCCCCTGCGGGCCGCAGGTCACCGGCTGTCCGGCTACCGGACCACGGAGGCCCACTCCAGGGTGGCGGATGGGGCAAGAGGGTGGCGGATGGGGCAAGTCCCCCCTCGGGCACGGAATTTCTCCCCGGGCCTTCGTCTACGACGAGGCCGAGCTCGCCGCCGCCGAGGCGTTCGGTCCCGACCGCGCGCGGGAGTTCCTCGCCGGGCGGTCCGCCGCCAAGGAGGCGGTGCTGAAGGCCCTCGGCACCGGCTTCACGGGCGGTATCCGCCCGCGTGACGTGGCCGTCCTGCGCACGGACGGCGGCGTCGAGGGCGTTGCGCAGGCGTTTGATCCGGGCGATGGCCGGGATCAGGTCCGAATCCTCCATGCAGTTCGGTGGCACATCGACGGTGGATCGAGGCGAGGCTCTTCGAGTGAAAAACCGGAGCAAGGCCGCCTGATTGGCGGTTCCGCCGGCTGCCGGGGATCTCCATACCATACGTTCAAGTCCGGCGCTAACAGCGGCGGCGCTCGTGTACGGAGTTCATTCACACCTGCCACAGACCACAAAGCCAAGAGGAATAGTCATGCGCCTCACCCGCTGCGCTCTCGCTGCTTCAACGGTGGCGGCTTCCGCCTCGGCCTTTGGCCTGCCCCTCTTCTTCTCGGGCTGGATGTCCCAGGGTTCCGATGTCACGCAGGTCCGCATGGTCAGCGCCCTCGGCACCTCGCGGATCGAAGCCGAATCACCCCAGCCCCCCGTCACGAATCCGGGCCCGCAGGGATCAGTGCCCCCCTGTCACAGCTACGGCGGCCCCTACTGCGGCTGGGTGGGAACATACTGGGGCGGCTGCGACAGGGAGTGGGGCCTGAGCTTTGGATTCAAGAACCCTGACTTGATCTGCCTCCACGACCCCCGCCCGAGCCCCTCGGCCACATCCAGCCCCTCGGACGAGCCCGGCCCCTCCGCCACACCCAGCCGCGCTCGGCCGAACCCGGCACCTCGGCCGAACCCGGCACCTCGGCCGAACCCGGCACCTCGGCCACACCCAAGCCCCTCGGCCAAGCCCGGCCCCTCCGCCGCGCCCAGCCCCCCGGCGGGCTCGGCCTCCGCCGCACCCGGTCCCTCGGCCGGCTCGGCCTCCGCCGGAAGCGGCAGTTCCTCTGTCGTACCCGGCCCCCCGGCGGGCTCGGCCTCCGCCGCACCCAGCCTCGCTGCCACACCCGGGCCCCCGGCCGGCCCGCCCTCCGTCACCCTCAGTCCCTTCGCCGCACCCGGCCCCCCGGCCGGCCCGCCCTCCGCCGGAAGCAGCAGTCCCTCCTGACCAGTCCTGCTGGAAGGGCCCCGATCTCCGCACCGGGGCCGGTCCGGCCGCCTCCCCGGAGGCCGGCCGTTCGTCATCGGTAGGGCGGGGGTGGCGGCTCATCAGGCTCCTGCTGCAACGTGATGTCAGGGACCAAAGGTGCTGTCGGTTCCTCTTCCGGTCGAGGATCGCGCGGCGGAACGACGTCGGCGAAGCCGTGCCGTAGCCAGCATTCCCAGAACCATCAGCAAACCGCCGGCCGCGATCCCGATGTGCTTCGCGCTCAAAAGACGGTCGCTCCTGCCGGATGCCGCAGTATCGCGCGGAAGAGGGCGGACGGTGCCCCCGGAGCCGGGAGTCTCCGGCTCGGGCCGGCCGTTTTGAGGGTTGTCCCCTCCCAGGGGCGACGGGGAGCCGGACGCGCCTCTTCCGTCGGCGGCTTCACCACCGTCTGGAAAGGCACGGTCACCGCGGTCGCCGTCGTCCTGGCCGTTGGTGCAGTGGGTGGCCGGGAAGGGGAAAGCTCGTTCGTGGCGGCCGAATGCCCTCACCACGAAGAGCGGGTGTTCCCTGAAAAAGTCACGGATCTTCCACTGGTACTGATTGCTGCTCTGGGTGGGGTAATCCACGTTCAGATACGTCGAAACAGTAAAGCTGTTCCATGGTGCGGCCGGCGACGACGATGAGGATGACGAGTCCCCCTGGATGACGATAGCCTCCGGCCCGTACCGGCCGTTGACCAGGATCGCCCTGAAGTTCTGGTCGATGAGTACGACACGGCGGGAACTGTGGCAGTCACGCCAGGGATTGTGGTGATGGTGGTCCCCGTCCCTGTCCTCGTCCCCGTCCCTGTCCTGGAGCCACGGGGAGCCGGACGCGTGCCGTGCAGACGCCTGCGCGGCGACGCCTGCCGACGGAGACGCAAGGGCGACAACCGCGCCCGCCAGCGATGCTGCAACCCAGGGACGAAGATTCATGCAATGACCTCCATGGGCGGCGGACGCAGGCGACCACCTGCTGAGCGGCGCATCCGAATCTCAGAAGAAGTTAAGAGGAGTCGACTCGTCACATCGTGAACATCCTCGGGGAGCCGTACCCGTGTCACTCAGCCGCAGCAGTCTCGGGCGAAAGAGGGAGTCAAGGGGGCACAGGTTCAAATCCTGTCGCCCCGACTTGCACAACTGCAGGTCTTAGGCCGTTTTCGCCGCCGGCGAGAACGGCCTTTCCGGTGTCTCGTCGGCCTGGGAGCGGGGGACGGCCATGGGCTGGGCGGCGTTGAGGAGCAGAGCCGCTGGCGGCGAAGGAGTGGAGCGCCCGCACGGTGGCGCTGAGCTGGGTCGATCCGGTGGGCGCGGACGGGTGGCCCGGGGTCATAACGATTCTTGATGGCGGGGAGTGGGGCTTGCTATTGGACAGGTGGCCGGAATCGTGTTGATATTGCCCGGAAAATGTGATGGGCGGCCAGGGCGGCGGCCCGTCGAATTCGGGGAGGCTGGCATGGGAACCACTGAGAACACCGAAGAGATGTACAAGCTCTTCAACAAGGCGGCGAAGGTCTACGACCAGAGCGGTGTGGAGTTCTTCCGGCCCATCGGGCGTCGCCTCGTCGAGTTCTCGGGGATCTCCGCGGGGGCGTCGGTCCTCGACGTCGGTTCCGGCCGGGGGGCCGTGCTCTTCCCGGCGGCGGAGGCCGTCGGGGCGGGCGGCGAGGTGGTCGGCATCGACATCTCCGAGGAGATGGTCAAGTACGCGCAGGCGGACGCGGCGAACCTGGGGCTGCGGCACGTCGGCGTGCAGGTCATGAACGGGCAGCGGCCGGAGTTCGAGGCCGGGCGGTTCGACGCGGTCGTCGGCAGCTGCAGCCTGTTCATCTGGGTCAAGAGCGCCGACGACGTCCGGCCCTACCTGGAACTGCTGCGGGCCGGTGGGCGGTTCGCGACGGCCGCGCCGTCGTTCTTCTCGACCGCGCACGGCAAGTGGGCGCTGTTCCCGGAGGCCGTGAACGAGCTGCTGATGCCGTACATGCTGCTGTCGCTGAAGCAGAGCGGGGCGTACGACTCGCAGTTCGCCAACGCCGGCGCGAACTGGCTGATCACGGCGGAGTCGATCGAGAAGACCCTGGCGGACGCCGGGTTCGTCGACATCGAGGTGGTCGAGGAGGAACTGCCGGTCGTCGTGACGTCGGGCGAGCAGTGGGTCGAATTCACCTACACCACCGGAATGCGCGGAATGTGGGAGCGAATCGAGGAGAACGAGCGTCGTGAATTGATCGCCGAGGTTTCCCGGCGGCTGGACACGCTGCGGGACGAGCACGGCGTCATCAGCGTTCCGGTGCCGATCGTCTACATTCGGGCGAACGCCCCGAAGTCCTGATTCACGGCCTCCGGGAAATTCGCCGGAGGGAGCAGTGGGACGTCCGCGGTCTGCATGGGGGAGAAATGGCAGCAGTGGTCGAAGGTGAGTGGCCGGTCACCGCGAGGGAGGCGGAACTCGCGGAGATCGACGAGTGGACGGCCGCGGGGGTCGGTGTACTGCTGGTCGGCGAGCAGGGGGCGGGGAAGACCACGCTGCTGAACGCCGCGCTGGAGCAGGCCGGGGGCCACGGGGACCGGGTGGTGAGCGGCGACGCCGTGCGCGACCTGTTGAACGGTGGCACGGCGCCGGCCGCGCACCGCCGGGTCACCGTGGCGATCGACGACGTGCACCTGGTCGACCGGGTGACCCTGGAGCTGGTGTGCCGGCTGGTGGGCGGCGGCCGGGCGGTGCTGCTGGCCAGCACCGAGCCCGGGGCCGCGCTGCCCGACGCGCTGCGCCGCCTGCTGATCGGCAAACGGGTGCGCAGGCTCGCCGTGGACGCCCTCGACCGGTCGGGCGTCGTCCGGATGCTCACCGCCCGGCTCGGCGGGCCGGTGGCGGTCGACGCCGCGGCCCGTTTCTGGGACCTCACCCGCGGCAATCCGCTGATCCTCCGTGAGGTGGCGGACCAGGCGCTCGCCGAGGGAAGCCTCCGCCGGGTGGGGGGACGGTGGTGGTGGCCGGGTCTGCAGGGCACGCCCGACAGCCGGCTGGTCGATCTGGTGGACCTGCTCCTCGGCGAGCTGGACCCGGGCGAGCGCGAGCTCGTGAACATGCTGGCGTTCGCCGGGCCGCTGGAGGCCGGGCTGCCGGTCGTCGACGCGCTGCGGGAGGCGGCGGAGGCGCTGAACCACCGTGGCGTGCTGGTCGCCGAGCGGTCCCGCTCCCGGCTCTCCCTGCGGCTCGCGCACCCGTTCTGCGCGGCCGTGGTGGCGGCGAACCTGCCCGAGCTGACGGCCCGCCGGCTCAGGTCGGAGATCGCCGACGCGATCCTGGGCACCGGGGCCAGGCGTTCCGGCGACGCCGTCCGGATCGCCGCGCTGAGCCTCGGGACGAGGGCGTCGGCCGGGCCCGCGCGACTGCGCGAGGCGGCGGCCGGTGCGCTGCGCGCCGAGGACCACCCGCTCGCCGAGCGGCTGAGCCGGGCGGCGCTCGCCGCCGGTGCCGCTTCCGCCGCGTCCGGTGCCGCAGCGGGCGTCGACGCCGGGGCTGTCGTGCTCCTCGGCGAGGCGCTGGCCGGTCAGTCCCGCCACGTGGAGGCCGAGGCCTGCTTCGCGCGGGCCGCGCACTCCGCCGCCGTGCTGCGCCCGCGGGCCCTGAACATGGGCCTCGGCCTGGGGCGGCTCGCGGAGGCGGAGGCGGTCGCCGAGACGGACCTCGGGGCGCGGGCCCTGGTGCGGCTGCTCAAGGACCGGATCGGCGAGGCCCGGCAGCTGGCCGTGACGGCGGAGGGGGCCGGTGCGCTGCTCGCCCTCCTGCGCCACGAGTCGGGCGACGACGAGGGCACGCCGGCCGTCGGCCCGGGCCCGGCGCAGGACGTGGAGCACCTCTACGTGGCCGGACTGGTGGCCGCGCACACCGGGGGGCCGGCCGGGGCCCGGCCGGTGCTGGCGGAACTGCGCGCGGCCGCCGACGGCGGCGGCCGCCGCGGGCGCACCTACGCCCGGCTCCTGGAGGCGCACCTCCTGCGGGCCGAGGGCCGTGCGGCCGAGGCGGTCGAACTGCTCCGGGAGGCGGCCGCGTTCGGCGGGACCACTGACTGGCTCGCCACGCGGTCCCTGCGCCTGGCCCGGCTCGCCGGTGCGGTGGCCGAGTCGGGGGACGCGGCGGAGGCGGCCTCGCTGCTGGCGGAGGCCCGGGAGGCGCAGCGGGAGGAGTGCGCGTACCCGCTGATGGCGGATGCCGTGGAGCTGGAGGCCGCGCTGGTGACGGCGCGCCAGGGCGACCACGCGGCAGCGGCCGCGCGGGCACTGGAGGTCGCCGGGCGGGCGCTGGCCGCGGGCCGGAACGCCCAGGCGCTCTCCGCGCTGCACCTGGCGGCCCGGACGGGTGCGGCGCCCCGGGCCGCGGCGATCCGGACACCGGCCGGTCCCGGCGGGTCGGCCGGTGGCGCGGTGGTCCTGCGCCACGTCCTCGCGCTCGCGGAGGGCGACGGCGCCGCCCTGGACGAGGTCTCGGGGCGGTTCGCCGCGCTGGGGCTGCTGCCGCTGGCGGCGGAGGCCGCCTATCAGGCGGCCGGGGCCCATCAGGCGGCCGGCAACCGCCGGGCGGCGCGGGCCGCGCAGGCCGCTGGGGCCGAACTGGTGGCGCGCGGTGGCGTCGAGCCGCCGGTGTGGGCGGTGCCGGCCGACCGCCGGGAGCAGGGGGCCGGGACGAAGCTGACCGCCCGGGAGCGGGAGGTCGCGGCGCTGGCCGTCTCCCGGCTGTCCAACCAGGAGATCGCCGACCGGCTGGTGCTCTCCGTCCGCACCGTGGAGAACCACCTGTACCACGCGTACGGGAAGCTCGGTGTCACCGCGCGCAAGGAACTCGCCACCGTTCTCGCAGAACCGGCCTGAGTCGCACGAACGGTACGAGCGGTCGGCAGGCGGTGGGCGGGTCCGGGGGGGCATCCCGGACCCGCCCACCACCGTGCGGGCGCGGGTCAGACGGTGGAGGCCCTGGCCAGTTCCTCGGTGATCCGCGCGTTCCAGGCGGCGAACGTCGGGGTGTCGGTCAGCTCCCCGAAGGCCACGGGCAGGCCGGCCCGGCGCCACTTCGTGACCAGCCGCATCATCTCCAGTGACCCGAGGCCCAGTTGGATGAGGTTGTCGTCGTCCCCGACCTCGGTGGGGTCGATGCCGATCAGCTCGGCCAGCGCCGCACGCAGGTCCTCGCCCGTCAGGACGGTGGCCGCGGCGTTCTTCCGGTTGGTGTTGTCGGTCATGGTGCTGGGTGTCGTCCTTCCGGCCTGGCGGCGTTGGTTACTCGGCGGGCTGGGCGGTGATCTCCAGAATGGCCACCCCGGCCTCGAAGCCGGGGCTGCCGGTGAAGAGCATCACCTTGTCGCCCGGACCGACCTGGCGGGTGCGCCACAGGTGCTCCAGGCCGATGAAGACGTCGGCGGCGCTGATGTGGCCGACCTTGCTGGTGTGTTCCCAGATCCCGCTGTCGAGGGTGAAGCCGATCGGGTCGAGGAACTGGTCGCGCAGCGCGTCCAGCGTGGCGCTCGGGTGGCAGACCCGCTTGATCTCGTCGACGGTGATGCCGGCGTCCTCCAGCGCCTGGTCGAGGGCCTTCTGCAGCACCTCGCCCGGGTGCTCCATGGGCGGGGTGTTGCCCTTGGCCCACTCCTCCATCCAGAACTTGACCCGGGCCTCGTAGTCCAGCTCCCGGCCCACGGTCACGGCCGGCGGGAAGATCGGCTCGCTGCCGCGGTGCAGCGCCTCCATCCCGGGGGCGGAGTGCGTGCCGACGGACAGCAGCTTGGCGATGCCGCCGGTGTTCGAGACGACCGCGGCCGCGGCGCCGTCGCCGAAGATGGACAGGCGCGAGGTGGTCCATCGGTCGACCAGCGGCGCGGAGTAGTTGTCCGCGGCGGTGAGCAGGACCGCGGAGGTGCGCGGGTCGTGGGCGAGCCGGTGCGCGGAAAAGACGAGGGAGGAAAGCATTCCCTGACAACCCTGCTTGATTTCCAGCGCCGTGATCGGCGTGTTCAGGGTATTGGTGAGAATGTAGTGTGCGGGCGACCAGCCGTCGGGGCCCTGGTGGAACGCGGAACTGTGGAACAGCGCACCGAAGTCCTCGGCCGCGTGCCCCGAACGCCGAATTGCCTCCTTGGCCGCCAGGACGGCCATTTCGGGGGCCGACAGCGAATCGGAGACCGCGACGGACTCGAGGCCCGACGCCTCCCGGACGTCCGCACCGTACCAGCCGGCCGCCACGGCCTGCTCCGTCGTCACCAGGCCGGGCACGTAGGTGCCGAGGCTCGACAGGTAGACGTCCTCAAACTTCATGGTGGTTCCCTTCCAGCGCCCGTCGATCGGATGCGCATGGCCAGATCCGTGCTCTTCGGCTCCAAGCCGACCACGGCGCGCGGGCCGGCGCCTGAGTACCGGCTACTCAGATCGCGGGCGGCCCGCCGGGTCCTACGCAGGTGAGCGGGCCCGGTCGCAATCCGTCCCCCGGTATCCATCCGTTTTATGGGCGCTTAACCACCCGGGCGGTAATTTGACGGGCAGTCAGCGGCCCCTGGGTAGGATGGCGATGTCCCGGTGTTGCTCCCTTGTGCCGCGGGGGTGCATCGTCCGGGCGGGCCGGACCGAGTGGCCCGACGGGAAGGCTGTGCCCGAAATTCCAGGTCGCTCCGCCCGCTGCAGGCGGATTGCGAGTCCTGTTGTATTCCGGTTCGCGGTACGGGGGAGAGTGTTTGCATGACATCTGATCGGCTGGGGTGCGGGTGCGGTTTTCCGGCACCCGGACAGAACCAGGAACAGAACCAGGAAGGGTTCTCGTGCGTGCGCGCCCCGATGGGTGCGCGGTCCGTCGCGCGGGCTGCCGAAGGGGGGCAGCCGTGGTCGCCCGTTCTGAGGTGATGGCTGGCCGTAACCTCGTGGCGGTGCCGTCGGTGGGGCAGGTGGACCAGGTCGCCCCGGACGCCGCGGTCCCGCGTCGGCCGGTGCGCAGTGCGCCGTCCGCCTGGCGGATCCTCGTGGTGGAGAACGACGACGAGGACGCGGAGCCCCTGACGGCGGGCCTGCGGCGGCACGGGCACCTGGTGGAGCGGGTGTCCGGCGGCATCCCGGCGCTCGGCGCGTACGAGGGCGTCGACGTGGTCCTGCTGGACCTCGAACTGCCGGACCTGGACGGACTGGAGGTCTGCCGGCAGATCCGCGCCGCGGGGGACACCGCGGTCATCGCCGTGACCGCGCGGGGGACGGAGCTGGACCGGGTCCTCGGACTGCAGGCCGGCGCCGACGACTACCTGGTCAAGCCGTACGGCTTCCAGGAGTTGCTGGCCCGGATGGAGGCGGTGATGCGGCGCGTCCGGAAGGCGGCCGCCGATCCGTCGGTGATCGTCCGCGGCCCGCTGCGGATCGACGCGGGGGCCCGCCAGGTGCGTCTGCACGGCCGGCGGATCGACGTCACCCGCAAGGAGTTCGACCTCCTGTACCTGCTGGCGGTCCAGCCCGACACGGTTGTCTCGCGCAAGACGATCATGCAGACCGTCTGGGGCGACGTCTGGTCCCGGCGCACCATCGACACCCACATCAGCAGCCTGCGGGGCAAGCTCGGGAGCAGTGACTGGATCCGCAACGTCCGCGGTGTCGGCTTCCAGCTCGGCTGGGCCTGAGCCTCGTCGCCCCTTCTGTGCGGCGTCCTTCCGAACCCCGCCGCGACCGCTTCACCTGTTCCACACGTTTTCGTCAACTCCACTGATGAGCTGCGGAGTTGAAACTCATCTGACATTTCCGGGCAACAACTTGAGGAACCTGCACTCAGTCTGACTCCGAGTTGGGCGCTCGTTCCTTGAACGCGTCGGAGCCACCCGGCAGGATCGGTGATGGCTCCGGCGCGACGACCGGGTGCCCCTCACCTCAGGTCGTCGGCCCCAGACACCGCCTCCTCCTTTTCCCGCCGGGAAATCGACACCCAGCGCACAGTTTGGAGTTCACCCATGTCCGAAACCGTTCAGCACAATGCCTTCGCCGACGATGCCGAGCTGCGCAGGATCAACCGGGCGACGGTGGAGACGTACATGACCTCCCTCGGCGAGGCCCGGCTGAAGCGCCACCTGCTCTTCACGGAGGACGGTGTCGGCGGCCTCTGGACCACCGACACCGGCGCCCCGATCGCCATCCGCGGCCGGGACCGGCTCGGTGAGCACGCCGTGTGGTCGCTGAAGACCTTCCCGGACTGGGAGTGGTACAACGTCCAGATCTTCGAGACCCAGGACCCCAACCGCTTCTGGGCGGAGTGCGACGGCCGCGGCAAGATCCTCTTCGCGGACTACCCCGAGGGCCACTACGAGAACCACTTCCTGCACTCCTTCGAGCTGGAGAACGGTCTGATCAAGCTGCAGCGGGAGTTCATGAACCCGTTCGAGCAGCTGCGCTCCCTGGGCATCCCCGTCCCGGAGATCAAGCGCGCCGGCATACCCACCTGATCGGTCGTCGCCCCGCCGCATAGGAGCATCCCGTGGACGAAGTCCTGCCCGACATCCGTCTCCGCAAGGCACTGCACCAACCCAGCTGGCCCGACCCGGCGCAGACCGAACGAGTGACGGAGACGCTGGCCGCCGGGCCGGCGCTGGTGCGCGCGCAGGACCTCGGCGTGCTGCGTGCCGCGCTCGCCCGGGTCGCGGCCGGCGAGGCCATGGTGGTCCAGGCCGGCGACTGCGCCGAGGACCCCGACGAGTGCACGGTCGCGGACGTGTCCCGCAAGGCGGCACTCCTCGACCTGCTCGCCGGAACGCTGCGCATGACCGCCCACAAGCCCGTCGTCCGGGTCGGCCGCATCGCGGGCCAGTTCGCCAAACCCCGCTCCAGCGCGACCGAGTCGGTGGGCGGCGCCCAGCTCCCCACCTTCCGGGGCCACATGGTCAACGGGCCCGAACCGGACCCCGAGGCCAGGCGGCCCGACCCGCTGCGCATGCTCACCTGCCACATGGCGGCGGGCGACATCGTGAAGCACCTGGGCTGGCGGGGGAACGCGCCGCTGCACGACGTCCTCGGCCCACCGGTGTGGACCAGCCACGAGGCGCTGCTCCTCGACTACGAGATCCCCATGCTGCGCCGGGGCGAGGACGGCACGCTGTTCCTCGGCTCCACGCACTGGCCGTGGATCGGCGAGCGCACCCGGCAGCCGGACGGCGCGCACGTCGCCCTGCTCGCCAAGGTGAGCAACCCGGTGAGCTGCAAGGTCGGCCCGTCGATGGAACCCGCCGAACTGGTGGCGCTGTGCGGGATCCTCGACCCGGACCGCACCCCGGGCCGGCTGACGCTCATCGCCCGGATGGGCGCCGAGCGGGTCGCGGAGCGCCTTCCGCGGCTGGTCGAGGCCGTCCGCGCGGCCGGGCACCCGGTGATCTGGCTGACCGACCCGATGCACGGCAATACGGTCGCGGCGCCGGACGGCAACAAGACCCGCCACGTGGACACCGTCTCGCGCGAGGTCCGGCGCTTCCAGCGGGCCGTCACCGGGGCCGGCGGCGTGCCCGGCGGGCTGCACCTGGAGACCACCCCCAACGACGTCACCGAGTGCGTCTCGTGCCAGGCGGACCTCGACCGCGTCGGCGACAAGTACACGACGTTCTGCGACCCGCGGCTCAATCCGCGGCAGGCCGTCGCCGTCGTGTCCACCTGGAGCGTCTGATCCCCAGACGCGTCGTACCCCGCTCGATCCGAGTCAGGCGTGAGAAGGAAGCAAATGGTCGGGATTCCTCCCATCGAGCCCTACACGTTGCCGACCGCGGGCGACCTGCCCGCCAACACCGCCCAGTGGACCCCAGATCCCGATCGTGCCGTGCTGCTCGTCCATGACATGCAGCGCTTCTTCCTGGCACCCTTCCCGGGCAGCGTCCGCGACCCCCTGGTGAGACACGCGGCGGCGCTGCGCGAGCGCGCCGCCGAACTCGGCGTCCCTGTGGCGTACACCGCCCAGCCGGGCAGCATGACCCCCGAGGAGCGCGGCCTGCTGGCCGACTTCTGGGGTCCCGGCATGCGGGGCGACCTCGCGGACCGTGCCGTCGTCGACGACCTGGCGCCCCGGGACGGCGACTGGCAGCTGACCAAGTGGCGCTACAGCGCCTTCCACCGGTCGGACCTCCTGGAGCGCATGCGGGCGGCCGGCCGCGACCAGCTGATCCTCTGCGGCGTCTACGCCCACGTCGGCGTGCTGATGACGGCGGTCGAGGCCTTCACCCAGGACATCCAGGCGTTCCTCGTCGCGGACGCCGTCGCCGACTTCAACGAGGACTTCCACCGGATGGCGCTCGACTACGCGGCCGGGCGCTGCGCGATGGTGGTCACGGCCAAGGAGGTCTTCGCATGACCGCGGCGACCGGTGACCTGCTCGACCGCGTCCTGAACGGTCGGGCCGGGGCCTTCGCCCTGCTGTACCGGCCGGAGGCGGCCGGCCCCGGCGTCCTCGACGTGCTGACCGGCGACGTCACGACCCCCGCGACGCTCGCCGGGATCCCGCTGCCGGACGCCGCCCGGACGGCCGGGGCGCACCACGAGGTCCTCGCGGTCGTGCCGTACCGGCAGATCACCGAGCGCGGCTTCGTGGCGACCGACGACGGCGCGCCCCTGGTCGCGCTGAGTGTCACCGGACAGGAGCGGATCCCGCTGGCGGAGGCACTGCGCCGGATCCCGCAGGTGCCGACCGAACTGGCCGGCGCCCACTTCGACGTGGACGACGAGGCCTACCAGGACATCGTCCGCCGGGTCGTCGACGACGTGATCGGCGC
The DNA here is from genome assembly GCF_044753005.1 of Kitasatospora sp. NPDC088548. NCBI lineage: Bacteria > Bacillati > Actinomycetota > Actinomycetes > Kitasatosporales > Streptomycetaceae > Kitasatospora > Kitasatospora sp. NPDC088548. Next base: position 57,209 of record NZ_JBIVMI010000027.1, read on the forward strand.
CGGCGAGGGGGCCAACTTCGTCGTCAAGCGGTCCTTCGTCGCCACCATCACCGACTACCGGCCGGCCAGCGCCCTGGCGTTCTTCTCCCGGCTCGTCCAGCGCGAGGTCGGCGCGTACTGGACGTTCCTGATCCACACCGGGGAGCGCACGCTCGTCGGCGCCTCGCCCGAACGGCATGTCAGCCTCGACGCCGGCACCGCCGTGATGAACCCGATCAGCGGCACCTACCGCTACCCGTCGACCGGCCCGACGCTGCCGGACGTCCTCGACTTCCTCGCCGACCGCAAGGAGACCGAGGAGCTGTACATGGTCGTCGACGAGGAACTCAAGATGATGGCCCGGATCTGCGAGGAGGGCGGCCGGGTCAACGGGCCGTACCTCAAGGAGATGGCCCACCTCGCGCACACCGAGTACTTCATCGAGGGCCGCACCGCGCACGACGTGCGCGACATCCTGCGCGAGACCATGTTCGCCCCCACGGTGACCGGCTCCCCGCTGGAGAGCGCCTGCCGGGTGATCGACACGTACGAGCCCGGCGGGCGCGGCTACTACAGCGGCGTCGCGGCGCTGGTGGGGCGCGACGAGCACGGCCGCCGGGCGATGGACTCGGCGATCCTCATCCGCACCGCGGACATCGACGCGTCCGGCCGGGTCGAGATCGGCGTCGGCGCCACGCTGGTGCGCCACTCCGACCCCGCCCGCGAGGCCGCGGAGGGCCGGGCCAAGGCGTCCGCGCTGGTGAGCGCGCTGGAGTCCGGCCGGGCCGGCGGCTTCGCCGACCACCCCGAGGTCCGCGCCGCCCTGGAGCGGCGCAACGACCCGATCGCCGGGTTCTGGATGCGCGGGGCCGGGGACGGGCTGCCGGCACACACCGGGCCGGCCGGCCGCCGGGTTCTGGTCGTCGACGCCGAGGACACCTTCACCTTCATGATCGCCGGCCTGCTGCGCGCCCAGGGTCTGGAGGTCACGGTCCGCCGGTTCGACGAGGAATACGCCTTCGAGGAGTACGACCTCGTCGTGATGGGCCCGGGGCCGGGCGACCCGGGTGACACGGCCCACCCCCGGATCGGCCATCTGCACGCCGCGGTGCGCACCCTGCTCGCCGAGCGACGGCCCTTCGTCGCGGTCTGCCTGAGCCACCAGGTGCTCAGTCTCGCGCTCGGCTTCGAGATATCCCGGCTGCCCGCCCCCAACCAGGGGCTGCAGAAGGAGATCGACTACTTCGGGGCCGTCGAACGGGTGGGCTTCTACAACACCTTCGCCGCGGTGAGCGACGACGACAAGCGCGAGGTGGAGGGCGTCGGCGTGATCGAGGTCAGCCGGGACCGGGGGACGGGGGAGGTGTTCGGGCTGCGCGGTCCGCACTTCATGACCATGCAGTTCCACGCCGAGTCCGTGCTCACCCAGAACGGCCCTCGTATCCTGGCCGGCGCCTTCCGGAACGTTTTCGGCACATGACGAAGGAACAGCGGGAGATCTCCATGCACAGTTACGTGGTTGTCGACGCCTTCTCGACCGAGGTGCTCAAGGGCAATCCGGTCGCCGTCTACTTCGGGGCGGACGACCTGACGGAAAGTCGGATGCAGTCGATCGCCAGGGAGATGAACCTCTCCGAGACCACCTTCGTGCTCGCGCCCGAGCAGGGTGGCGACGCGCGCATCCGGATCTTCACCCCGGTCAACGAACTGCCCTTCGCCGGGCACCCGTTGCTCGGCACCGCCATCGCGATCGGCAACCGGGGGCCGCTGGACCAGCTCAAGCTGGAGACGGCCAGGGCGATCGTCCCCTTCGAGCTGGTCCGCACGAACGGCGTGGTCACCGGCGCCTGGATGCAGCAGCCCATCCCGGAGTGGGAGCCCTTCGACCGGCGCGAGGAACTGCTGGCCGCCCTCGGCGTGCAGGACCCCGCGCTGCCGGTGGAGATCTACCGCAACGGGCCGCGTCACGTGCTGGTCGGCCTGAGCAGCGTGGCGGAGCTGTCCGCCCTGCGCCCCGACCACCGGGCGCTGAGCGCGTTCGAGGACATGGCGGCCAACTGTTTCGCCGGTTCCGGTACGCAGTGGCGCAGCCGGATGTTCTCGCCCGCGTACGGGGTCGTCGAGGACGCGGCCACCGGCTCCGCGGCCGGTCCCATCGCGATCCACCTGGCGCGGCACGGCCTGGTCGAGTACGGGCGGCGCATCGTCATCACGCAGGGCGTCGAGATGGGCCGGCCCTCGCCCATGCACGCGCTCGCCGAGGGCAGCGGCGAGCGGGTCGCCCGGGTCGAGGTCGGCGGCGAGGGTGTCATCGCGCTCGAAGGCGTGCTGCACCTGTGACGCGCCCGAAGGCGAGCGGTCCATCCCCCCGGTAGTCCAGACACCCCGGAGAGACGTATGAGCAGCACCAGGTCGGAGAGCATGACCGGGACCGTCGAGGTCCGCTTCCCCGAGTACGCGCAGCCGCCGGCCGAGCCGGTGGGCCTGCTGCGCGGCTGGCTCGCCGATGCGGTGGGCAACGGGGTCCGCGAGCCGCTGGCCCTGGCGCTGGCCACCGCGGACGCGGCCGGCCGGGCGTCGACCCGGATCGTGGTGATCAACAAGGTGACCGACCGCGGGTTCGTGTTCATCACCCACGCGGGCAGCCGCAAGGGCCGGGACCTGGCGGTCAACCCGTGGGCGTCGGGTGTCCTGTACTGGCGGGAGACCAGTCAGCAGATCATGGTCGACGGGCCGGTCGTGCGGCTGTCCGACGCGGAGGCGGACGCCCTGTGGCGCGCCCGCCCGGTGTTCACCCACGCCATGTCGACCGCCTCCCGGCAGAGCGAACCGGTGAGCGGCCCCGACGAGGTCGAGGCGCTGCGCAAGCGGGCCCTGGAACTGGCGGAGAGCGGCACGCCGCTGCCCCGCCCGGAGGGCTTCGCCGGTTACGAACTGCGCTTCGACAGCGTGGAGTTCTGGGCCAACGGGTCCGACCGGCTGCACGAGCGGCTGCGCTACGACCGGGACGGCGAGGGGTGGCGGGCCGGCCGTCTCCAGCCCTGACCCGGCACCCGGCCCGACACCTGACCCGGCCCGCAGCACCAGCGGTACCCGCAGCACCAGCGGTACCCGCAGCAGCCGCGGAATCCGCAGCACCCGCCCGACCCGCCGAACCCGCCGAACCCGTCGAAGTGGAACGCGAGTACACCATGCAGTCAGCCGCCCCCCTCCTGCACTCCGGCTTCCGGGCCTCCGCCCGGCGCGTCCCGGAGCACCCCGCGCTGCTCCTGCGCGGACGGACCTGGACCTACCGGGAACTCGACGGCATCGCCCGCCAGTGGGCCGCGGCGATCACGCGGTCGGCGGCGCGGCCGCGGCGCGTGGCCATCCTCGGCCACCGCAGCATCGTCACGTACGCCGGCTTCCTGGCCGCCCTGTACGCCGGGGCGACCGTGGTCCCGCTGAACAAGAAGTACCCCGTCGCCCGCAACCGCGACATCCTGGAGCGCGCCGAGGCCGATGTCGTGCTGGCCGACGCGGGCTCCCTCGCCGGGCTCGGCCCGCTCCTCGACGGCCTGGCCGGCGCCCCCGCGGTGGTGCTGCCGGAGAGCGACGAGGTGCCCGGGAACGTCCCCGCGGCGGTCCGGGTCCTCACCCGCGCCGACGTGGCGGCCTGCGTCCCGTCGGGCGGGCCCGTGGCGGTCGCCCCCGAGGACGGCGCGTACCTGCTCTTCACGTCCGGCACCACGGGCCGTCCCAAGGGCGTGCCGGTCTCGCACGCCAACGTGGCCGCGTTCCTGCACGCCAACACCGAGCGGTACGGCTTCACCGAGCAGGACCGGTTCACCAACACCTTCGACCAGACCTTCGACCTGTCGGTCTTCGACCTGTTCATGGCCTGGGGGAGCGGCGGCTGCCTGGTCCCCATGGACACCTTCGACCTGATGACGCCGCTGGACTTCGTCCGCACCCACGGCATCACCGTCTGGTTCTCGGTCCCCTCGGTCGCGGTGCTCCAGCACCGTCGCGGCGCGCTGGTGCCGGACAGCCTGCCGTCGCTGCGCTGGAGCCTGTTCTGCGGCGAGGCGCTGCCCGCCGCGACGGCGCAGGTCTGGGGGGAGGCGGCGTCCGGGTCCGTCGTGGAGAACCTGTACGGGCCGACCGAGGCGACCATCGCGTGCCTGGTGCACCGCTGGGACCCGCGGACCTCGCCGGCCGGGGTGGTCAACGGCGTCGTCCCGATCGGCTCCCCCTACCCGGGCACGGCCGCCGCGGTGTTCGCCGAGGACGGCAGCCCGGTGCCCGACGGCGGGACCGGTGAACTCTGCCTCTCCGGGGACCAGGTCTTCGAGGGCTACCTGAACGCGCCCGAGCAGACCGCGGGCGCCTTCCACCTCGCCCCGCCGGCGGACGGCGGTCCCGGCCGCCGCTGGTACCGCACCGGCGACCTCGTCCGCCGCGCGGAGAACGGCGAGTTCGGCTACGTCGGCCGGCTGGACACCCAGGTCAAGATCCTCGGCCACCGCATCGAGACGGGCGAGGTCGAGGCGCACCTGCTCCGGCAGGAGAACGTCGAGCAGGCCGTCGTCCTCGCGGTGCCGGGCGAGGAGGAGGGCGTGACGGTGCTCACCGGGATCCTGGTGGGCAAGGACCTCGACGTCTACGACGTGGACGAGGAACTGCGCCGGACCCTGCCCCCGTACATGATCCCGCTCTTCTACCACCTGCTGGACGGCTTCCCGCTGAACGACAACGGGAAGGTCGACCGCAAGGCGCTGCGCCACCGGGTCGTCTCCGGGGAACTGGAGCCGATCCTCCCGTGAGCGGGTGTCCGACGCCCTCCAGGAACGCGTCCGAACAGGAAGGAACGCCGTAGATGAACGACCCTGCCGCGGTCGCCGCGCTGCGCGACCGCGTACGCGGTGAGGTGCTGCTGCCGGGCGACGACGGATTCGCCGCCCGGTGCGCGGGATTCCAGACCGCCTACCGGCACCGCCCGTCCGTGCTGGTCCGCGCCGCCGACCCCGGGGACGTGGCGGCGGCCGTGGCGTACGCCGGTGCGCGGGAACTGCCGGTGGCGGTCCAGGCGACCGGGCACGGCCTCTCGGTCCCCACCGACGGCGGCGTGCTGATCAGCACCGCGAAGCTGTCGCAGGTCACGATCGACGCCCCGGCCCGCACGGCGCGGATCGGGGCGGGCACCCGCTTCGCCGCCGTCGTCGACGCGGCGGCCCGCTACGGCCTGGCCCCGCTCAACGGCTCCGCCCCCGGGGTCGGCGTGGTCGGGTACGTGCTGGGCGGCGGACTCGGGCTGCTGTCCCGGGAGTTCGGCTACGCGGCCGACCGGGTGCGGTCGATCGACCTGGTCACCGCCGACGCCCGTTCCCGGCGGGTCACCGCGGACAGCGACCCCGAGCTGTTCTGGGCGCTGCGCGGGGCCGGCGCCAACTTCGGCGTGGTCACCGGCATGGAGATCGACCTGGTCCCGGTCAGCCGGCTGTACGGCGGGGAGCTGGTCTTCGACCTCGCCCGCACCCCGGACCTGCTCGCCGGCTACCTCCGCTGGACGCAGACGCTCCCGGAGGAGCTGACCTCCTCGGTGTCGCTGCTCGACTGCCCCGATCTGCCGTTCTTCCCCGCGGCGGTGCGCGGCCGGTTCGTGGCCCACGTGCGCATCGCGTACACCGGGGACTCCCGGACCGGCGAGCGGCTGGTCGCCCCGCTGCGCGCGCTCGGCCCCCGGCTGGCGGACACCGTCGCGGAGATGCCGTACACCGAGTGCGGCACGATCTACAACGACCCGCCGCAACCGCACGCCTACCGGGGCGACAACGTCCTGCTGCGCGCCTTCGGTCCGCAACAGGCCGCCGAGGTGACGGAGTTGGTCGGGCCGGGGGCCGCCGTGCCGTGCGTGCTCGACGTCCGTCACCTGGGCGGGGCGCTCGGCCGGCCGGCCGAGGTGCCCAACGCGGTGGGGCACCGTTCGGCCCGCTACCTGCTGCGCGTGCTGACGCCCCTGATGGGCGCCGGGCCGGAGGAGGCGCGCGGCGCCACCGACAAGGTGCTGGGGGCGCTCGCCGCCGAGTCCGTCGGCGGCCGGTTCCAGAGCCTGGTGTACGGCGGGTGCGCGGACGGCGCTCCGGCCGTGCCGGCGACGGACTTCTGGGAGCCGGCCGACCACCGCCGGCTGGCCGCGCTGAAGGCCCGGACCGATCCGGCCAACCTGTTCCGTTTCAACCGCAACATCGAGCCCGCGGGCTGAACGGCGCGACGGCCGGAACGGCACACCGCGGTGTTGTGCGGCGCCCCGGAATTCCGGGGCGCCGCTCCGTCGTGTCCTATTCCGCGGGAACGGCGGGAACGAGCCCGCCCAGGGCGGGGCCGAGCCCGGCCAGCGAATCCAGGGAATGCACTCCCTCGACGGTCGCCTCCACGTCGAACCAGGCCCGGAAATCCACCGGGTGGCCGATGAGTTCGGCGGGGCTGCGGGGAAGTTCCGCGCTGCGCGCGGCCTCCTCCGACTCCCACAGCAGAAGGGCGCCCCAGCGGCCCGTCGACGGATCCGACAGCCAGATCTTCAGGAGCAGGCCGGGAATGTCCGTCCAGTGTTCCGACTCCGCGCGGATGAAATCGCGGAGCGTGCCGGCGTTCTGCCGGGAATCGGTGACGTCCCACCACGCAATCATCGCCTTCATTGCGTCAGTCTAGGCTCGGCGGCCGTCTCCGGGGAACGGACTGCCCGTCAAATTCGTGGACGGACAGTCGAATTGAGTAGTGACTACTCAGGCGGCGGCGGCCGGCCGGTGATCGAATGGGGGACGTTCGTCAAGTCGGCGGGGCCCGATGCGGGAGGCCGGCCGGCTCTGTGATGCCGCCTGTTGACATGGGAGGACGAGTGGCACCAACCGATCTGTCGATCCTGGACCTGCCGTACGACGCGGATCCGGACCCCGACGCACTCGTGCGGGCGGCGATGGAGTGGCACTTCGGCCCGGAGACCGGCTCGCCGTTCTGGCTGAAGCGGGCCGGGACCCTCGACTTCGACCCCCGGTCGGACGTCAAGTCCCACGCCGACCTGGCGCTCTTCCCCAACGTCGCGAACGAGCTGAGGGACGTGCCCGCGGCCGACCTGGTGCCGCGCGGCTACGGCGGGAACCCCGACGTCGTCGGCGTCTTCGAGAGCGGGGGCACCACCGGCGCGCCCAAGCGGGTGGTCTGCCCGGCCGACTGGCTGGAGAAGCTGGTCGCCTGGAGCAACGCCAACCTCGACGTGCACGGCTTCCCGCGCGGCGTCGACTGGCTGGGGATCACCCCGTCCGGTCCGCACGTCGTCGGGGAGATCTTCCGGCGCTCGGCCCGCACCCACGGCCGGTACGCCTTCCAGGTCGACCTCGACCCCCGGTGGGTCAAGCGCCTGATCGCGGAGGGCCGGGGCGGCCAGGCGGACGCCTACGCGGGACACGTCATCGACCAGGCCGCGCACGTCCTGCGCACCCAGGACATCGGGGTGATGACGGTGACCCCGCCCCTGCTGGAGCGCATCGCCCAGCGCGAGGAACTCGTCGAGCTGATCAACCGGAAGGTGAAGGCCATCCGCTGGGGCGGCACCCAGATGGACCCCGACACGGAGGCCCTGTACCGGACCGAGATCTTCCCCGAAGCCACCCTCTACGGGCACTACGGCAGCACGATGATCCTCGGCATCGCCGGTCAGCGCCACGGCACGCCGCTGGGCGAACCGTGCGTCTTCGACACCTTCTCGCCGTACATCACCTTCGAGGTGGTGGACCCCGCCACCCGGCGGCCGGTGGCGTACGGGGAGCGCGGCCAGGTCGTGATGCACCACGTCAGCAAGGCCCTGCTGCTGCCCAACAACCTCGAACGCGACACCGCGATCAGGGTGGCGGCGCCCGAGGGCCGGATCGGCGACTCGGCGGCCGGCATCGCCCCGGTCGCCCGCTTCGACGACGAGGTCGTCATCGAGGGGGTCTACTGATGACCGCCGGGCCGCAGCAGCCGGCGGACCGGGACGGACCGGACGGGCCCGCGATCCCCGTGCTGGACGCGCTGGGCCCGGCCGGCCCGTACCGCGCCCACAACCGCCAGGAGATCACCGATGTGACCGGCGCGGTCATGGCCGAACTGAGCCTGGTGCCCGCGCTCTACGTCAACCGGACGATGAAGGCCCTGCACGCCGCGACCCCGCTGCCCGCCGCCGAGCGGGCGAGTGCGCTGGCCCGCGCCGCCGAACTGTTCCGCACGGCGACCCTGGGCGGGCTGACGGTGCGGGAGTACGAGGCCGCCGTCAGCCGGGTCTCCGGCCTGCCGGTCAACGTCGTCCGGACCGCGACCGCGACCTGCGCCGACCGGGTCGCGAGCTCCTACCGCAGCGTCCAGTCGGCCAGACCCGCCGGGGCGGTGCCCGACTGGCGCGACCCGCTGGTCCGCACCTCGCAGGCGGTGTGGACCCGGCGCGGCGAGGTCCTCGCCGTGCACGTCCCCGGCAACCACCCCGGCACGCACGGGTTCTGGCCGGAGGCGCTGGCGCTCGGCTACCGGGTCGCGGTCCGCCCCGCCGCCCGCGAGCCGTTCACCGCGCACCGCCTGGTCCTCGCCCTGCGCGAGGCCGGGTTCGGCACCGACAGCGTCGTCCTGCTGCCCTGCGGCCACGAGGCGGCCGACGCCGTCGTGCGGGGCGCCGACCTCGCCTACGGCGGGGACGAGGTCATCCGGCAGTACGCCGACGAGCCCGGGGTGCTCTCCCTGCAGCCGGGCCGCTCGAAGATCCTGCTGACCGCGGACACGGACTGGCGCGACCACCTCGACATGATCGTCGACTCGGCGACCCGGCACGCCGGCAGCGGCTGCGTCAACGTCACCGCCGTCCTGGTCGAGGGCGACCCGGCCCCGCTCGCGGGCGCGATCGCCGAGCGGCTGGCCGCCCTGCCCAGCCTCCCGCCGCACGACGAGAAGGCCGTCCTGCCCGTGCAGAACCTCAAGTCGGCGCGGACGCTGGAGAAGTTCGTGCTGGACCGGGCGCGGGGCACCCGGGCCTGGCTCGGCGGCACCGGGTTCGTCGACGACCTCGGGGACGGCAGCGCCGTGCTGCGCCCGGCCGTGCACCAGGTCGACTCCGCCTCCGCCTCCCAGCTCGGCGCCGAGGTGCCCTTTCCCTGCGTGTGGGTCGGCCCGTGGAGCCGTGCGGACGACATCGAGCCGCTGCGCGACACGCTGGTCCTCACCGTCGTCACCGGGGACGAGGAGCTGGTGCAGGCCCTGATCGACGAACCGACGATCAGCAACGTGCACGTCGGGAGCCACGCCACGCACTGGCACCGGCCCGGTCTGCCGCACGACGGCTACCTGGGCGAGTTCCTGATGCGGAGCAAGACCGTGGTCCGGGTCTGAGCGGGGCCGCCGGCGGCCGGTAACGGCAGGCAGTACCAGCGGGCGGCACCGCCCCACGAACACCGGCAGCACAACCCGGCCCCGGAATTGCCTTCCGGAAACCGGACCGGGTTGTGCTGCTGTTTCATGCCCATTGCCATAAACGACAGTTCTGCCCGGCCGGGAAGGTAGTTATTGGACACCTTCCGGGGGGACGGCAGATGATTCTGCGGAGCCGCCGAACCGGCGACCCGAAGGGGGAGGAGTGGAGTGCACGCATCCCGAGCGAATCCACCGGAAATGGATTTCACGGCCGTCGTCGCCGAGATCTGGTGCGAGGTCCTGCAGGTCCCCGAGGTGGGCCACGACGAGAGCTTCTTCGATCTCGGTGGACACTCCCTGCTGCTCCAGATGGTTCGTGAGCAGGTCGTCCGGCGCACCGGCCAGGACATCGAACTCGTCGAGTTCTTCACGCACCCGACCGTGCGGTCCCTCGCCCGCCGCCTGAAGGAGGGCGGGGCCGCCGCACCCGCCGAGGGCCGCCGCCGCCCGGCCGGCCGGCTGAACCGCCTGGGAAACCGGCGGGCCCAGCTGGGCGGACAGGCACCCGATCCCGACGGAGAATTCGGTGAGTGACATCGGAACCCCGGAAGACACCAGCGGATTCATCGCCGTGATCGGAATGGCCGGCCGCTTTCCCGGCGCCGCCGACACCGACGAATTCTGGGACAATCTCGTGGCCGGCCGGGACACCGTCACCCGCGACGCCCCCCAGGTCGTTCCGGGCGGCGCGCCCGACGGCGGCGACCTCACCTATGTGCCGTCCCGCGGCCGGCTGGACGGCGCCGAGTGGTTCGACGCCGACTACTTCGGCTACTCCGCCAGGGAGGCGTTCCTCCTCGACCCGCAGCACCGGGTCTTCCTGGAGTGCGCGGTCGCGGCCCTGGAGGACGCCGGCGCGGACCCCGACCGCTTCCCCGGCACCGTCGGCGTCTACGGCGGCTGCACCGAGACCCGCTACGCGGAGGCGCTCGCCGCCCAGAGCGACCGGCTCGGCGGAGTCACCGAGGACGACATCGTCCTCGGCACCGCCCCGGACTTCCTGGTCGCCCGCACCGCCGAGCGCCTCGGCCTGCGGGGCCCGGCCGTCGCCGTGCAATCGGCCTGCGCCACCGCCCTGGTGGCCGTCCACACGGCCGGACGCGGCCTGCTCGCCGGCGACTGCGACCTGGCCCTGGCGGGCGGCGTCGCCGTGCACGTGCCCCCGAAGAAGATCACCTGGACCGGACCGGACGGCACCCTGGCGCCCGACGGCGTCTGCCGCGCCTTCGACGCGAAGGGCGAGGGCACCGTCGCCGGCAACGCCGTCGGCGTGGTCGTCCTCAAGCGCCTGGCCGACGCGCTGGCCGACGGCGACCACATCCGCGCGGTCGTCCGCGGCTCGGCCGTGACCAACGACGGCGCCGGGCGGATCGGTTTCACCGCGCCCACCGTCGCGGGCCAGGCCGCCGCCGTCCGGGAGGCACTGCTCACCGCGGGCACCGACGCCCGCACCGTCACCTACGTCGAGGCCCACGGCACCGCCACCCCGATCGGCGACCCGATCGAGGTGACCGCCCTCACCCGGGCGTTCCGGGCCGACACCGACGAGCGGGGCTTCTGCGCCATCGGCTCGGTGAAGACCAACATCGGGCACGCCGACGCGGCGGCCGGCGCCGCGGGCCTCATCAAGACGGTCCTGGCGCTCGGCCACCGGCAGATCCCGCCGAGCCTGCACTTCACCGAACCCAACCCGCAGATCGACTTCGAGAGCGGCCCGTTCCGGGTCGCCACCGAACTCGGCACCTGGGCGCCGGGCGACCTCCCCCGGCGCGCCGGGGTCAGCTCCTTCGCGGTCGGCGGCGTCAACGCCCACCTGGTGCTGGAGGAGGCGCCCGAGCGGCCGGTCCGCGCGTCCGAGCGGCGAGCCCACCTGCTGGTGCACTCCGCCCGCACCGCCCCGGCGCTGGGCGTCCGGCTGGCCCGGTTCGACGCGCACCTGGCCGGCCCCGCGGCGCCCGCGCCCGCCGACGCCGCCTGGACCCTCCAGACCGGCCGGCGCGAGCACGGGCACCGGGCGTTCACCGTCCTCGGCGACGGCCGGGAGCGGACGACGGTCCACTCGACCGGAGCGCCGCGGCAACGGCCCGTGGTGTTCCTCTTCCCCGGGCGGATCGGACCGGCGGAGGCCTGGCGGCTGCACCTCACCGAACCGGCCTTCCGGGAGGCGTTCGACAGCGTCCTGGACGGCGTCGACGAGCAGCTCGTCCGCGCGGTGCGGGAGACCGCCCGCGGCCTGGCCCTGCCGCGCGACCCGGTGGTGCGCGACACCTACGTGTTCGCCCTCGAGTACGCCCTGGCCGCGCTCTGGCAGCGCTGGGGCATCCGGCCGGGCGCGGTCCTCGGCACCGGCACCGGTTCGCTGGTCGCGGCCGTCGTCGCGGGTGTCCTCCCGGTGGCCGGCGCGGTGCGGCTGATCGCCGAACCGGCCCGCTCCGGCGGGACCGAGGAGGACCTGCGCGCGCTGCTCGACGCACTGGACCCGCGGCCGCAGCGGATCCCCGTCGTCCTCGGCGACGGCAGCTGGAACGACCCCGGGACACCGGTCACGGCCGGCCGCTGGGCGGCGGAACTGCGCACCGCCGCCGACCCGGACGCCGCGCTGGACACGCTCCTCGCCGACCCCGAGCGCGTTCTCCTCCAGGTGGGCGCGGGTTCGAGCCTGGTCGAGACCGCCCGCCGCAAGCCCCGGTGCACCCCCGGGTACCTCCTGCTCGCCGGGCTGGCCGACCCCGACGACGGCGGTGACGCGCTGGCGGTCCTCTACGACGCGCTGGGCCGGCTGTGGCTGTCCGGCGCCCGGGTCTCCTGGGCGGGCGTGCACGAGGGCGAGCGGCGGGCCAAGGTCCCGCTGCCCGGCTACCCCTTCGAGCGGCTCCCGTACCTGGTGCGCCACCCGGACGAGGAGTCCCGGACGGCCGGCGGGAACGGCGCCGTCGCCACCGCCGGCGTCACCGGCACCGGCGTCGCGGAGACCCGGACGGCGGACGAGGAGCCCGCCGTCACGAGCACCGCCCCCGCCGACGGCAGCCGGCCGGAGTCCGCCGACGACACCCCCCTCGGCGTGGTGCTGCGGCTGTTCGGCGACGCCCTCGGACTGCCCGACCTGGAACCGGACGAGAGCTTCTTCGAACTCGGCGGCGACTCCCTCATCGCCGTCAAACTCCTCGCCCGGCTCAAGGAGATCTACCCGGTCGAGATCAGGATGAGCGCCCTGTTCGCGTCCGCGACGGCGGCCGACCTGGCCGCACTGATCGAGCAGCAACTGGCCGCCCCGCACCAGGACACCGAGGAGGAGTCGGCATGACCGGCACCGGAACCGCGACCGGCGGCGGCCCCGCACCCGAGGCCACCACCCCGGCCGACCTGCAGGCCCGCTGGCTCTCCGGCCGCAGGCCCAGGACGGAGACCACGCTCGACCTGTACTGCTTCGCCCACGCGGGCGGCTCGGCGGGGGAGTTCGTCCGCTGGGGCGGCGCCCTGCCCGGCATCCGGGTCTGGGCGGTCAAGCTGCCCGGCCGCGCCCCCCGGCAGGACGAGGCCCCGTACACGCGGATCGGCGACCTGGTCCGCGACCTCGTCGAGCAGGCCGACTTCGGCCGACGGGACTTCGCCTTCTTCGGGCACAGCCTGGGCGCGCTGATCGCCTTCGAGACCACCCGGGCCCTGCGCCGGGCCGGACGGCGCCTGCCCCGCGCCCTGCTGCTGTCCTCCATGCAGCCGCCGCCTCTCCCGGAACGCCGGAACATCCGGGACCTGCCGGACGACGAACTGCTCGCCGCGATCGAGGAACGCTGGGGCGCGCTGCCGATGGTCGTCCACGAGGAATCCGACCTCAAGCGGCTCGCGCTGCGCTACCTGCGCGCGGACGCCGAACTCGCCGACTCCCACGAGTACGTCGCCGAGGAGCCGCTGGACATCCCGATCACGGCCTTCGTCGGCGACCAGGAGGACCCCGGCCAGCTCGCCTGGGCCCCGCACACCCGGAACGCCTTCGCCGCGCACGTCCTGCCCGGCGGTCACTTCTACTTCCGCGACCCGCAGTCGCAGGCCGAACTGCTGCGCATCGTCAACGACGCGCTGACCACGGAGAATTAGGGGACAGCCATGCACTACACCACCTTCGGCCGCGCCACCGGCCTGCGGGTCTCCGAGTACGCGCTCGGCACGGCGAACTTCGGCACCCTGTGGGGCGGCGGCGCCAGCCGCGAGGAGGCCCGCAAGATCTTCGACCGCTTCGCGGAGGCCGGCGGCACCTTCCTCGACTCGGCCGACAACTACCAGATCGGCGAGTCCGAGAAGCTGCTCGGCGAGTTCCTCGGCGCCGACCGCGACCACTTCGTGGTCAGCACCAAGTTCACCCTGGGCGCCGGCCGGCCCCGGATCTCCAACACCGGCAACAGCGCCAAGAACATCCGCAGTTCGGTCGAGGCCAGTCTCCGGCGCCTCGGCACCGACTACATCGACGTGTACTGGGCCCACCTGCCCGACTCGGTCACCCCGGTCGAGGAGATCCTGGGCGCCCTCGACGGCCTCGTCCGGTCCGGCAAGATCCTCTACGCGGGCTTCTCCAACTTCCCGGCCTGGCGGATCTCCCGCGCCGTCACCCTCGCCGAACTGCGCGGACTGCCCCGCCTGGTGGGCATCCAGCTGGAGTACAGCCTCGCCGAGCGCGGCGCCGAGCGTGAACTGCTCCCGATGGCCGAGGCCCTGGGCCTGGGCGCCACCCTGTGGGCACCGCTCGGCGGCGGCCTGCTCACCGGCAAGTACCGGCAGAGCCGGAGCGGCCGGCTGACCGACTGGGACGGCCAGGCCATCCGGGTCGAGGACTCCGAGCAGCGCACCGCCGTCCTGGACGCCGTGCTCGCCGTCGCGGAGGAGACCGGCGCCCCCGCCGGGCAGGTCGCCATGGCCTGGCTGCGCGCCCGGTCGGCCCGGTCGGCCACCGCGATGGTGCCCGTCATCGGCCCGCGCACCGCCGAGCAGCTGGAGGACTACCTCGCCGCGCTCGAACTCACCCTCGAAGACGCCCAGTTCGAGCGTCTGGAGCAGGCCGGCGGGTTCCGGCCCGGCCAGCCCTACGAGCTGATCGCCAACCACCAGGACGCCGCGCTGGGCCGCGAGGGCGACCGCTTCGTCCGCCCGACCGTTCCCGTGGCCTGACCGGGCCGCACGAGCACGCACTCTCAACCGGAAAGGGAACGGCGGACCCCATGACAGACCTCGCACCGGGCGACCACGACGTCGACCCCGACGCCCACATCGCCGTCGTCGGCCTGGCGGCGCGCATCGGGCAGGCCGACGGCCTCGACGCCTTCCGCGGGTGCCGGTCCGCCGGCCCGGCGGACCCGACCGCCGGACCGCTGGCCGACCCCTACGCGTTCGACCACCGATTCTTCGGCATCTCACCGCGCGAGTCGGCGATCCTCGACCCGCAGCAGCGCCTCCTGCTGGAGTGCGCCCAGCACGCCCTGGAGGACGCCGCGCACGACCCGGCCAGGGACGAGGCGGTCGTCGGCATCTACGCGGGCGGCGCCACCACCACCCACGCGGCGCGGCTGCGCGGCCGGCCCGCCGGGGCGCCCCCGATCGACGACCGGCAGATCCGGGCCGCCACCGGGGCCGACTTCCTCGCCTCGCGGGTCGCCTACAAGCTGGGGCTGACCGGCCCCGCCGTCTCCGTACAGGCGGCCGGGGCGACCGCCCCGGTCGCCGTGCACACCGCCGTCCAGGCGCTGCTCGGCGGCGAGTGCGACCTCGCCCTGGCCGGGTCGGTCGGCGTGCTCGGCCCCGAGGGCGCCGAGCCGGGCGGCGGCTGCGCGGTGGCCGTGCTGAAGCCGCTCCGGGCCGCGCTGGACGACGGCGACCGGATCTACGCGGTGGTCCGCGGCACCGCCGTCGGCACCACGGGGCCGGGCGAGTCCGCGGCGGAGGGCCGCGCCCGGATCGTCCGGGACGCCCTCGCGGTGAGCGGCGTCGCCGCGGACACCGTCGCCGAACAGGACACCGCCCCGGGGAGAGGCGTCACCGACACCGCGCCCGCCGCGGCCGCCTTCGTACGGGCCGTCCTCGCGGTGCACGACGGGCCCGGCCGGCGGGCGGACGACACCGGGCCGCGCCGCGCGTCGGCCGGCGGTTCCGGCCCCTTCGGAACGCACGCCCACGTGATCGTCGAGCAGCCGCCCGCGGCGCCGCGGACCGGACCGGCCGCCCCCGACGCGGACGGCTGGCAGCTGCTCCCGTACTCGGCGAAGTCCGCGACCGCGCTGGCCGCCGTCGCGGCGCGGCTCGGCCGCCACCTGGAACGGGCCGCGGACGGCGCGGCGCTCCAGGACGCGGCGTGGACCCTGCAGACCGGCCGGACCAGGTACGCCCACCGGGGCTTCGTGGTGGCCCGCGACCCCGCCGGGGCCGCCGCCGCGCTCGCCGGGGTCAAGGTCAAGGACAAGGACCGGCCCCGCGGGTCGGCCGCGGACGACCCGCCGCCGGTGGTCTTCACCTTCCCCGGGCACGGCGGCCAGCACGCCGGCATGGCCCGCGGGCTCTACCGCCTCGACCCGTACTTCCGGGCCGATCTGGACGCGTGCGTGGCGCACGTCCTGGACGCCTCCGGCATCGACCTCGGCGTCGTCTACGACCCGGTGGGGGAGGCCGCCGAGGAAACCGCACGGCAGGCCGTCGCGGACGGCCGGATCGCCCAACTCGCGGTCTTCGTCCTGGAGTACGCCCTCGCCAAGGCCTTCGTCCGGTGGGGCGTGCGCCCCGCGGCGGTCGTCGGCCACAGCCTCGGCGGCTACGCCGCCGCGTGCACCGCCGGGGTGTTCTCCTTCCCCGACGCCGTCCGGATGGTCCTCAAGCGCACCGAACTGCTGCTGACCCTGGCGCCCGGCGCGATGGCGGCCGTCCGGCTGCCGGAGGCCGAACTGCTGCCGCTGCTCCCCGAGGGCGTCGGGATCGCCGTGATCAGCGGCCCCGACCAGGTGACCGTCTCGGGGCCGCGCGAGCCGGTCGAGCGGTTCGTCGAGGAGCACGCGGCCAAGGGCCTGGAGACGCGCCTGCTGAAGGTGCCGGGAGCCGGCCACTCCTCGCTGGTCGACGCGGTGCTCGACGAGTACGAGGAGTTCCTCGCCGGCATCACCTTCCACCGCCCGGCGATCCGGGTGGTCTCCGACACCACCGGGACCTGGGCCGACCCGGACGAGATCCGCACGCCCGGCTACTGGTGCCGGCACATGCGCCACGCCGTCCGCTACCACGACGTCCTGGAGACGCTGAACGCCCTGCCGGGCTGCGCCCTCGTCGAGGTCGGACCGGGCACCACGCTCACGTCGCTGGCCCGGCGCCATGCCGAACTCCGCTGGAACCACCCGATCCTGCAGGGCCTGCCGCACCCGACCGACGAGACGCCCGACCCCGAGATCCTGCTGTCGACGCTGGGCGCGCTGTGGGCCGCCGGCGTCGAGATCGACTGGCCGGGACTGCACCCGCGGCGCACCCCCCGCCGGACCTCGCTGCCGGGCTACCCGTACGAACGCTCCGCGTTCCCCGTGCCCGCGGTCTGACCGCGCACCTCCCGGCACCCCGGCGTTCCGTTCGACCGTCATCCGTTCCACGACCACAGGAGAGCAGTGTCCATGGGGAAGAGCCTCTACGAGCTGGGTGAGATGCCGCCGCTCGGCTCCGTTCCGGAGAAGATGTACGCGTCCGTGATCCGCCGGAGCCGCTTCGGCGAGCCGCTGAAGTCCTTCGCCACCGAGGTCGTCGACACCCCGAAGCCGGGGCGCGGCCAGGTCCTCGTCTGGGTGATGGCGGCGGGCATCAACTACAACAACGTCTGGGCCGGCCTCGGCTACCCGCTGGACGTCATCGGCGCCCGGCAGAAGCGCGGCGAGCCCGAGGACTTCCACATCGGCGGCTCCGAGGGCTCGGGCGTGGTCTTCGCCGTCGGCGACGGCGTGGCCGGGGTCTCCGTGGGGGACCAGGTCGTGCTCTCCGGCGGCCAGTGGGACGAGACCTCGGAGGACATCCGCCTCGGCGGGGACCCGACCTTCTCGTCCACCCTGCAGGCCTGGGGGTACGAGTCCAACTTCGGCACCTTCGCCCAGTTCGCGCTCGTCGACGACTACCAGTGCCACCCGAAGCCCGCGAACCTCACCTGGGAGGCCGCGGCCGCGTTCATCCTCACCGGCTCGACCGCCTACCGCCAGCTGTTCGGCTGGGCGCCCAACACGGTCAGGCCGGGCGACCCGGTGCTGATCTGGGGCGGTGCCGGCGGGCTCGGGTCGATGGCCATCCAGCTGGTCCGCAACGCGGGCGGGCTGCCCGTCGCGGTGGTCTCCAGCGAGGAGCGCGCCGAGTACTGCCGCGGCCTCGGCGCGGTCGGCACGGTCGACCGCCGCCAGTTCTCCCACTGGGGCCGGATGCCCGACCTGAACGACCCGGCCGCGTTCGGCGCCTGGATGGGGGAGCTGCGCCGCTTCGGCCGGGCCTACTGGGAGGCCCTCGGCGACCGCCGGGCGCCGAAGGTCGTCCTGGAGCACAGCGGCCAGGACACCATCCCCACCTCCATGTACCTGTGCGACACCGGCGGCATGGTCACCATCTGCGGTGGCACCTCCGGCTACGCCGCCGACGTCGACCTGCGGTTCCTGTGGATGCGCCAGAAGCGCCTGCAGGGCTCGCACGGCTTCAACCCGGCCCAGTGCCGGGCGGTGATCCACCTCGTCGCCTCCGGGCAGCTCGACCCCTGCCTCTCCGGGCTGTTCAGCCTGCCGGAGATCGGCGAGGCCCACCAGCTGATGCACGAGAACCGCCAGCCCCCCGGCAACATGGCGGCGCTGATCAACGCGCCGCGCGCGGGGCTCACCGACCTCGCCTGAGCGGCCCTTCGAGGATGTCCGCCTGCCACCCTTGATGAACGGACGGCAATGAGCACTGATTCCATGACAGAGCGCACTCCGCTGCCGCTGCCCGCGCTGCTGGCCGGGCGGGCGGACGAGATGCCCGACACCGTCGCCTACGTGTACCTGCGCAACGGCGAGGAGGTCGGCGAGGAGGTCACCTACGGGCAACTGCACCGCGAGGTGCTGGCCAGGGCCGGCGCCCTCGCCGGGCTGGCCGGCGAGCGCCGCAGTGCCGTGCTGATGTACCCCAACGGGCTGGAGTTCATCAGGGCCTGGCTGGCCTGCACCGCGGCCGGCCTGATGGGGGCCCCGGTCCAGGTGCCGACCCGCCACCACGCGGTGCAGCGCCTGCGGACCATCGCCGACGACGCCCGCACGACACTGGTGCTGACCACCCGTGAGGTCCGCGACCAGGTGCTCACCGACTTCGCCGGGCTGCCCGAACTGGAGGGCCTGGAGATCGTCGCCACCGACGAGCTGCCGGTGCCGGCCGCCGGGACCGCACTGCCCGTGCCGGCGCTGTCGGACGTGGCCCTGCTGCAGTACACCTCCGGCTCCACCGGAACGCCCAAGGGCGTGATGGTCACGCACGCCAACTTCTGGTTCAACGCCGGGGAGACGGACCAGCTGTGGCCGCTGGAGGACGACGGCTCCGTCGTCTCCTGGCTGCCGTTCTTCCACGACATGGGCCTGCTGCTGGGCATCGTGCTGCCGCTGTGGGCGGGCCGGCCCTCGTACCTGATGGGGCCGGAGGCCTTCATCCGCCGCCCCGGCCGCTGGCTGGAGGCGCTGTCCCGGTTCGGCGGCACGCACTCCTCGGCCCCGAACTTCGCCTACGACCTGTGCGTGCGCAGCGACAGCGTGCGTGGTTCGATCGACCTCTCGCGCTGGCGGATGGCCGCCAACGGCGCCGAGCCGGTCCGTGAGCACACGCTGCGGGACTTCGCCGGCAAGTACGCCGCCAGCGGCCTGGAGAGCGCCGCCCTCGCACCGAGCTACGGCCTCGCGGAGCACACCCTGAAGGTCAGCGGCAGCGGGCCGGGCATCGAGCCGGCACCGCTGGTGCTGGACGCGCGGGCGCTGGGCCGGGGCAAGGTGGTCCCGGTCGCCGGCGAGCCGGAGGCCGTCACCGGGACCAGCACGATCATGAGCGTCGGCCGTACGGTCGGCGACACCCGGGTGCGGATCGTCGACCCGCACACCCTCCGCGAGGCGGCACCCGACGAGGTCGGCGAGATCTGGGTGACCGGTCCGTGCGTGGCGGCCGGCTACTTCGGGCGCGAGGAGGAGAGCGAGCGGACCTTCCGGGCGCGGATATCCGGAGCCGGGGCGGACGGGCCGTTCCTGCGCACCGGCGACATGGGGTTCGTGCACGGCGGGGACCTCTTCGTCACCGGCCGCCTGAAGGACCTGATCATCGTCAAGGGCCGCAACCACTACCCGCAGGACCTGGAGCACACCGTCGAGGGCAGCCACCCGCTGCTGCGGCCGGCCTCCGCCGCCGCGTTCCCGGTGGACGACGGCCGGGAGGAGTCCGTGGTCGTCGTGGTCGAGGGCGACAGCCGGGTGGGCCGGTACGCGAGCGCGGAGGAGGTGACCACCGCCGTGCGGGAGGCGTTGCGCCGCAACCACCGGATCGACGTCGCCGACGTGGTGCTGATCCGCCGCGGGACGCTGCCGAAGACCACCAGCGGAAAGGTGCGCCGCCGGCCCTGCCGGGAGCAGTACCTGACCGGGACCCTCAACCGGCTCGAAGCCCCGGCGGCGAAGTCTTGACCCGGATTTGACCCTTTGCTCACGGGGGTCTGACATTTCTTCACGCCGCTGTGGAGGTTCGCTGTTCCGCCGTTCGCCGGGTGTCCCAATTGCCGACTCTTCGAGGGTGGTTGACCGGTACGATCAATCCATGGAATTGCGTCAGCTGGAGTACCTCGTGGCGGTGGCCGAAGAAGCCAGCTTTACGAAAGCGGCCGCGCGCGTTTTCGTGACCCAGCCCTGTGTGAGTGCGCAGATCAGACGGCTGGAAGGGGAGTTGGGCAAGGACCTGATAGACCGGAGCGGTCGGACGGTCCAACTGACGGGTGTGGGCGCGGCGGTGCTGCCGCACGCGCGTGCGGCACTGGCCGCCGTCGACAGCGTGCGGGACGCGGTGGAGAACGTCACCGGCGTCGTGCGCGGACAGGTGGCGCTGGGCTCCGTCGCGTCCTCGCTGTCCCTGCGGCTTCCCGATCTGGTCGCGGACTTCAGCGAGAAGTACCCCGCCGTGGAGATCTCCCTGAGTGAGGGGAGCACGGAACACCTGGTCGAGGCCGTGCGGGCGGGCCGGATCGACGTCGCGATCATCGGTGTCGGCGTCGATCCGCCGGCCGGGCTGGAAACCCTGGTCATCGCCGACGAACTGCTGGTCGGGGCGGTCGGTCACGCCCACCCGCTCGCCGGGCGCGGCAGCATCACCGTGGACGAGGTGGAATCCCACACGCTGATGTGCCTGCCCGTCGGCAGCGCCGTGCGCGCGGCCTCCGACGCGACCTGGGCGGCGGCGGGCGTCAAACCCCGGGTGGCCTTCGAGGCCAGCGATCCCCGGGTGCTCGCCCAGCTCGCCTCCCGGGGCATCGGCATGGCGATCCTGCCGGAGCGGTTCGTGCTCTCCCAGCCGGAGCTGCTGCACCCGGTGCGGATCTCCAGCATGCACCTGCGGGGCGGTCTCGCCCTGGCCTGGCGGGCCGGCGGCCGGATGAGCCCGGCGGCCAAGGCCCTCGCGAAACAGGCGCGCACCCAGCTCGGCTAGCCCGCGCCGCCGGCCCTTCGCCGACCGTTCCCGATCCTCCCACCCGACCGGAAGACGCCCCGTGAACGCAATCGACCTCGCGCGACTCCAGTTCGCCGTCACGGCGACCCTGCACTTCCTGTTCGTCGCGATGACCCTCGGACTGGTCACCGTGGTCGCCCTGACGCAGACCCGGGCGGTGCGCACCACCGACCCCGTCCTGCGCGCCACCCGGATGCGGCGGGTGCGTTTCTGGGGCGGCCTCTACGTCGTCAACTACGCGCTCGGCATCGTCAGCGGGCTGGCCCAGGAGTTCCAGTTCGGCATGAACTGGTCCGGCCTGTCGCACGTCGTGGGAAACGTCGTCGGCGCCCCGCTGGCGATCGAGACGGTCGTCGCGTTCTTCCTCGAATCGACCTTCCTCGGGCTCTGGGCCTTCGGCTTCGCCCGGGTGCCGCCGCGGGCCCACCTCGCGCTGATCTGGGGCGTCGCCCTCACCGCGTACGCCTCCACGTTCTGGGTGATGGTGGTCAACGGCTTCATGCAGAACCCCGTCGGCTACGAGATGCGCGACGGCGTCGCCCGGGTCACCGACTGGGGCGCCCTGCTCACCAACGGGGCGACCTGGTACGCGGTGGTGCACATCGCCGGTGCCGTGGCCCTGATCGCCGGGCTGTTCATGGCCACCGTCAGCGCCTACCACCTGCGCCGCGACCGGGACACCGAGTTCTTCCGCCCGACGCTGCTCCAGGGCTCGTACCTCGCGGGCGGCGGGGCGCTCGTCACCGTGGTGGCGGGGTTCGTGCACCTGGGGGCGCTCAAGGACTACCAGCCGGAGAAGTACGCCGTCGTGATGGGGCAGAGCGGCGCCGAACTCGACGCGGTCCGCGCCGGGGCACAGGCCCGGTACGGCGCCGGCGACTGGATGCCGCCCGCCTGGGTGGGCGGAGCGGCCGTGCTCATGCTCCTCATCGGTGTCCTGCTGGCCTTCCTGGTCTGGATCCCGGCCACGGCCGGCCGTGGCCGGGCGGGCGGGACGCCACCGGCCCGGCGGTTCGGGCTGCGGCTCCCCGCCTTCCTGCTGCCGCTCGGCTTCCTGGCCCTGATCTGCGGCTGGCTCAGCCGGGAGGTCGGCCGGCAGCCCTGGATGGTCACCGGCGAACTGACGGTCCGGGACGCGGTCGCGGACGTCCCCGTCAGCGGGATGCTCGCCTCCCTGGTCGTCTTCACGCTCGTGCTCACCACCCTCGCCGTCGTCGACTGGGCGCTGATGGTCCGCTTCGCCAGGCTCGGACCGGACGTGGGACTGCTCGGCGACACGGACCTCTTCCCGGACGCCGAAGAGCGCGGGGCGCCGCGGGAGGACGGCCGGGGCGCACCCCCGGCGGACGTCCGCCCCTCCTACTGACCCATGCCATGAACGCACACATGTCCAGCTGATGGGGAATCAACGGTGGATGTCTTTTGGTACGCCCTGGTCGGGCTCCTCCTCGCCGGTTACCTGGCTCTGGAGAGCATCGACTTCGGCATCGGGATGCTGATGCCGTTCGCCGACACGGAAGCCGGCCGCGTCCGGATGCGGCGCGCGATCGTCCCCCGTTTCCTCGCGAACGAGGTGTGGCTGGTCGCCTTCGGCGGGCTCCTCTTCGGAGCCCTGCCCGTGGCGGAGGGCGAACTGCTGCGCGCGCTGCGGCTGCCCTTCCTCGCCGTGCTCTGCGCCTGGTTCCTGCGCGACGGCGCGCTGTGGTTCCGCCCGGCGTACGAGGGCGCCCGCTGGCGACGCACCTGGGACATCGTGCTGTCGGCCGCCAGCCTGGTCCTCGCGGCCGGCTGGGGCGCGGTGCTGGGCATGCTGGTCCGGGGACTCTCGGTCGGGCCGGACGGGCACTCGGTGGCGGCCGCGGCCGATCTGGTCCACCCCTTCACGCTGCTCTGCGCCGCCCTGGCGGTGGCCGGCTGCCTGCGCCAGGGCCTGCTCTGCGCCGCCCGCAGCCTGCCGGAGGGGAACCCGGTGCGGGTCGGGTTCGGCCGGCTGACCCGGGTGCTGACCCCGGTTCTCCTGCTGCTGCCCCTGCTCGTCGTGGTGGCCGCCGCGGTGGTCACCGACGCCCCCGTGGTGGTGGGCGTCGTCGGGGTGCTCACCGCCGCGGCCGTGTACGCCTCCGACCGGGTCCAGGCGACCGGGCGCACCGGAGCGGCGCTGCTGCTGGGCGCCGCGCCGCTGGTGGCCCTGCCCGTCCTGGTCGGCGCGGTCAACGGCACCACGGTGCTGGCCACCCACTCGGGCCAGGGCGGACTGGAGCTGTCCCGGGCGATCGCCGACTCCGGCTCCCTGACGCTGCTGGCCGCGATCGTGCTCCCGGCCCTCGTCCCGGTGACCCTCGGCCAGTTCTGGTTCTGGCGGGTTTTCACCGGGACCGGAATGCAACCGAGGTGACCTGCGGTCATAACCGCAGGCCCTGGGTGCGATAACGGAATGTTATTGGCTCCTCCCCGGCCGGTCGGTAAAATGGGGCCATGAGCAACGTGTCACACGGGCATCCGGAATCCGAGATTCGCGCGGCGATCGCGGCCGAGCGCAGGGAACTCGCCGCCGTATTCGACGAGCTGCCCGCGGAGACATGGGACGAGCCGTCGCTGTGCACCGGCTGGCGGGTCCGGGAAGTCGTCGCCCACATGTCGTTCGGATTCCGCTACTCCGTTCCCCGGATGGCCAAGGAGCTCGTCCTGGCCGGCGGCAGCCTGAACCGCATGACCGACCGCTGCGCGCGCAAGGACGCGGCCGAGTTCTCCACCGACCGGCTCGCGGCCTTCCTGCGGGACAACGCCACCCACCCGTGGAAGCCCCCGGTCGGCGGTTTCGCCGCCGCGCTCGGCCACGACGTCGTGCACGGACTCGACATCACGGTGCCCATCGGTCTCGACCGGAAGCTCCCCGAGGACCGGCTCCGCATCCTGCTGGACGCCGTCGACCCCAAGGCGTTCAAGTTCTTCGGCGCTCAGCTCGACGGCGTCCGGCTGAGCGCGGACGACCTCGACTGGAGCTTCGGCAGCGGATCGCAGGTCACCGGCGCCGCCCAGGACCTGCTGCTCCTCACCTTCGGCCGCAAGGTGCCGAAGGGCCGGCTCCGGGGTGCCGCGGCGGACCGCTTCACCCTGGGCTGAGGTCCGCCCAGCTCCGCACGGCGCGCCCGAGGGCCGCCCGGCTGTCCGCCGGGCGGCCCTCGCGCTTCCCCGGTCCGTTCACTCCGCGCCGCGGCAGGCCGGCCGCCCGCTCCGGCGGATCGGCTGCGGGCCGTAGAACGCCGCGGCGGGGTGCGGTAACCGGCCGCGGGACCGCACCGGGCGGCCGGGCCGCGAGCCGATGCCGGGGAGGGCGAGCAGGACCGGCGGACGGGTCCAGTCCTCCTGCTGGAGCACGACGTCGATGCGGGTGCGGGCGCCGGCGCAGATGTCCACCGGACCGACCGTACCCACCAGCAGCGGGGAGTCGCCCCACTGCTCGGCCGAGGTCCGCGCCCCGAGCGTCACCGCGTGCAGGTGCCAGGTGCCGGGCGGCACGTTCTTCACCCGGAAGGGCCCGGTCCCGTCGAGCTTCGTCCAGGCCGCGGGCTGCCCCTGGAGGATCGGGCTGTCGAACAGGCCGATGTACAGCGGCGAGCGCGACGTCCCGAGCACATGGGCGGTGCCCGCCACGGATCCCAGCGGGCCGCGCTCGACGGGGCTGGGGGCGATGCCGGGGTCCTCGTCCGTGTCGTGCCGGCCGATCCGCCGGTACTGGGTGGGGGAGACGCCCACCGAGGTCGTGAAACGGCGGGAGAACGTGCTGGGACTGCTGTAGCCCACCCGTGCGGAAATCTCTGCCACATTCAGGGAACTGTGCACCAGGAGGGATTTCGCCTCGTGCAGCCGAACGGCGCTCAGAAAGCGCCCTGGAGTTACTCCGGTGGCTCGCTGGAAAACCCTGATCAAATAGAATTTGCTCACCATTACCGATCGGGCCAGATCGTCCAGGACGAGTGGCTCGTGGTAATTCTGGCGAATGATCGTGACGGCGCGGCGCGCATGGTGCTCCATTCTCCGCACTCCCTGATCCGGTCGACGACGATGAGAAACGGGCGTGCGGCCGCTGTGGCGCCGTTCCGGTGTCCCGCAGAGACTGGAACGGCAGCAGGAAAGCGCGCCCGTACGAGAACAGAGTGATGTTCAGCGGAGGGTGCTGCCGGGGGAGCGGGGCGTCGCGCGGACGGGCCGCGCACCTGACACACCCGGAGGTGTCGGCGGCTCGTGCGGGCAGTCGGCCCGGAGGAGGACTCCGGCCGTGGGCGGCGATGCTGACTGTGCGGAAGACTCTTCGTGCGACGGTCCGTGCCGGAGCCGGCCCCGCCCGGGTCTGTGTTCACCTGCAGACACTCAGCAACCCCCCGTTGCAGTCTGTTACGGCGGCTTTGAGCCTTGCATACGGATCCGCTTCGAGGCAACCGACAAAACGTCGGCGACGGATACGCAGGTCACGTGATTTATGGAAAGTTTGCCGGGGGGGTCGGCGCCGGGCGCCGGATGGGCAATCTGGGCGATGACACCGCCGCGGAGCGAACCGCAGGCTGGGAGCGCCGACGGAGCGTGTGACCCCCCGTCGGGAAACGCCGCGCAGCCGCCGCGTGCCGTCGATGGCACCTTCCCCGAACCGGGACGCGCGCTGCGGGGCCGCGATTCGTCGCGCGCCCCTTTCACGACGTGGCCGCACCGGCACGTCGAACGAACACCCCCGCGCCCCGCGGCACGGGTGGCGCTCGGTCAACGCCTTTTCCGTCGACGCCCGGCCGAATCGAGGACCGTACCGATCATGACGACCCATCAAGTTGAGCTGCTGTTCCTGGACTTAGGTCTCATCCTGCTGCTCGCCCGCGGTCTGGGCGCGCTGGCCGGCCGTCTCGGCCAGCCGCCCGTGGTCGGCGAGATCCTGGCCGGCATCCTGCTCGGACCGACGCTGTTCGGCAGCCTGGTCGCCAACCGGCTCTTCCCCGCCGACGTGCGGCCCCTGCTGGGGGCGCTGGCGAACATCGGCGTCGCCCTGTTCATGTTCGTCGTCGGGCTGGAACTCGAACACCGTTTCCTGCGCGGCCGGGTGAGGATCACCGTCGGCGCCGCGACGGGCTCGACCCTGGTGCCGTTCGCCCTCGGCATCCCGCTCGCCTTCTTCCTGCTGCGCAACCACCCGACCGAGCAGCGGGCCGCGTTCGTGGTGTTCATCGGCCTGTCCGTGTCGGTGACCGCGTTCCCGGTGCTCGCCCGCATCCTGGTCGGCCGGGGCATGTCCCGCCTCGCGATCGGCGGCCTCGCACTGGCCACCGCCGCGGTCGTCGACGTCGTCGCCTGGTCCGCGCTGGCCGGGGTGCAGGCCGTCGTCGGCGGCGCCGGCGGCTACTGGCAGGTCTCCCTGCTCGTCCCGTTCACGGTGCTCCTGCTGGCCCTGCGGCCCCTGCTGCGGCGGGTGCTCACCCACGGCGCCCCCGGGAAGGGGCTCACCCCGACGGGCATGGCCGTCGTGATGGTCGGCATCTTCCTGTCCGGAACGGCGACCGAGGCGATGGGGATGCACTACATCTTCGGCGCCTTCCTGTTCGGTGCGCTGATGCCCCGCGAGGGGACGGAGGCGACGCGCGAGGAGCTCTGCGAGCGCACGGGCGAGATCACCTCGCTGCTGCTCCCCGTCTACTTCGTGGTCGCGGGCCTGAAGGTCGATCTGCGCGGGGTGGGCCTCGAAGGGCTGACCGAGCTGGCCGTCATCCTCCTCGTCGCCATCGGCGGCAAGTTCGGCGGGACGTACCTGGGTGCCCGCTCGCAGGGACTCACCGCGGAGGACTCGGGGACCCTGGCGGCGCTGATGAACACCCGGGGCCTCACCGAACTCGTGATCCTCGGCGTCGGACTGCAACTCGGCCTGCTGGACGGCCCGCTGTACTCGCTGATGGTCGTCATGGCGCTGGTGACCACCGCCATGACCGGGCCGGTCCTGAACCTGATCGAGGCCAGGAGCGCCCGCCGGGCGCCGGCCGTGGTGCCGGGCCCCGGCGCCGGGGGTGGCGCGGTCGAGGAGGACATGGCCACGGCCGGACGGCAGGGCCGTGCGTCCGGCTGAACGATTGCGGCTCGAATCAGCCGTGTTCCGGCCGGGCCCCGATGTGTAGGGTGGGGAAGCGTGAAGGCCGAGACCCTGAGAGGCAATCTGGAAGGCATGCTGCTGTCGGTGCTGGAGCCCGGGGCGCAGCACGGCTACGCGGTGATCGAGGAGCTCCGGCGGCGTAGCGGCGACGCCATCAACCTCCCGACCGGGACGGTCTATCCGGCGCTGCACCGGCTGGAGGCCGCCGGGCTGGTCGACAGCGAGTGGATCACCCACAACGGCCGTCGCCGGCGGAACTACTTCCTCACGACGGCGGGCCGCCGGGCACTGGCCGACAAACGGACGGCGTGGCGGGAGGTCTCCTCCGTGATCTCGGTCGTCCTGGGCGGGCAGCCGTGACGCACGCGGCCGTGCTGCAGAGCTTCACCGACCATGTGGCGGAGCACCTGGTCGGGCCGGACTCGCGCCGTTCGGCCATCGTCGACGAGATACTCGACGGCCTCCAGTGCGCGGCGGAGGGCAATCTGGACGTCTGCGACGACCTGGAGGAGGCGGCGCAGCGCGCCGTCCTGGAGTGGGGTGCGCCGTCCGAGGTCGCCCGTGCCTACAACGACGCCACGCTGCGCATCAGTGCCAACCGGCTGTCGCTGCAGGCGGTCTGTGCCCTGCCGCTGCTGGCGGTGGCCTGGGGTTCGGCGCTGCTCGGCGGGCCGGCCGGCCCCTGGCCGCAGCATCCGCCGCTGCTGCTGGTGGGGCTGGCGGTGGTGGGTTTCGGCTGCGTGCTGTCACTGGCGGGCGGGCTCTCCGGCATCCGCAAGGGCATCGGTTTCGAGGCGGCGGCCGCTCCGCGGGACCAGGTGGTCGCCACCGGTACGCTCGCGGCCCTGATCGGGCTGCTCTGCGTGCTGGGCGCGCTGACCCTGTTGCTGGTCAACCGGGGTGTGAGTCATCCGGAGTCGCTGGACTGGCCCAAGGTCGTCCTGCCGGCGACGCTGACGCTGCTGGCCGCCGGGTACTTCGGGACGGCCCTGAAGCGCTTCCTCTCCGTCCTGCGCGGGGCGGATCCCGTGTAGCGCCGTCTCCTGTCCGGCCCCGGCCGCCGACACGGCGGTTTCCGGGGGGACGTTGCACCACGTGGTCGGTCGTCCGGGCCGCGATGAGTTCACGCAGGCGCCCGGCCGGGGTCTCCCGGCCGGGCGTTTCGCGTTGGCGGCCCCGGTCCCCTCACCCGGCCCTCGGGCCGGTCGTTGTGCCACTCGCGGCCGGTCGCCCACCAGGGGACCGGTGCGTTCCGGGGCCGTTCCGTCGTGTGCCAACTCGCGACCGGATCGGTTCATTTGATATTGCGTCACCGGTTGTGGCCGGGCTATGGTCTCCTCCTACATGCGTAGCGTAGCTACACAGTAGCGTCCCTACAGGAGGGGTTACCTTGGAGCGCATGACGCGGTGGGTGCTCGCCCATCGGCTGTCAGTCGTCCTGGTCTGGGTGGTGCTCACCCTGGCCGGTGGTGCCATGTCGGGCAGCACGATCGACAAGCTTTCGTTCGAGTCCCGGCTCCCGGACAAGCACTCCCAGGAGGCGAACGACGCCCTGGCCCAGCGCTTCTCGCAGACCGGCGGCAAGAACGCCCCGCTGCTGCTCGTCGTGACCGTGCCCGACGGCTCGACGGTCGACAGCGGCGGTGTCCGCGAGCAGTGGGGCGACCTGATCGCCAAGGTCACCCCGAAGGGCGGCCGCAGCGTCTCGTTCGCCGGTCCCGGCGGCGAGTCCCTGGTCTCCCAGGACAAGCGCACCACGGTCGCGCTGGTCTACCCGCCGGCCAACCGCTCCAACGCCCCCTACGAGCAGTCGCTCCCGGCGATCAAGACGGCGGTCGAGAGCGCGAGGATCGGCGGCGCCCCGGTCGAACTGACCGGCCAGCCGGTCCTGTCCGGCCGCGACAGCGGAGGCCAGCGCAGCCCGATCTACGAGACCTTGATCGGGGCCCTCGGCGCCCTGGTCGTGCTGGCCCTGGTCTTCGCCAGCGGCCTCGCCGTGGTGCCGCTGCTGATGGCCATGGTCGCCATCCCGACGACGTTCCTGCTGGTGCGCGGTATCACCGGGATCACCGACGTCTCCTTCATCGTCCAGTACCTGGTGGCGCTGATCGGCCTGGGCATCGCGATCGACTACGCGCTCCTGATCGTCACCCGCTGGCGGGAGGAGCGGCAGAAGCCCGGATCCGACGGTTCCTCGCCCGAGGAGCGCCGGGAGGCGGTCGTCCGGGCCGTCTCCAGCGCGGGCCACGCGGTGGTGCTCAGCGGCGCCACGGTGGCGATCTCGCTCGCCGCGCTGGTGGTCCTGCCGGTCCCGTTCCTGCGCAGCGTCGGCTACGCGGGCCTGCTGATCCCGCTGGTCAGCGTCGGCGTCGCGATCACCCTGCTGCCCGTCCTGCTGTACGCCTGGGGCGACAAGCTCGACCGGCCGCGCCGGGTGCACCGTCCGGACAGCCGGCTGTGGGGCCGG
The DNA here is from genome assembly GCF_044753005.1 of Kitasatospora sp. NPDC088548. Taxonomy (NCBI): domain Bacteria; kingdom Bacillati; phylum Actinomycetota; class Actinomycetes; order Kitasatosporales; family Streptomycetaceae; genus Kitasatospora; species Kitasatospora sp. NPDC088548. Next base: position 86,959 of record NZ_JBIVMI010000027.1, read on the forward strand.
ATCGCGGGCTTCACCACCCGCCGTCCCGCGCTGTGCGCGGTGCTCAGCGGCGCGGTGCTGCTGGCCCTCGCCGCCCCCGTGCTCGCCCTGCGCCTGGGCCAGCCGGCCACCGTGACGCTCGCCCAGGGCGGCAAGCCCGCCGCGGCCTACCAGCGGATCGTCGACGCTGGCTTCGGCGAGGGCATCGCCCGCCCGCTGGAGGTCGTCGTCGACGCGGGCGGCTCGGACGCCGTGCAGGGCAGGCTCGCCGCGCTCGAAGGCGTCGCGGGCTCGGCCGCCCCGGCGGACTGGGCGCGCGGCGGACAGCGCGTCATCGACGTGTGGACCAAGGCCGACCCGTCCAGCAGCACCGGCCGGGACACGGTCACCAAGGTCATGGACCTCGCGGAGGACACCCCGGGCACCCTGGTCGGCGGTGGCCCCGCCACGGACGTGGACTTCATCGACGGGGTCTACGGCTCCCTCGGGCTGATCCTGGTCTTCGTCGCCCTGCTCACCTTCGTGGTGCTCGCCCGGACGCTGCGCTCGGTGGTTCTGCCGATCAAGGCGCTGATCCTCAACGCGCTGTCCACCTGCGCGGCGTACGGCGTGGTCGTCCTGATCTGGCAGAAGGGCTACGGCAGCGAGCTGCTGTTCGACACCCCGGCGATCGGGGCGGTGACCATCTGGGTCCCGATGGCGGTCTTCGCCTTCCTCTTCGGGCTGTCCATGGACTACGAGGTGTTCATCCTCCACCGCATCCGCGAGACCCACCTGGAGCTGAGTGCCAAGGGCGTGCGCGACACCGTGGTGCCGTCCGTCGTGACGGGCATCAGCCGCACGGGCCGGCTGGTCACCTCCGCGGCGTTCATCCTCTTCCTGGCCTTCACCGCACTGGCCAGCATTCCGATCACCGATGTGAAGGTGTTCGCCACCGCTCTGGCGGCGGGCATCATCATCGACGCCACCGTGGTCCGGGGTCTGCTCACCCCGGCTCTGGTCACCCTCCTCGGGCGGTCCAACTGGTGGTTCCCACGCTCCTTGGGCCGGCTGCTCGTCACTACCCCCGAACGGGTACCCGCCCCGAGGAACCGCCCCGCCGTTGACGACGCGGCAGGGGAAGCGGGACGGACGGACGGCTCGTCCGCCGCTCCCGCCACGCAGGCCGGCCCGCAGAACCGCGCCTGACGGTGCAGGCCACCGCGCCACGGCGCGGTGGCCTGCACGCGCTTTCTCACCGCTTCACCTGAGTGCGCAAGGCTGGTGGCGCGGGCGCCGACGGCAACGCGGCGCCCCCGACCGGACGAGTGCGAAGGGAACCGACAGTGTCGATACAGAGCCCCAGCCACGATGTGGTGATCCTGGGATCGGGAATCGCCGGATCCACCCTCGGCGCGGTGCTGGCCCGCAGCGGGGCGAAGGTGCTGATCGCCGACGCGGGCACCCACCCCCGCTTCGCGGTGGGCGAGTCCATGATCCCTCAACTCGTCGCCTGGCTCCAGGTACTGGCCGAACGCTACGACATCCCCGAGTTCGAGGCCCTCACCGACGCCACGACCATCAACCAGCAGGTGAGCAACACCTTCGGCCGCAAGCAGCACTTCGGCTTCATGCTGCACCGGCCGGGCCAGGAGCCGGACCCGACCGAGGCGCACCAGTTCGTCATCCCCGACGCGCTGACCTCGGCGAGCCACCTGTTCCGCCAGGACAGCGACGCCTACCTGCTGCGGGTCGCCGTCGGGTACGGCTGCGACACCCGTCAGCAGTGGCGCGCGGAGAAGATCGACTTCGACGACGACGGCGTCACCGTGACGGGCACCGACGGGCACCTGGTCCGGGCGCGCTACCTGGTGGACGCGAGCGGCTTCCGCTCGCCGCTGGCCGACCACCTGGGCCTGCGCGAGCAGCCGGCCCGGTTCCGGCACCACTCCCGCTCGCTGTTCACGCACATGATCGGCGTCAAGCGGTTCGACGACGTGCTGGAGGTGCCCGAGCAGGACCGGCCGCCGGTGCCCTGGCACAACGGCACCATGCACCACCTCTTCGAGCGGGGCTGGTTCTGGATCATCCCGTTCGACAACCACGAGCTCTCCCGGAACCCGCTGTGCAGCGTGGGCGTCACCTTCGACCCGCGGCTGTACCCCAAGCCGGAGGGCATCGGCGCGGAAGAGGAGTTCGAGCTGCTGCTGAGCCGCTTCCCGGCGGTGGCACGGCAGTTCGAGGGGGCCAGGAAGGTCCGGGAGTGGGTGTCCACGGGCCGGCTGCAGTACTCCTCCAACAAGACCGTGGGACAGCGGTGGTGCCTGATGTCGCACGCCGCGGGCTTCCTCGACCCGCTCTACTCCCGGGGCATGTCCAACACCTTCGAGATCATCCACGCGCTCGCCCCGCGGCTGCTCGCCGCACTCGCGGACGACGACTTCGACGAGGAGCGCTTCCGCTACGTCGAGGAGCTCGAACAGGGCCTGCTCGACTACAACGACACCCTCGTCAACTGCTCGTTCATCTCCTTTTCCCACTTCCGGCTCTGGGACGCCGTCTTCCGTGTCTGGGGGAGCGGCAACACACCCGGCACGCTGCGGATCAACAACGCGCTGCGCAAGTACCGCGCCGACCGCGACGCGCGCGTCTTCGACGAGCTGGAGAAGGTGCCGCACGTCGGCCTCTGGTGGCCCGACAACGACGATTTCAAGGCCCTTCTGGACGGTACGGCGAGGGCCTGCGAGCAGTACGAGGCGAAGGAGATCGACGGCGACCGGGCGGCGGACATCATCATGGGACTCGTCAGGGGTTCCGAGGCGGTCCACCCGGGATTCGGCTGGAAGGACGAGAACCGGCGGTTCATGCACCCGGACCGCGGCCAGATCGTGGAGTTCCTGCAGTGGGCGGCCGGATCGCCGGTGCCGGCGCTGAGCACCATCGGCCGCGAGAGCCTCGACGCCCTGCGCGCGGCCGGTGCCGGGTCGGCCCCCCTCCCCGCGGAGGGAGGCCGGTGAGCACCGTGGCCCCGGAGGGGGTGGCGAGCGTCCAGGAGGCGAACAAGGCCCTCGCCCGCCGCTGGTTCGACCAGGGCTGGAGTCGCGGGGAGCTGGACGTGGCGGACCTGATCTTCGCCCCGGAGTTCCGGCTGGGCGGCCGGCCGGTGGGCCCCGAGGGCCCCCGGGAGAGCGTCCGGCTGCGGCGCGCGGCGTTCGCCGGGCTCACCGTCGAGGTCGGGCTGCAGGTGGCCGAGGGCCCGTGGGTGGCGAGCTGGTACACGACCCGGGGCACGCACGTGGGGGAGTTCGCCGGCGTTCCGCCCACCGGGCGGGCGATCTCCTCGGAAGGAATCCAGCTGTGGCGGGTGGAGAACGGGCTCGTCGTCGAGGACCGGAATGTCTTCGACGTGCAGCGGGTCCTTTCCCAGCTGCGGGCGCAGGACCGGGACACCCCGGGCCCGGCGCCTTTCGCTACCGGTCCGCGTGAATGATCCTGTTCTCGTAGGCGAAGATGACGGCGTGCACGCGGTTGCGCAAATGGAGTTTCTCCATCGCGTTCCGGATGTGCGATTTCACGGTGCTCTGGCTGAGCTTCAGCTCCGCCGAGATCTCGGCATTGCTGAATCCCTGGGCGACGAGGTGGAAGACCTGGAGCTCCCGCTCGGTCAGCGTTTCCAGCGGGGAATCCCCGGACTCCTCCCGGGCCCGGGGGATCAGCAGGGAGCGGCCGGTGGCCGTGATGCGGACCGCGGCGGCGACCTCCTCGGACGTGCTCGCGCAGGACAGCACGCCGTGGACACCGGCCTGCAGCACGTGGTCCGCCGCCGCGTCCACGTCGTCGACCAGGACGAGCGCCTTGGCCGCGGGCAGCGGCGACCGGGTCCTGGACAGTGCGCCCACGATGTCCAGGGCCCGGCCCGCATGCTTGTGCGTGCTCACCACCACCACATCGGGTCGCAGCTCCCGGTACCGTTCGACGGCGCTCTCGCGGTCGTGCGCCGTACCGACCACCGTCAAATCGGGACAGTTGTCCAGAATGGTGCGCAGGCCGGCCAGCGAGATGGGGTGCGAGTCGACGACGAGGATGCTGAGGCGGGGCGCCACCGGCATGTTTCTCCCCCTGGGATCATGGTTACGCGGTGGCAGTATGGTTCCACAGCGGGATCGCATCCATACAGTGATCCGGACAGTACGGTCCGGTGGACCCCGGCCGGCCCTCCACGGGCCGCGGGTCCCCGGGGCCGGTGGCCGGGCCGGACGGGGACCAGGGGCGTGACGAGCACCCGCTCCCGGACTGCTGGTCGGTCCGGGAGCGGGTGCTCGTCGCTTCCTGGTGTCGGGTGCCTGGTGCCGGGTGCCCGGCCGGGACGGGGCCGGGCACCGTCAGGTCCGTCGGGCGGCCGTCACCGTCCGCCGCGGCCGCCGCCGATCCGGGCGCGCAGCCACCGCTCCACGGGGCGCTCGTAGAACTGGTACAGCAGCGCACAGGCGGCCAGGGTGATCGCGAGGGCGAGGACCGCCCACCCCGCATTCGACCAGCTCGCCTTCACCGGGCGCATGTAGTACTCCATGACGCCGTTCTTGTCGAAAAGCGAGGAGGAAATCTCGAAGAGCACCGTGAAGTGCAGGAGGTAGAAGGCGTACGACCATTCTCCGAGTTTCACCATGGGCCGCGTGCCGAGCCACGAAGTGCCGCCCGAGATCTCCTTTCCGGCGACGGCCACGATCAGCAGGGCGAACAGCGGAGCGGTGACCTGGGGAAGGGCGTCGTAGACGACGAAGAGACGCCAGGTCTCCTCGCGCAGCAGCCACAGGACGACGTAGCCGGCGGCGACCAGGGCGGCGGCCGGCGCGACGCCGATCGGGGAACGCCAGCCCTTGCGCACGGCGGCCGCGGCGACCACGCCGAGCAGGAACTCCCAGACCCGGGCGACCGGCGAGAAGGTGCCGAGGAGCAGGCCGTTCACCCCGGTGAACTTCGGCCGCGCCTGGGGCGGGTAGGCGTCCCACAGCCAGATCCTCAGGCCCCAGCCCACCACCAGCAGCAGGACGGCCGCGACGCCGAGCCAGCGCAGCGACCGCCGCGCCAGGGGCCTGGCGACGAACGGGAAGAGCGCGTAGAAGAACGCCTCGCAGGCGAGGGACCAGGCCACCGGGTTCGCGCTGTCCAGGATGTGGCCGGGCACCCAGGCCTGGTACAGCAGGACGGCGGAGAGCGCGGTCACCTTCAGGGTGTCGGCGTGGTCCGGCCGGGCGTCGGGCAGCTGGAGCAGCAGCGGGACCAGCACGGCCACCAGCAGCACCGGCCAGATGCGGGCGAACCGGCGGCCGTAGAACGGGCCGACCCGGTCGCCGGCCGTCCACGTCCAGGTCAGGACGAAGCCGGAGAGGACGAAGAAGAACGTCACGCCGGAGGAGCCGAGGGACAGCAGCGGCTTGGCGTCCGGCAGCGGCAGCAGGGTGCCGACGTGCGACAGGAAGACGGCGAGGGCCGCGATCCAGCGCAGGCCGGTGAGGGAGTTCAGCCGGGCGGCCGGACCGGCGCCGGGGGCGGAGGGCGCGGGGAGCGGTGATTTCCGCTCTTGCGCGGAGGATCTCATGGAAACGACACCAGCCATTTCGACGGGGACGGGGCCGGGTGCGGCCGGCGGTCTTCTGAGGTCGGGAAATCGTGCGGCAGCATTGCACCACCGGCCGATGAAACCGGGGTTAAGCAGGTATAAATCGGTGCCGCGGGGCTTCTTCGGGTATTCCGTTCACTGGCCCGTCCGCCGGGGCCTAGGTTAATGTGTTCGAGCGTGTCCGGTCGAATTTTTCAGGAATTGGGGGAACAGCATGCGGCGATTTCCTTACGCCTCGGCCATGGTGACCGGGGCGTCGGGCGGGATCGGTGAGGGGTTCGCCAGGCTCCTGGCGCGGGAGGGCGTCGACCTCGTCCTCGTGGCGCGGCGGGGCGAACTCCTCGAACGGCTCGCGAGCGACCTGCGGGCCGCCCACGGGGTGACCGTGGAGGTGCTCCGGCTCGACCTCACCGACGAGAGTCAGCTCGCGCTCGCCGAGCAGCGGCTCACCGATCCCGAGCGGCCGGTGGAGCTGCTGGTGAACAACGCGGGGTCGAGCGGCTCGGGGTACTTCGCGGAGCTGCCGGCGGAGCGCGAGCTGCACACGGCGGTGCTCAACGCGGTCGTCCCGCTGAGGCTGTCCCACGCCTGCCTGCCGGGCATGATCGCCCGCGGCTCCGGCGGGATCGTGAACGTCTCCTCGCTGGTCGCCGTCCTGCCCAAGCCGCGCTCGGCGACGTACGCCGCCTCCAAGGCCTTCCTCTCCTCGCTGAGCGAGAGCCTGGCCATGGAGGTCGCCCGCCACGGCGTCCACATCACCACCGTGCACACCGGCCTGACCCGCTCCGGGTTCCACGAGGCGGCCGGGGTGTCGACCGACGCGCTGCCCGGCATCAAGTGGCTGACGGCCGATCAGGTCGCCCGGGCGGGCCTGGACGCGGTGGCGGCCGGGCGGACGTCCACGGTGCCGGGCCTGGCGTACCGCGTCCGGCTGCCCCTGATGCGGGCGATGCCGCGGTCCGTGGTCCGGGCCATCACGCGGCGCGTCCACGAGCGGCGGGCGGCATGACCGCGCGGCGCCGGATCTCCCCCCGGCACCGGGTCCGCAACAAGGCCGTGGTCCTCCTCCACCGGCTGGGGCTGCCCTTCGGGCCCATGTACCTGCTCACCGTCCCCGGCCGCCGGAGCGGCCTGCCGCGGACCAACCCGGTCGCCCCGGTGGTGGTCGACGGCGTTCGCCACCTTCTCCAGGCGTACCCGGAGTCCGACTGGGTCAGGAACGCCCGCGCGGCGGGCCACGGGACGCTGACCCGGGGCCGGCGCTCGCAGCGGGTGGACCTGGTCGAGCTGCCGGTGGCGGAGCGGGGCCGCGTGCTGCGGGAGTTCCCGCGGCAGGTCCCGCGGGGCGTGGGCGCGTTCGTGCGCAACGGGCTGGTCGAGTCCGGCTCCCCGGAGCACTTCGAGGCGGCCGCGGAGCGCTGCCCGGTGTTCCGCGTCACGCCCCGGACGCCCTGAGGCCGCGGCCCGCGGCGCACCCGCGGGCCGCGCACAGCACCGAGCGGCCGGCTCCCACACCTTCGTGGGAGCCGGCCGCTCGTGTCGGCCGCTCGTGCCGGCCGGGCGCACTGCCCGGAGCGTGGAACGCCCGGCCGCCGACGGCCGTTCCGCGTGCCGGGTCAGTGCGGCAGCGCCTTCTCGACGTCCGCCTCGGTCGGCAGCGGCGCACCGTGCACGTCGACGCCGGTGGTCAGGTAGCGCAGCTCGTCGGGACCGTCGTTGCGCAGCCAGCCGGCCATCCGCCGCAGGTCGTCGGGCATCGGGTAGACGAACCGGCACTCGGGGTCGCGCAGGCCCAGGTGGTCCAGCACGACCGGCGCCTCGACCACCGTCTTCAGCAGCTCGGCCCCGGCGTCGGCGGCGGTCCGCTCCCCGCGGTCGACCGCGTCGCAGATCCGCACCATCTCGTCGAACAGGGCCTTGTAGCCCGGGGACCCGGGAACGGGCAGCCCGGGGTACGCGGCCTTCTCCATCGCGCGGAGCACGCCGTCGTCGCCGGACTCCTCGAAGCGTTCGGTGAACCGGTCGAAGCGCAGGTTGATCGGCACCTCGGCGGCGCACCAGACGCGGTACACGGCGTTCCACAGCGTGTGGTCCTGGAAGGAGACGAAGGAGCTGTTGACGAGCTCGTCGTTGTGCCGGATCAGGCCCTGCTGGAGTTCGTCGACGTAGCGGAAGCGCTCCTCGTCGAAGTCGTTGTCGGAGAGCGCCTCGAGGAGCCGCCAGGCGAGCGAGTTGATCACCTCACCGGTGTTGGTGAGACCACGGGAGTACAGCGGGTCGAGGAAGCCGGCCGCGTGGGACATCAGGAACCAGCGGTGACCCACCGTCCGGGTCGAGGTGTACTGGATCCGGTCGGCCGACACCCACGGCCGCACCGTCCGCGCGTCCGCGAACAGGCGCTCCACCGCGGGGAAGCGTGCCGCGAAGGCGCGGAACTCCTCCTCCGGGGTCACGTCGCGGTTCCGCGGGTACTTCCGCTCGTCGAGCGTGAGCCCCACGCTGACCAGGGGGTTCTTCGAGCCGGGAGAGTTGTTGAACGGGATCGACCAGAACCAGCCGCGGTCGAAGAGGTGGTGCATGGTGCCCTCGACCCACGGGATCGGCGGCGCGTCCTCGGGCCCCACGCGCAGGCACTCGTCGGTCGGCCGGACCCCCAGCATGTGGGTGAACATCGAGCGGGAGTGGTGCTTGAGCGCCTCCGGCGGACGGCGCAGGTCCAGCTTCGCGGCGAGCGGCGAGCGGAAACCGCTGGCGTCCACCAGGCAGCGGCCCTCGTACCGCTCGCCGCCCCGGCCGACCACGGCGACGTGGTCCTCGGCGAGTTCCACGTCCTCGACGTGGAACGCCTGCCGGGCGTCGCAGCCGTAGCGGATGGCCGTGTGGAAGAGGTACGCGTCGGTGTCCTGACGGAACAGATGACCGGTCTGCAGGGCCTTGGACGGCGGGCTGAACTGCAGGAACTCGGCAGGGTCGGGCTCCTTGCCCTCCTCGTGCCGGATGAAGCCGAAGTGCCGCTTGGTGCCGGACGTCGGCGAGATGTCGTCGCGGATGCCGTCGGAGGAGGTGAGCGACTCCAGCTCGGGAACGCCGTAGCGCCGGGCGAGCAGCCGGAACACCTTGAGGGTGTAGAGCGTCGTCGACTCGCCGACGGCGAACCGCGGGTGGACGCCGCCGTCGAGGAGAAGGACGGAGACGCCCTGCTTGGCGAGGATGGCGCCGAGGGTCGAACCGGCGATGCCGGAACCCAGAATGATCACGTCGTGGCGCGGCGGCGCGGCGAGCCGCAGGCCGGCGCGGTTGCCGGAGGGTTGTCCGGGCATGGTGTCCTCCTGGTCGGACTGAGGCAGGTGGGCGGCGCCACAGGTGCGCCGGAGCGGAACGGGGTCGGCCGGGACAGCGCGAATGGCGCGCTGCCCCGGCCGGGGCCCGGCGGGCCGTTCGGCGGACGGACGTCCGGTGGTGGAGGGCGCGGGCCCCGCCCCCGGGCCGGGTGGGTCACCCCCGGGCCGGGTGGATCAGCCGCGGGGCCGCGCGTCGGCCGGGGCGCCGTGCAGGCCGTGCCGGACGGCCTGCGGACCCTTCAGGTCGCCGCGGGCGCCGGGCGGCGGCATGAATCCGCGCATCTCGTTCTCGTTGGCGAGCTGCTGCATCTTCTCCCAGTCCGGCATGCCGCCGCCCGAGACGAGCTTCGACAGCCCGATGAAGAAGTTCTCCACCCCGCCGGGGGTCGCGATGACCAGCAACTGGCCGGGCTCGTCACCCACGTTGAGGAAGCGGTGCGGCACGGCGCGCGGGCCGAAGATCACGGTCCCCTCGCCGATCCGCTCGGTGACCCCGCCGACCTCGAACTCGTAGGTGCCCTTGTTGACGAAGAACGCCTCGTCGGCGGTCTCGTGGACGTGCAGCGGCGGACCGCTGCCCGGCTGGGTGGAGATCTGGTAGAAGCTGTACAGACCGCCGGTGTCCTCCTTGCGGAGCAGGAACCGGCCCTCCTCGCCGAACCAGCAGACGGGCTCGACCTCGTCCCGGTTGACGACTTTCCGTTCGGGCTTCGACAAGGTTCATTCCTTTCGGTCGGATCGTCCGGAGGCGGACGGCAGCCGTGGTGACAGGCAATCAGTGGTTGCAAAGAGGGTGATAAAGAGCGGGAAAACCCGGTGCTGGGGTGTGGCCGGGTGCCGGCCGGCCGGGGCGTCAGGCGAGTGACGTGCCGCCGTCCGCGACCAGGCAGCTGCCGGTGAGGTACGCGGCGCGCTCGGAGGCGAGGAACGCGACGACCTCGGCGATGTCCTCCGGGGTGCCGTTGCGCCGCAGCGCGGCCCGCTCGGCGGCCGCCCGGCGCTGCTCCTCGGGGATGAAGCGGGCGAGTTCGGTGAGCACGAGGTTCGGCTCCACCGCGTTGACCCGCACCCCGTGCGGGCCCACCTCCAGTGCCAGGGTGCGCACGGCGGCCTCCACGCCCGCCTTGGCCACGGTCAGCGGCAGGAACCGGGGTGCCGGCCGCTTGGCGAGCGCCGCCCCGACCGCCACCACCGAGCCGCCGCCCCGGGCGACCATGCCGGGGAGCACGGCCCGCGCGGTCAGGAACAGCGCCTTGAGCTGCTGGCTGACCACGTGCTCCAGGTCCTCCCAGGAGAGGTCCGCCGCAGGGGCGATGCGCGCCTCGTGGGCGCCCAGCCCGGCGGCGTTGAGCACCAGGACCTCGATCGGGCCGAGCGCGGTCGTGACGGCCCCGACCAGGGCGGTCACCCCGGCGGGGTCGGTGACGTCGCCCTGGACGGCCACCGCCTCACCGCCGTCCCGCCGGATCGCGGACACCAGGTCCTCGGCCCGGTCCGCGCTCTTGTGGTAGTTGACCGCGACCCGCGCCCCGCGGGCCGCCAGCAGCCGGGCGGTGGCCGCGCCGATGCCGCGGGAGGCACCGGTGACCAGGGCGACCCGGCCCGCGAACTCCGGGGTTCCGGGTGTCCGGCCGGCGGCCCCGGGGGCGGGTGCGTGCGGTTCGTGCTCCTCGTGTGCCGGATTCACCGGATCAGCTCCTCGGATCGGGAACGGGTCCTCGGTCCACCGAGGACGAAGGTCGGATCAGGGAAGGCGAAGTGCCCTCCAGGGAAGGGGAGTTCGGCTCAGGGGCCGGGTTCAGCCGAGCACCAGCCAGGTGCCGCCGAGCGCGATGCCGAACGCCAGGCCGGCGAAGACGGTGCGCAGCAGATTGGCGCGCGCCCACCGGGTGCGCAGGGCGTCCCAGCCGTCGGGGATCTCGCCGGCCGCGGCCCAGCCGTCGATCCGCCGGTTCATCCGCACGTTGCGCAGCTCCGACACCAGGGCGACCCCGGCCACCGAGGCCAGCGCCGCCGCGAAGGCGGCCTTCGCGGCGGCCCCCGGCGCCAGCACGGTGAGCCCGAGGCCGGCGGCCAGGGCCACCTTGTTGACGGTCGGCATCAGCGGGTCGAACCCCGGGTCCAGCAGCCGGTGCACGTCGGACCAGGTCTGCCGCGGCAGCCGCAGCAGCATCGGGACGATGGCGCGTTCCACCGCGAGCAGGGCGCCCGCGAGGATCCCCGTGCACAGGACCAGGACGACGGCCAGAATGGTGACCAGCATCGGGCCGGTTCACCCCGCCCCGTGGCCGAGCGGCTCGGCCGTCCGCAGCGGGGCCCGCTCCAGCCGGTCGTCCAGCATCAGCGAGTAGCTCTGGCCTCGCGCGACCGAGTCGAAGAACGCGTACATCGCCGCGTCGCGCAGCCGGCACAGCGGGCCGCTGTGGGCGAGCCCCAGCGCGCCGATGCGCCACGAGGTCGTCACCATGTCCGCCGCCCGCGCGCGACGGGCGGACTCGAACGCGCGCAGGGTGGCGGGCACGGCGTCCGGCTCGCACCGGCCCAGCAGGTCGGCGAGCACCACACCGCTCTCGATGGCCTGACCGGCGCCCTGGCTGAGGTTGAGCGTCATCGGATGGGCCGCGTCGCCGGTGAGCACCACCCGGCCCTTGCTCCACCCGCCGGCCGGCGGCCGGTCGTGGATCGGCACCGGCAGGATCGCCTCCTCGTCGGTCGAGGCGATGATCCGGCCGACCGGGTCCGGCCAGTTCCGGTACGCGGCCGCCAGCCCGGCCCCCCGCGAGAGGCGCAGGGTGTCGATCCCGGCGGTCGCGCGGTCACTGGTGATGGCGTCCCAGTAGACCTCCTCCTCGTTCAGCCGGCAGTACAGGAAGCGCAGCCCGCCCTTGCCCCACATGTTGAAGAACGTGCCGGTGGGCACCAGCGACTCGCCCGGCAGCCGGGTGATGGCCTGGCAGGCCGTGTAGCCGGCGTACCGCGGCGGCGGTTCGAAGCCGTTGCGCAGCGTGGCGCGCACGGTGGAGCGGAGTCCGTCCGCGCCGATCAGCACGTCGCCGCGGGCCGTGGACCCGTCGTCGAAGTGGGCGGTGACGCCGTCGGCGTCCTCGGTAAAGCCGGTGAACCGGCGGCCGAGGTGGATCCGCTCCTCGCCGACCGCCTCGGTCAGCACCGTGTGCAGCGTCGACCGCCGCAGCGCGCAGGCCGGCGCACCGATCCGCTCCGTCGGGCCGTCCAGCCGCCACCGGGCGAGTCGCCGGCCGGAGTCGGAACGGAACTCGTGGAAGCGCATGCGCACCGCGTCGGCGGCGACGGCCTCGTCCAGCCCGATCCGGCGCAGCGCCAGGAAGGCGTTGTGCCAGAGCATGAAGCCGCCGCCGGTCAGCAGCCGTCCCGGCGTGGGGCGGGCCTCGAACACCTCGCAGGCGATGCCCTGCCGCAGCAGCCCCGCCGCCGTGGTGAGCCCGCCGATGCCGGCCCCGATCACCAGGGCCTTTCGGATGGTCGCCATGGGCCGTGGTCCGCTCAGCCCTGCGACGGCACGCTGTCGAGGCGGGCCCGCAGGTCGAAGATCCGCCGCTCGATCTCGCCCTTGCTCCAGTACGGGAACATCGGGGCCGCGGTCTCGCGGTGGGTCGGGGCGTCCTCCCAGGTGCGGAACGCCTCCTCGCTCTCCCACTCGGCGAGCAGGATGTAACGGCCGGGCTGCTCGGCGTCGCGCAGCAGCTCGTCGCGCAGGTGGCCGGGGGTGCCCTTGACCGCGGCGGTGACCTGCCGGTACGCCTCCTCGAAGGCCGCCTGGTCGTTCTCCTCGACCCGGGCGGAAACCATGATGCGAACGGTCACGACGGACCACCTTTCATCGGTGTGGTGCCCGGCACGTGCTCGACCACGTCGAGCACGTGCTTGCGGGCTGATTCACGGAACTGCTCCAGCCTGGCGCTGAGTTGCTCCCTCGCCGGGCCGTTCTGGAAGGCCTCCAGAGCGGCCCGGTCGGCCCAGTCGGCCATCACCAGGTAGGTGCGGGGGGTGCGCGGGTCCCGGGCCAGCGACTGGGCGACGGAGCCCGGCAGTAGCGCGGCGGCCCGTGCGGTCTCCAGCCAGGCGGCGCGGAACTCCTCCTCGCGGCCCTCCCGGACCGTCATCTCCAACACGGCGCGGATCACGGCGTGCGGTCTCCTTCGGGTCAGATGCCGCCGTCGACGTCGAGCGTGGCGCCGGTGACGTAGCGGGCGGCGTCGGAGACGAGGAACAGCACCGCGTCGGCGATCTCCGCCGGCCGGCCGAGCCGGCGCAGCGAGATCCGCTGCTCGTACGCGGCCCGCCCCTCGGCGCTGACCGCCTTCATCTGGTCCGTCTCGACCAGCCCGGAGGCGATGCAGTTGACGCGCACGCCCCGCGGACCCAGCTCCTTGGCCAGCGCCCGGGTCAGGCCCATCACCCCGGCCTTGGACGCCACGTAGTGGGCGGCGCCCGGCATGCCGTGGTGCGCCACGGCGGAGCTGATGTTGACGATCGAGGCGGTCTCCGCGAGGTGCGGCAGCGCCCCGCGGATGACGTGGTACGTGCCGGACAGGTTGGTGTCGAGGATGCGGTGCCACTCGTCGGGACCGAGGTCCGTCAGCGGCAGGTGGCTGATGACGCCCGCGTTGTTCACGACGGCGTCGATCGCCCCGTACCGCTCGTGCGCCTCGGCCGCCAGCCGGGCGGCGTGCTCGTGGTCGGCGACGTCGGCGCGCACCAGGGTCCCCCGGGCGCCCAGTTCCGCCAGTTCGGCGCGGAGCGACTCGACCTGCTCGCTCTCGTTGACGTAGCAGGCCGTCACCGCGGCGCCCTGGGCGGCCAGGGCGAGCACGGTGGCCCGCCCGATGCCCCGGGCGCCACCGGTCACCAGGGCGTGCCGGCCCTTGAGGCCGAAGCCGAGGGCGGCGGTCATCGGGCCACCGCCGTTCCGGCGCCGGCGCGGGCGGCGGCCTCCACGCGCTCCTTGATGAGTGCCAGCTGGACCTTGGAGTTCTCGTTGATGCGCGCGGTCATCGCGGCGTCGTCCACCGAGGCGTCCGGCTTCATGCGGAACTCCTGTACCCAGCGCAGCTCCACGCCGGCGCCGGTCTGCTCGTACGTCCAGTGGATGTTCATGAAGGCGAACGGGCCGGTCTCGACCCGGCGCGCCCGGACGCTGCGGTTCTCGCGGTCCATGACGCGTTCGGAGACCCAGCTCCAGACCTTGCCGTCGGGCTCCGGGTGGAGGGCGAGGCGGAACCGCACCGTGTTGCCGTGCCGCTCCAGGACGTCCGCGACGGCGTACTCGCTGAACAGGTCCGGCCAGCCGGCCACGTCGTTGGTGATGTCCCAGACCAGGTCGAACGGCGCGTCGATCACGATGCCGTTCTCGGTGCGCGCCGCGGCCAGCCGCAGCTGCTCGTTGACCAGGCCGCAGATGCCGGGGAGCTGGGTGAGGCCCTCGGCGTCCAGGCGGATGTCGTAGCGGTTCTCGACCTCGGTGAGGATGTTGATCAGACCCAGCGAGTCGATGCCCAGGTCGTCGATCGTCACGGCGGGGTCGTCCGTCTGCAGGCTCTCCAGCGGGACGCCGGTGCACTGTTCGACGATGGTCAGGAACGCGTCGTACTCAAGGGGTACTGCGGTCATCGGGGTGGGATCCTTTCGGCATCGCGGGGTGGTAGGTGGGGCGCGCCGTCACGGGGCGAGGGCCCGGACGACGAGGGCGGAGTTGAAACCGCCGTGGCCGCGGGCGACGACCAGGGCCGTGCGCAGCCGCGCCGGCCGGGGCTCCACCACGAGGTCGAGGCCGTACGCGGCGTCCGCGACGACGGCCGGCCCGGTCGGCGGGATCACCTGGTCGCGCAGGGCGAGCAGCGCGGTGACGACGTCGAGCGGCCCGCCGCCGGCGTACAGCCGGCCGTAGCGCGCCTTGGGCGCGGTCACCGGCACTCCGCGCGGCCCGAACACCTCGGCCAGGCAGGCGGCCTCGATCCGGTCGCGCTCGGGCGTGCCGTCGGCGTCGGCGAGGACGAGGTCGACGTCCTCCGGCCGGACCCGGGCGTCGGCGAGGGCGAGCAGCACGGCCCGGCGCAGTGCGACCGGGGTGCCGGCCTCCGGCGTGCCGGGGGCCGGGTCGAAGGTGGCCGCGTGACCGGCGATCTCGCCGTACGGGGCCTCGACACCGCGGGCGCGGGCGCCCTGCTCGTCCTCCAGGACCAGGATCGCCCCGCCCTCGCCGGCCACGTGACCGGGGGAGGCCGCGTCGAACGGCAGGTAGGCGCGCTCCGGGTCGGCGCCGGGGCTCAGCCCCCCGGACGTGGTCTGGCAGGTCAGCGCATAGGGGCTCAGCGGTGCCTCGGTGCCGCCGGTCAGGACGAGCCTGGCGTCGCCGTGCAGGAGCGCGCGGCGGGCCTGCGCGATGGCGTCCAGGCCGCCGGCCTGCTCGGCCACGGCGACCCCGCAGGGGCCCTTCATGCCGTGCCGGATGGACAGTTGGCCGGTGGTGGCGGCGTAGAACCAGGCGATCGACTGGTACGGCCCGACGTGCCGCGGTCCCTTCGACCACAGGGCCTCGATCTCGCGCTGGCCGAAGGCGTTGCCGCCGGAGGAGGAGGCGGTGATGACCCCGAGGTCGTACGGGGAGAACTCCTCCGGCCGCACCCCGGCGTCGGCCAGGGCCTCGTCGGCCGCCAGCAGCGCGAACTGGCTCCAGCGGTCGGTCTGCACCGCCAGCCGGGGGTCGACACCGGGCAGGTTGCCGTCCCCGAAGACCTCGCCGACGGTGCGCACGGGGAAGCCGGCCGCGTCGAAGTGCGTCACCGGGCCGAGGCCGTTGCGGCCCTCCAGCACGCCCTCCCAGAACTCCTTCGTCCCGAAGCCGTTCGGCGCCACCGCGGAGATGCCGGTGACCACCGCGCGGCGTGTGGCCGTCGCCGTGTCAGTCATGACGTGCCCCCTTCCCCGGCGCGGTGAGCACCATCGCCGTCTGGAACCCGCCGAATCCGCTGCCCACGCTGAGCACCGTGTCGGTCCGTTGCTCACGGGCCGTCAGAGGTACGTAATCGAGCCCGAGTTCGGGATCCGGGTGCGCGAGGTTGGCGGTGGGCGGGACGGTGTCCTTCTCGATGGCGAGGGCGCAGGCCGCGACCTCCAGGGCGCCGATCGCCCCCAGGGAGTGACCCACCATCGACTTGATCGAGCTCACCGGCACCCGGTACGCGTGCTCGCCGAGCGAGACCTTCAGCGCGGCCGTCTCGTGCCGGTCGTTCTGCCGGGTGCCGGAGCCGTGGGCGTTGACGTAGTCCACCGCGTCGGCCGGTACCCGGGCGCGGTCCAGTGCCACCCGGACCGCCTCGGCCAGTTCCTTGCCGTCCGGGCGCAGACCGGTCATGTGGAAGGCGTTGCTGCGCTGCGCGTAGCCCGCGACCTCGCAGTACACGCGCGCCCCGCGGCGTCGTGCGGACTCCTCGTCCTCCAGGACCAGGACGGCCGCGCCCTCGCCGAGTACGAAGCCGTCACGGTCGCGGTCGAAGGGCCGCGAGGCGTGCTCGGGGTCCTCGTTGTTGGGCGAGGTCGCCCTGATCGCGTCGAAGCAGGCGACGGTGATCGGCGAGATGGGCGCGTCGGTGGCCCCGGCCAGCACGACGTCCGCCGAGCCGTCCTCGATGAACTGCGCGCCCTGGGCCACCGAGTCGAGGCCCGAGGTGCAGCCCGTCGACAGCACCCGGACCGGGCCCTGCGCGCCGGCCGTCCACGCCACCTCGGCGGCGAGCGTGCCGGGCACCAGCGCCCCGTAGAGGTACGGGTACGGGTTCGACGCGTCCACGACCCAGTTGCTGCCGCGGTCGCTGACCCGGACGTACTGCTGCTCCAGCGTGATGGTGGCGCCCACGGCGCTGCCGATCGACACTCCGATGCGGTGCGGCGGCACCCCGTCGGTCCCGGCCCCGCTGTCCGCCAGCGCCTCCCGCGCGGCGACCACGGCGAACTGCGCCGCGCGGTCCATGCGCAGGACCTCCTCGGCGGTGAGCCCGGCGGCCGCGGCGTCGAAGTCGCACTCCGCGGCGATCCGGGAACGGTAGGCCGAGGCGTCGAAGTGGGAGATGGCGCGGGTGGCCGTCCGGCCGTCGGTCAGCAGCTGCCAGAACGCCTTGGTCCCGACACCGCCCGGGGCCACCACGCCGATCCCGGTGACGACGGCCCTGCGCCGGGTCACGCCGGCTCCTGGCCCGGCAGGGGCTCGGTGTCGACGTGGCCGAGTTCCGGACGGGGCGCCAGCGGGCCCAGCTGGAAGACCATGAACGCCGGTTCCGTGCCGTGGTTCTCCAGCCGGTGGCGGACGTTGATCTGCAGGTGCAGCGCCTCGCCCGCGGCGAGCGGGACCGGCTCCCCGTCGATCCTCGTCAGCAGCTCGCCGCTGACGAGGTACAGGAACTCCTCGGAGTACGGGTGGTAGTGCTCGGTGACGACCTCGCCGGGCAGCAGGGTGAGCACCCCCATGAAGCCCGCGGTGGCCTCTGCGGTGGCCGGGCTGAGCAGCGTCCGCAGATCGCCGCCCCGTCGCCGGTTGGACTCCACGTCCTTCGCCGCGATCCTGGTCATTCGTGCGCTGGCCACGCCAGCCTCCTCTCGTCATCCCGCACCCTCGGTGCGGGCCCCCCTACCGGTGACGCCTCGTCGCCGGGCCATTCGGGCACGATGGGTCTCAGCCCTGCGCGCGCCAGGTGTAGAACTCGTGGGCCATGGCGTCCTGAGGGCCGCGCCAGGTCTCCGGGTCGTACGCCGTGATGTGGGGCCTCAGCCGCTCGCTGACATCGACGAACAGTTCGTGGCCCTTCATTTCGGAGATGGGGCCGCGGACGTCGTCGTCGGATGCCATGTAGTGCAGGTAAAGATCGTGGAAGCGGAACAGCCTGCGTTCCGCCACGCCGATCAGATGGGGAAGTTCGCCGGCGTCGGATTCGGCGAATATGCGTTTCACGTCGGCTTCGGCGGACGGCCTCATGCGAGCCACGATGAGAGTGCTGCGCATTCTGTTCCCTTCCGTTCCTGGGCCGGTCGCTCGGTGACCGGTGAAAACAGGATCACTCGGTGCGATAAAATTCGGATGAGGGCCCGCAAAAGCTCTCGCCGGAAAGTCGGAAGACCCTGGGGAGGCCGGGCGCCGGCCGCGGTCGCGGCGCCGGCCGGCCGGCGGACCGCCTGCCCCCGGTCTCCCAGATTGCCCAGTCGGCGCGGCCGACCTCGCCCGCAGCACCTGCTTGAACCCGCCTTGACCTGCGCTTGTGCGCGCCGACACGGTGCTCTGGTAGGGGCGGTCCGGCCTAAAGTACGCCCCGCCTCGTCCTTTGGGCTGTAGGTGGTACCAACATCGCCTCGTTAGGGTCGGACACCTGCGCCGCCCGTTCCCAGCGTTCGTCGTTGCGCTGATGTGAGGTGCGTGCGGTATTCACCTAGGGGGAACACGTGGACAGTTTGACCGTATTCGACACAGGTGGAAGAGACACCGCGCCCGTGGACGGGCGCGTGCTCCGGGAGGTGTGCGGCCGTTATCCGACCGGCGTCGCCGTGATCACCTGCGAGGTGGCCGGCGGAGAGGAGCCGGTGGGGCTGACGGTGAATTCCTTCACCTCGGTCTCGCTCGACCCCGCCCTGGTGCTTTTCTGCGTGCACCGGGACTCGCGGGTCCTCTCGGTCGTCGAAAAGGTCGGCGCCTTCGCCGTCAACATCCTGGCGGCGGACCAGGCGGACTTGTGCCGGGCCTTCGCCCGCCGTGACACCGCGGACTTCGGCGGTCTGCGGCACGGCCCCGGCGTGACCGGCTCCCCGGTCCTGGCCGACGCGCTGGCCTTCCTCGACTGCCGGCTGCACGCGATGTTCCCCGGCGGGGACCACGTCATCGTGGTGGGCCGGGTCGTCCACCTCGGCCTGCTCCGCGAGGACCAGCCGCTGACCTTCTTCCGCAGCGCGCACCCGCGGCTGGAGGTGCTGGGATGACGGTCGTCATGGACAAGCAGCCGACCTACGGCCTGCCGGACATCACCCGCCGCGGGGTCGCCCTGTGCCTGCTCGGGCCGCTGGAGGTCGTCGTCGACTCCGTCGAAGTTCCGCTGCCCCAGCGGAAGTTGAGGCAGCTGCTGGCCACCCTGCTGATCCGGCCGAACGCTACGGTGTCCAACGAGGCGCTCATCCGCGAACTGTGGGGCGACCGCCCGCCGACCACCGCGCTCGCCGCGCTCCGCGTGTACGTCTCGCAGCTGCGCAAGTTCCTGATCCGGCACGACCTCGACGGCCGCTGGTGCACCCTGCGCACCCGGGCGCCCGGCTACCAGCTCCAGGTCAACGAGGGCATCCTCGACACCGTCTGCTTCGACCGGCTGTGCGCGCTGGCCGCGGAGTCGGCGGCGGCGGGGCACCACGAACTCGCGTCGAAGCAGTACCGGGAAGCCCTGGACCTCCGCCGGGGCCCGACGCTGGAGGGGCTGCGGGACAGCTCGGCCCTCTCCGGCACCGCCCTGCAGTACGACGAGGTGTGGATGAGCGCGCTCAAGCGGCGGATCGACCTGGACCTGCAGCTCGGCCGCCACCTGGAACTGATCGGCGAGCTGAGCCGGCTGGTGGCGGAGAACCCGCTGAGCGAGGGGTTCTGCGCCCGGCTCATGACGGTGCTCCACCGCAGCGGCCGCAGCGGTGACGCCCTGGCCTCCTACCGCTGCACCCGGGCCCACCTCATCGAGGAGCTCGGCATCGAACCGGGGCTGGAGCTGCGCATGGCCCACCAGGCCGTGCTCGCCGACGACGAGATGCTCCCCGTGCCGATGAGGGCGTCCGCCTAGTCGGGAACAGTGTCCGGTCACGGGAAAAGCCGGGCTTTATCCGAGCTTTTCCGTGACCGGACACGATGTTTGCATGCGTTGGTCCTTGAGGAATCTGCTGCGTCTTTGCGGGAATGCCGTCATCACCTACGGCCAGTGCCAGATCGCCGTTTCCGTCCCACAGCTGGAGGAGCCGGCCCCGGGGCATCCCGAGCGCACGCTCCGGGGCCGGCCGCTGACGGAGACGGAGAAGGCCCTCGACCGTCAGCTGGACGGCGTCGCGGAGCGGGTCGGGCCGGGCCTGGGACTGTTCTGAGCGACCACGAGCAGGACGAAGGCGGCCACCGCGGTGATGGTGCGCGTCCGGTTGAACAGGTCCCAGCGGTGCAGGATCTCGGCGTAGTCGGCCGGCGGCGAGGTGATCGCCCAGACCTTGATCCGGGCGTTGATCGGGACGTTGCCGAACCGGGTGACCAGGAAGGAGATCCCGGTCAGTGCCGTCGCGCCGGCCGCCAGTAACCGGTCGCGGCCGCGCGTCTGCAGGGCCAGGGCCAGCGACCCGAGGGACGCGACCCCCATCGCGGTCAGCATCACCGGGGAGTTCATCTTCATGAGTTCGGCGTGGAACGACAGACGCATGTCCAGCGGCACTTCCCAGAAGGTCGGCCCCAGATTGACCGCACCGTAGCCGAACGCGCCGGCGAGCAGTCCGGTGGCGGTGACCGCCACGGCTTTCGTTGTGCGAACGCGCATCGTTCTTTCCCTCATCGAGTGATCGGGTTCTTGCTGCCGCCAGCAGCGTAGACCGGCCGGGCACGGGTCCCGGCAGCACGATCCGCCCCGGCGGCACCCGGCGCGCGGGCGGTGGCCGCGGATCGTGGCAACTGAATCACCGTCGGATTATCGCTACTGATGGCCGCCTGAGGAGCTTGGCAGGTCGCTTCCCGACCATCGGTGAACCTCCGGGCGAGCACGCCCATCGACTGGGGTGACAGGGGCACCGCACGGTGCACGACCGGTTCGTTACGGTGGACGCGTCGTCACGGCGCGGCCGCCGCCGCGACACGCCCCGTCCTCAGGAGGCCCAGCCGGTGTCAGAGTTCGAGCTCCAGACGGACACCGAGGAGACGTCGGGACTCGCGGCGGCCGTCCGGGACGCCCGGGACGCCAGTGCTTTCCTGTACGCGGGCCTTCCGGTGGCGCTGGTCTGCTTCCTCGGCTGTTTCGCCGTGCCGGCCGCGCTGTTCTTCACCCTGTTCGTGATCGGTGCGCCCGCCTGGCCGGAGGTGGTGCGGGCCCTGCGCCGGCTGGCGGGTCACGAACGGATGCGCGCCGGGGCCTTCCTGGGTGCCGCGGTTCCGGAGCAGTACCTGCCGCTGGACGGCTCGCTGTCGGACCGGTTCCGGCTGGCGATGACCGATCCCGGCACCTGGCGCGACGCCCGCTGGCTGCCCGTGCAGACCGTGGGCGTGATCGTACTGAGCCTGCTGACCCTGGTGCTGTGGCCGGTCGGCCTGCTGGTCGACGGCGTGCGGCTGGGCCTGGCCGTCGGGGCGGCGGGGCGGCGGGGTGTCCCGTCGCGGGCCGAACCGGTGGTGCTCAACCTGCACGTGTTCCTGGCGGAGCGTCAGGCTGGCTGGACGGCAAGGCTGTTGTGCCCCTCCGAGTCGGCCCGGCTGGCCGGGCGGGTGGCCGAGCTGTCGGAGAGCCGGGCCGGTGCCGTCGAGGCGCACAGCGCCGAACTGCGGCGCATCGAGCGGGATCTGCACGACGGCGTTCAGGCGCAGCTGGTCGCCCTGTCGCTGCGGATCGGGCTGGCCAGGCAGCAGTTGGCGAAGGACCCGGAGGCGGCCAGGGCGCGGCTGGACGAGGCGCAGGAGGGCGTCGAGCGGGTCCTGGCCGATCTGCGGCAGGTCGTCCGGACGGTCTATCCGCCGGTACTGACGGACCGTGGACTCGCCGGAGCCGTCCGGGCGCTGGCCGCCGCTTCACCGATTCCGGTGGAACTCCGGATCAGCGCCATGGAGAGCGGCCACCGGCTGCCGGCGTCGGTGGAGGCGGCGGCCTACTTCGTGATCGCCGAGGGGCTGACCAACGTCCGCAAGCACAGTCGGGCGACCAGGTCCTCGATACGCTTCCACCGCGGCGGCGGACAGTTGACCATCACGGTGACCGACGACGGTCGCGGAGGCGCCGACGAACACGGCGGCTCCGGCCTGGTCGGCATCCGCCGCAGGGTGGCCGCGCTCGACGGCACGGCGACCCTCACCAGCCCTGTCGGGGGGCCCACGGAGCTGAAGGTGGAGCTGCCATGCGGATCGTGATCGCGGAGGACAACGCCCTGCTGCGGGAGGGGATGGTCCTGCTGCTGAGCAGCAACGGCCACGAGGTGCCCGCGGCGGTCGGCGCGGGCCCGGAGATCCTGCCCGCGCTGCGCGGGCACCGGCCCGATCTGGCCGTCCTCGACGTCCGGCTGCCGCCGTCGTTCCGCGACGAGGGGCTGCGCGCGGCGATCGCCGCTCGGCGCGAACTGCCGGACCTGCCGGTCCTGGTGCTGTCCCAGTACGTCGAGGAGACCTACGCGGCCGAGCTGCTGGCCCATGGCGCCAGCGGGGTGGGGTACCTGCTCAAGGACCGGGTGGGGCGGGTGGAGCAGTTCCTGGAGGCGGTGGCGACGGTCGCCGCCGGCGGCACCGTGCTCGACCCGGAGGTGGTCACCCAGTTGCTCAGCCGACAGGTCGCGGCCCGGCCGCTGCGCAGTCTGAGCCCGCGCGAGCACGAGGTACTGGGGCTGATGGCGCAGGGCAAGGCCAACAGCGCGATCTCGGAGCAACTGGTGATCACCGAGCGGGCGGTGAGCAAGCACATCCGGAGCATCTTCGACAAGCTCGAACTGCCGCCGGAGGGCGGCAGCGTGCACCGCCGGGTACTCGCCGTACTGACCTTCCTGGGGCACGACGTCCAGGAGTCGTAGCGGCCCGGAACACGGCGGAACCGGGTGCCAGGGGCGGTCGGCCGCTTCGTGGGCGGTGGTTCCGCCCACGACAGCCTCCCGCTCGTGGGTGGCGGGACGTCAGCCCGCCATGTCACCGACGCTGGTGCGGGCGGACGGGACGGCCTCGGCCGCGGTCGGGACGTCAGTTCTCACCGTTGCTCGCCTTTCGCCGGCGGGCGATGCCCCAGACCAGGGCGATCGCGTCCAGGGCGAACCCGGCGACCATGACGGTGGTGTGGGTGCTGCCCGTCACCCCGTGGGAGACCACGGAGGTCAGCACGGCACCGGTGAGGAAGACCACCAGCGGAAGGACCACCCAGCCCGATCCGGGCTTTCCGGTTGAACCGGCCATGAGAAGACTCCTCGAAACCTCTGGAAGACGCGGCCGCGACCGCGCCGCCGTACGTCTCGAGTCTGGCCGACCGCAGCGGTCCGGAAAGTACACCGCACACCCGAAGGGGGGTGTTGCCTGCACTACTCTTCCGGGTTCCGGGCGGAGCCGGCCCGACCCGGCCGAGCGTCCGGCCGGTGCCGCTCCGCCCCGGCTTGAAGGGTTTCCGGTCCCGGCAGGCCGATGGACTGGTACTCGGTGTAGGCGCCCAGGCCCACCGGGCCGTACTCGCGGCCGAGGCCACTGGCCTTGAACCCGCCGAACGGGGCGCGCATGTCCCTGGGGGCGCCGTTGACGGTGAAGGTGCCGGTGCGGACGCGGCGGGCGACGTCGAGCCCGTGGTCGGGGTCGGCGGTCCACACGCCGCCGGCCAGTCCGTAGGCGGAGTCGTTCGCGAGGGCGACGGCCTCGTCCTCGGTGTCGAACGCGATCACCGACAGGACCGGGCCGAAGATCTCCTCCCGGGCGATCCTCATGCTGCTGGTGACGTCGGCGAAGAGGGTGGGGCGTACGTAGAAGCCCTTCTCCAGACCGGGGTCGTCCGGTGCGCCGGGGCCGCCGAGGACCGGGCGGGCGCCCTCGGCGACACGGACGGCACCGGCGCGACCTCGACGGCGCGCGCCTTCGCGGACGCCTACGCCGCCTCTCTCACCGCCCGCCCGGTGCTGTGCGAACTCGCGAGCGTGCTGGCCGGCGTGCTGGAACGCACGGTGTCCGTGGAGACGGTGCGCGACTACAAGCGGCGGGCGCTCGCGAACAACGACCGCCTCGCCGGCATCGTCCACACCCGCCTGCCCGGGCTCGACCCGTCGGCGGCGAAGGAACTGGCCTCGGCGACGATCGTCCTGATCGCCGGCCTGTGGCCGCTCGCCCACCCCGGCCCGACCGTCGTGGCCGCGGTGGAGGACCCGGCCCTGCTCGCCGCCCACGTCGACTTCACCGCCCGCTACAGCCGCATGATCGAACTGCTGGCGGCCTCGCTGTCGGCCTGAGCCGCACGAGACGCGGTGCCCGGCGGCGTGCGGCAGGAAGGTGCCGAGCCGCTCCAGGCCGCCCTCCCGGCCGACCGGAGACCCGTCCGCGTCATCGGCCGAACGCCCGAACCGCCCGATGGGCTTCTTGTGATGCTCGATCGATTGCTGACAGGATCTCAATTCGACCTGCCGCACCAGGGTATGTTGACGAAGCGGCCTCAGGGCGGCATGCGGAGGAGGCGGAATGGCACGGGTGAACCTGCGGGCCGCGTTCATGAGCGGCCTCTCGTCCACCGTCACGGCACAACAGGTCTTCACCAACCGGGTCGACGAGGTGGCCGCCTTCACCAGGTCGCTGGAGGGGCTCCGCCGGATCCTGGACGAGGCCGAGGTCTCGCCGGTCGTGGACCGGGCGCAGGGGCGCCGCAACGTCCTGACGCTCTACGGGGTGGGCGGCATAGGCAAGACGACGCTCTCCCACGAGCTTGAGCGCCGGCTGCTCGCCGACGCGGCGGCCGAGGAGCGCGACGATGTCGTGGCCGTGCGCGTCGACGTCTCCGAGGACGGCGCCTGCGACATCGAGAGCCTGCTGCTGCGCCTGCGGGCCGGGCTGGGGCAACTGGGCAGCCGGTGGCCGGCCTTCGACCTGGCACTGGCCTCCTACTGGGCCCGCGCCCATCCGGGGGAGACGCTCCAGGACTTCCTGGACTCCTCCCCGGTGCTGCGGCGCGCCTCCCGGAGCATCGGCCTGGGTGACCAGATCGCGGAGGCCGTGCGACAGGTCGACCCCGCCGGGCTCGGCGGCCTCACAGGGCTGGCGCACCGGGCGGCCCTGGCCACCTACCGCGCCGTCCGGGACCGCGTGCGCGAAGGACGCCTGCTCTCCGACTGCGAGCTGTTCGCCGAACTGGTCGAGGCCGACGCCGACTACGAGACGCTCTCGTACTTCCCCTACCTCCTGGCCTGGGACCTGGAACACCAGACCCGCCGGGGCCGGCCCGCCCGGCGGCCCACGGTGTGCGTGTTCCTCGACACGTTCGAGGTGGTCAACGGCCGGGCCGACCGCACGGTGGAGCGCCTGATCCAGCGGTGCGTCTACCTGATGCCCAACGTGCTCTTCGTGATCACCGGCCGCAACCGCGTCGACTGGGCCGATGAGGGGGTGGGCGGGGAACTGGACTTCACGGGGCCGCAGTGCTGGCCGCACCTTCACTTCAGCAACAACACGGCCGAGCCCCGGCAGCACCTCGTCGGCTACCTCTCGGACTCCGACGCCGACAGTTACCTCAGCGAGGCGCTCACCCAGGACGGCGAGCCCGTGATGCCGGCGGCCGTCCGTGAGCGCATCATCGCCGGCGGCCAGGGCCTGCCGCTGTACCTGGACCTGTCGGTGTCCCACTTCGCCGCGCTGCTCGCCCGCGGCGGGCAGCCGTCGGTCGCGGACTTCGGCGGCTCGTTCACCGCCGTGGCCACCCGGTCGATCCGGGATCTGCCCCGGGACGAACGCGACCTGGTCCGTACCGCGGCGCTCACCGACCGGGTCGGCGCCGAACTGCTGCGGGCCGGACAGCGCGGTGTCTCCGACGGGAGCGTGGCCCGGTTCCTGCGCCGGCCGTTCCTGACGCACGACGACGCCTACGCCCTGCCGTACGCCCTGCACGCGGCGCTGCGCCGTGCCATCGGCGAAGCCGACCGGACGCTCCGGGACGGCTGGTCCGACCGCGACCGCAGGGAGGTCGCCGCCCGGTTGCTGACCTGGCTGGGCGAGCGCCTCGGGCCGTCCGGCGGCCGGGTCGCCGTCGCCCAGGCCCTCGAATCCGGGCTCAAGCTCTCGGCGGCGCACGGGGTCTTCGAGGACTGGATGGCGCGGGCCACGCAACGCCTCGTCGAGGCCGGGCAGTGGTCGGAGCTGGGTGCCGGGCTCACCCCCGGTGTCTCCGGGGCGCCGGAGTACCGCGCCGTCCTCGCCGCGATACGGGGAGTCCAGCTGCGCCGTACGGGCCGCGCCGCGGAGGCGGTCGAACTGCTCGGCGGCGCGGGGGAGGGCGTGCCGCCCGGCAGCCCGACGGCGCAGCTGGTACGCATCCACCTCGCCCATGCCCTGCGCAACCACGGCGACTACACGGAAGCGGCGGAGATCTACCGCGCGCTGGTGGGCGGCGAGTTCGACACCGCGGCCCGGTACTGGCTCTGCGACTTCGACTACCTCAACGGGCGCTTCGCCGCCGCCCTCGGGTCCCTGCGGGAGCAGCGCAGCCGGGGGCCGGAGGACGAGGGCGAACGGCTCCGGCTGGTCGGGCACATCTGGCGGGTGAACGCCCGCTTCGACGAGGCGACCGCCGCCTACACCGAGGCGATCGGCCTGGCCCGGCGCGAGGGCCTGGCCGCCGCGGAGGCGAAGGCGCTGGCCAACCTGGCGCAGACGGTCTGCTGGTCCGGCGACACGGCCACCGTGTCGGACGCGGCGCTCCGGGCGCGGGACCTGCTCGACCTCGTGCCCAATCCCGTCGAGCTGGTCAAGATCCGCTCCGCGGAAGCGGTCGCGTACGCGGTGGCCGGTGATGCCGGGGCCGCCATGGACGCGGTCGGGGGCACCCGGCGGCTGGCGGACGGCATCGGCTACCGGGGCGGCCACAACCTGGCGGACGTGGCCGAGATCCTGCTCGGTGTGCTCGGCGGCGACCACGACGGGGCCCGCCGCACGCGGGCCGAGCTCGACGCGCGCACCCGCAGGTCGGGGGGCAACACCTACTGGGTGCCGATCGTGACCAGTTGGATCGACGGCGTGCCGAAAGCCGTCGAGCACGGTCCCGGTGTCGAGTGGGTCGACGGTCCGGCCGTGTCGTTGGGCCGCTGGGCCGAGGTGGTCACGCGACGATGAGGCGTCAGGGCCTCGGAACACGGGGCCGGGCCGGACGAGGGGAGCAGATTTCATGACCGACCCGGTAGGCGCCGGCCAGGTACGTGGCCCGGCACGCGTCGGCCCGGTACGCGTCGGCCTGGTCGGGGTCGGCATCATCGCGGCGACCCATCTCGCCGTCCTGGCCGAACGGGACGACGTGGTACTGGAGTTCACGGTCGACCCCCGGCCGGTGGGGCCGGTCGCGTTCCGCGGCGCCGCGCCGCCCCACCACAGCAGCCTCGCCGAGGCGCTCGACGCGCACCGGCCGGATCTGGTGGTCCTCGCCACCCCTACGCAGACGCACACGGAGCTGGCGGCGCTGGCCCTGGTCCGCTCCACGGCCAGGGTGCTGGTGGAGAAGCCCCTCGTCCACGATCTCGGCTCACTCACCCGGCTGCGGGCGCTGGACGGGAAGGCCGACGTGCGGGGCCGGCTCTTCACCGCCCACCACTTCGCCTTCTCTCCCGAGGTGGAGTGGGCGGCGGAACTGATCGCCGCGCACCCCGGCTGGGGGCCGGTCACGGCCATCACCTCGGCGTTCTACGACCCCTATGTGCTCCGGGGGCCCGAGGCCTTCGCCTCGTACGTCTCCAGCTGGACGGACTCCGGGGTGAACCAGCTCAGCATGCTCACCCGTTTCGTCGACCTCACCGAGCTCACCGCCGTCCGGCAGACGGACGGTGGCGCGAGCGCATGGTGCACCATCGGGTTCCGCTCCCAGGGCGAGCCGGGTACGGCCCGGCTGCGCAGCAGCTGGCTGACCGGCTCCAGCAGCAAGGAGAGCAGCCTCGTCCTCGGCCGGTCGGGCGTGGAGGTCTGGATCGACCACACCGCCATGACCGGATTCGCCGCCCGGGACGGTGAGTTGCTCGCCGCCTTCGGCAACGACGGCCGGACCCCGCGGAAGGTCGCCCACTACCGCCCCCTCTACGCGAGCCTGCTCTCCGGCCGGCCCGACCCGGTGCTCGGCTTCGACGCCGCCGCGGCCATCACCGGGATCCATCACGCGGTGCCCGCCGTACGGTAGCTCCCGGGTCCGCCGGTCACGCGGACCCGGTCCCGGCCGGGATCGTCCCGCCCCGCCGGCCGCAGCGACGACCTTCCGGGCCCGACCGGGTGGTGGGGCCGGCACCACCCGGTCGGGCCGGGGGATAGCCCCCTGCCGCTTCGGGGTGGTGGCGTCATGGCCGCCGCGGCCTGCCGGTCCGTACGTTTCATGGGGTCAGCGCAGGTCACTGCGGGGGACGACGACCGGCCGGAGACGCGATGCCACACGCCAGCACGACCCTTGACGCCAGCGCCGAACCCCGTGCGGCCAGCGACTTCGCGCCCCTCCTGAGGGCGGTCAGGGACCAGGGGCTGCTCGACCGCCGCATCGGCTGGTACGCGGCCGGAGCCACCCTGAACCTCGTGGCCCTGTCCGGCACGGTCGCGGCCATGGTGCTCGCCGGGGACACCTGGTGGACCGTGCTGTTCGCGCTGCCGCTGGCCGTCCTCTGGGCCCGCACCGCCTTCTTCGGGCACGACGCGGGCCACGCCCAGATCACCCGCGGCAGGCGGGCCGGGCGAGTCGTCGGGCTCCTGCACAGCAACCTCCTCCTCGGGATGAGCTACGCCTGGTGGAACGACAAGCACAACCGCCACCACGCGAACCCCAACCATGTCGACAAGGACCCGGACGTCGGCGTCGGCGCCCTCGTCTGGACCCAGCGGCAGGCCGAGCAGCGCGCGGGCCTGGCCCGCTGGCTCACCCGCAACCAGGCCTGGCTGTTCCTCCCGATGCTGCTGCTGGAAGGCATCGCGCTGAAGGTGTCCGGATTCCAGGACCTCAAGCGCCAGCCGCCGCGCGAACGCACCGTCGAGGCGCTGCTCCTGGTGGCCCACCTCGTGGGCTACGCGACCGTGCTGCTGACCGTGTTCTCCCCGGGCCGGGCCCTGGTCTTCGCCCTGCTGCACCATGCCCTGTTCGGGCTCCACCTCGGCCTCACCTTCGCCCCGAACCACAAGGGCATGGAGATGCCCGACCCGGACGGCGAAGGCTGGGGCCACCTGCGCCGCCAGGTGCTCACCTCACGCAATGTGCGCGGCGGGTTCGTCACCGACTGGGCGCTCGGCGGCCTCAACTACCAGATCGAGCACCACCTGTTCCCCAGCATGCCGCGGCCTCACCTGCGGCTCGCCCAGCCGCTGGTCCGCGCCCACTGCGCGGCGGTCGGGATCCCGTACACCGAGACGTCGCTGCTCGACTCCTACCGCCAGGCGCTGCGCCACATGCACGAGGTCGGTGCGCCGCTGCGGGCGCCGCGGTAGCGGGCCGGGCCGGCGACGGGGAGGGACCACCCCGGGACCGCCACCGCGGACCGCTACTCGGCCTCCGCCGAGCCGGTGAGACGCAGTTTGCGCTGGGCGCGCTGGTAGAAGGTGGTCCCGCCGAGACGGATCACCCGTGCGGCGGCGGGCCGCATGACGACGTCGATGACGTCGCCGGGCCGGGCGGCTCCCACGAGCAGGCCGTCCGCCTCGATGCCGAGCTCTCCGCTGGTGGGCAGGACTTCGAGGGCGAGCTTCTCCCCGGCGGAGAGGAACAGCGCCCGGTTGAAGGCGGAGTGCGGGGCGACCGGGATCACGAGCATGCCCTCCGCGCTCGGGGAGACGAGCGGACCTCCGGCGGAGAAGCTGTAGGCCGTCGAGCCGGTCGGTGTCGCCGCGATCACCGCGTCCGCGAGGTAGCGGACGAAGGAGTGCCCGTCCACGCGCAGCGAGACGGCGGCCGAGGGGTGTCCCGGCCTGCGGACCAGCACGATGTCGTTGAAGGCCACGGCCTCCCGCCCGGCGACGACGGCGCTCACCGCGGAGCGGGGCTCGGTGGTGAAGCGGTGCTCGTCGATGGCCGACAGAGCCGACGGAAGCCCGGGGACGTCGATCTCGGCCAGGAACCCCAGACGCCCGAGATTGACGCCCAGAACCGGGGCGTGCCCGGCTGCCGCCAGCCGCATCGCCCGCAGCATCGTGCCGTCCCCGCCCAGGCCGACGATGAGGTCCGCCCGGCGCGACAGATCCTCGGGAGTGACCGCGACCGCCTGATCGGTCGTGCGCCCCATGTCCTGCGCGCAACCGAGGACGATGGCGCCACGGGCGTGCGCCCAGGTGGCGATCGCCTTGATCGCACACTCGCAGTCACGTTGCGGATGCAGGACAAGCCCGACAGTGCTGACGGCTCGCATGGACCGGCTCCTCGGGTGTCGACCCAGTGGACGGCTCTCCCCCTTCGTGATTTCAGTGACGCACGCGGCAACGGCCCGGACAACCCGGCGAGCGCGCAAGCCGCACCGGAGGCGTTCGGCGGGTGGGCCGGCGGGTGATTCAGCGTGTGAGCGGTGGGGAACGCGCCGGGTGCGGGAGCCGGACGCCACCGTGGGAGAGGCAATGCCGTCATGGACATCGAATCGCTTGTACGTACCCGCCGCGCCTTGCACGCGGTCGCGGAGCTGGTCCTGGCCGGCCCGCAGTTCCGGACCAGTGGCACGATCAGGCTGCGCGCCTCCCTCGGAGGCTTCGCCACCCGGGCCGAGCCGAACGTGCAGGTCGTCGGTGCGGATCTGGTGGCGTCCGGACAGCGCCTCTTCCTGGAGCGGACCACCTGCGCGGCGCTGGCGGCCGCGATCGGGGTCACGGCCGGTGCGCCCGCCGGGCTCTACCAGGGCGGATCCGGGGTCGGCCCCGAGGACGTGATCGAAGCCGATCCGCAGCCGGCGCACCGGATCGCGCACGGTTTCGCGGTCGGCGACGCCGCACTGCGCCGGATGTTTCCCGGGGCGGATCCGGTGATCTGGCCCGAGCACTTCGACATCGGCGTGACCGTGGCCGCGGTCGACTACGGAGTCTCCCCGGGCGACGACTTCCAGGCGGAGCCGTACGCCTACGTCGGCCCGCGCACCCGGCAGCAGGGGACGTACTGGAACGCGCCGTTCGGCGCGGTGGCCACGGTCCGCGAGCTCGGCGGCGTGGACGGCGTGCTGGCCTTCCTCGAACAGGGCCGTCAGCTGGTCGCCTGATCATCGCTGGCGGCCGTAGCTGCGGCCGTCGATGAGGCCGTCGATGAGGCCGAACGGCACCGCCCGGAGCGCCGTCTCGTTCACTGTCCTGTCGCCCGGGGGCTTGTTGAGCGGTCCGGTGCGGGCCTGGCCGGGTGGTGTCGGTTGCGAGGCTGCGACGGCTCGACGGGGCGGGAGCAGGGGTCCTTCCCCCTCCGGGTCTTCGGGGGCTGCCCGCCGGGGTGAGCGCGTTTGGTGCGGCGGGCTCCGGTTCGGTGGTGGTGCGCGCCGGGGGAGCGTTCAGTCGGCTGTAGCCATGGGTAGTGGAGTGGCTACCAAGGGTCATGGCTGATGGTGGCGGGGTGCGGCGTCGGGCACCCGGCCGTGTTGGAGCAGCTTGACCCGCCGTCACGGCGTAGGCGTGGCAGTAGGGAGTGGCGGTGGTGCCGGAGCAGGATCGGCCGGGCGGACAAGCCGGTGCCGGACAGGGTGAGCCGAAGCGGGCCGCCGGCCCGGCCGGGCGCTCCGCGGCGGAGGTGGAGGCGCCCGTGCGGGACGGCGGCGGGGGCGGGCTGGGGCCGCCGCGGCCGCCGGTCGGGGCGGAGGCCGTCCCGGATTCCGGCCCGGTCCTTCCCGGCGACGCCCCGTGGCTGGACCGGATGCTTCCGCTGCTGCGCACGCCGATGGCCGAGCGGCCGGCCCCTGACGACGGTCCGCTCGACAGGGGGAAGCCCGGACCGGAGAGCGCGGCGTGTGTCCTGGACCTCGCGCTGCGGGTCGGGGAGCTCCTGCTCGCCAGTGGCGAGGCGGCCGAGGACGTCGAGGCGGCGATGCTCGGGATCGCCCGCGCCTACCGGGTGTACCCCTGTGAGCCGCAGGTCACCTTCACCCTGGTGTCGATCTCCTACCAGCCGACGTCCGCGGAGTCCCCGCTGATGGTGGAGCGGACGGTGCGCCGTCGCGTCAGTGACTACGCGCGGCTCGCGGCCGTGTTCCGGCTCGTGTCCGACATCACGGCGGGCGGAGTCGACGTCGACGACGCCGGCCGGCGGCTGGCCTGGGTCCGTCAGGGCCGGCCCTACCCGGTCTGGCTCCTCGTCCTCGCCTCCGGTCTGCTGGCGGGGGCCGCCACGGTGCTGGTCGGCGGGAAGGCGGACGGCCGGGCCTGGCTGGTCTTCGCGAGCGCCTTCGTCGCCGCCGTCGCGGGGGATCGGCTGGCGGCGCTGGTCGCCCACCACGACCTGCCGGAGTTCTACCAGTTCGTGGTCGCCGCGATGCCCGCCGCGCTGATCGGCATCCTGCTGTCGTTCAACGACCTGCACCTGCGGGGTTCGGTCGTGATCACCGGCGGGCTGTTCGCCTTTCTGCCGGGCCGCTTCATGGTCGCGGCGGCGCAGGACGGGCTGACGGGTTTCTACCTCACGGCCGCCGCGCGGCTGCTCGAGGTGCTGTACCTGGTGGCCGGGATGGTGATCGGCGTCATGCTGGTGCTCTACGTCGGCGTCAGCAGCAACGCCGACCTGAGGAACTGCGAGAGCCCCGACGGGGTGGCCAACCCCCCGCTCCAGCTCGTGGCCGCGATGCTGGTGGCCCTGGCCTTCGCGGTGCTGTTGCAGACCGACCGGAGCACCGTGCCGCTGGTCGTCCTCAACAGCGCCGTCGGATGGGCGACCTACGGTGTGCTGGTCAACGCCCTGACCGAGCCGATCGTGGCCGCCGGGTCCGCCGCCGGGCTGGTCGGGCTCTTCGGCCAGCTCATGGCCCGGTACCGGGGTGTGTCCGCGCTGCCGTACGTGACCGCCGCGATCGGTCCGCTGATGCCCGGTTCCGTCCTGTACTTCGGCCTGCTGTCGTTCACCCAGGGCCGGCTCGACGCCGGGCTGGCCTCCGTCGGCCGCGCGTCCGCGACGGCGATGGCCCTGGCCATCGGCGTCAATCTGGGGGGCGAGGTGGCCCGGCTGTTCAAACCGCTGTCGAACCCGGAACCCGCCCGCGGCGCCCGCCGGTGCGGCCCGCCCCCTCCCACCGGACCGGACGGTCAGCCGGGCTGGCCCTGCTGACGGCGGACCGCCGGGGGCGGGCCGCCAGCCGGGGGGGGATGCCCGTCAGCCCAGTCGTACGGGGAGTTCGTACAGGTCGTTCTGGGTGACGACCGGCTTGTTGCGCAGGGCGGACCGCTCGACCGCCAGGGCGAGTCCGGGGAACCGCGCGTAGAGCGCGGGCAGTGCCACCCCGGCCTCCAGCCGGGAGAGCGCCGAGCCGGGGCAGACGTGCGGGCCGTGGCCGAAGGAGATGTGGCGGTTGGGGGAGCGGGTGATGTCGAAGTCGCCGGCGGAGGGGCCGTGGGCCTGCTCGTCGCGCCCGAGCGCCGCGTAGGAGACGATCAGGGCGTCGCCCCGGGGGATGACCTTGTCACCGACCGGGACGTCCTCGGTGGCGAACCGGATCAGGACGTGCGAGGTGGGCGTGGACCAGCGCAGCGTCTCCTCGATCACCGCGTCCCAGCCGACCTGCCCGGAGCGGACGAGGGCCAGCTGGTCGGGGTGGGTGGAGAGGTTGACCACCGCGTTGACGATCAGCGAGATCGTCGTCTCGTGGCCGGCGGCGATCATCAGCTGGAGCGTGTTGACGATCTCCTCGTCGGTCAGCCGGTCACCGTCCTGCGAGGCGAGGATCAGCGCGCTGGTGAGGTCGTCGCCGGGCGCGGCGCGGCGGGCCTCGACCACCCGGCGCATCATGGCGCCCAGTTCGGCCAGGGTGGCGACGACCTCCTCGGGCGGGGTCTGGGTGGAGAAGAACCTCTCGAAGAGGACCTTGAGCCGGGGGTGGTCGGCGGGGGCGATGCCCATCAGCTCACTGACGACGTACATCGGCAGCGGATAGGCGAACCCGGCCTTCAGGTCGACGACGGCGTCCGGCGCGTGGGACGCGAGCCCGTCGAGCAGTTCGTCCGTCAGCTCGGTGACGCGCTCCCGCAGCAGCTCCACCCGGCGCGGGGTGAGGGCCTGGGCGACCAGGGCGCGCAGTCTGCGGTGGTCCTCGCCGTCCACGGTCAGCATGGAACGGCCGGGGTTCGCCAGGCCGATCAGGGGCCAGTCCTGGGGGATCTCACCGCGCTGCCAGGCGCCCCAGACGCCGATGTCCTTCACCAGGCGCCGGTCGGTGAGCAGTTGCCGGGCCTCCGCGTGGTGGGTGACGGCCCAGACCGGGACGCCTCCCGGCAGCTCCACCTCGGCGAGCGGGCCGGCGGCCCGCAGCAGGGCGCTCTCGGCGTCGAGGTCGGTGACGAACGGGTCGAGCGCGATGCGCCCGGTGCTCGGGATGGTCATATCCTCGCGTCTCCAAGGGCAGGGGTCGGGGTGAATCGCACGGGCAGCCCGGTCAGTCCGCGCAGCCACGGGGACGGACGCCGGGTGAGGGACTCCGCGGGGACGGCCAGGTCGATGTCGGGGAGCCGGTCGAGCACCACCTCGATGCCCGTGCGCGCGATGACCTCCGCGATCTCCTGGGCGGGGAAGGGGCAGCGGTGCTCGCCGTGGCCGAAGGAGAAGAACGCGTTGTTGCCGCCGGTGAGGCAGGTGCCGTCGGTGCGCACCTGGGGGTCGGTGTTGGCACCGGCCAGGCCGAGCAGCAGCAGGTCGCCGGTCCTGATGTGCTGGTCGCCGAGCCGGGTGTCGCGGGACGCCCAGCGACCGGCCACGTTCTGGGTGGGGGTGTCCTCCCACAGCACCTCGTTCATGGCCTCGGCCACGCTGTTGCGCCCGCCGAAGAGGGAGGCGGCGAACCGGGTGTCGGTGAGCATCAGCCGCAGCGAGTTGCCGATCCAGTCGGCGGTCGGCTGGTGGCCGGCGGCCATCATCACCATCAGGTCCTGCGTGATCTCCTCGTCGGTGAACCCGGAGGAGTCGGCCAGCATGTGGGAGACCACGTCGCGGCCGGGCTCGGCGTGCTTGTCCGCCAGCAGGCGCTGCATGGACTCCGCCAGGTGCCGCATCCCGGCCATCGCCCGTTCCTGGCCGTTGATCATGTCGTTCATGGCGGTGACCAGGCCGGGCCCCTGCTCGTCGGCGAACCCGTAGAGCCGGGCCAGCACGCGCAGCGGAAGCAGCATCGCGTACTCGGCGATGATCTCCGTCGCGCCCCCGGCGCAGAACGCGTCGATCAGCTCGTCGGCGAACTGCTCGGTGTACGCGCGCAGTTCGGTCGGGTCGACGGCACCCAGCGCGTCGCCGACCATGGCGGCCCGCTGGCGGTGGCGTTCGCCGACCGTGTAGAGGATGGACGGCTGCTTCTGGCCGATCATCGGCCGCAGCGGCCAGTCGGCCGGAATCCGGTCCCACTGGTTCCACAGGTCCGAGTCCCGGCTGAAGAGCACCGGATCGCCGGTGACCTGGTGCAGTTCGCGGTAGCCCAGAACCAGCCAGGCCGGTACGTCGCCGTCGAGCAGCACGGGCGCCACCGGGCCGTGCTCGTGACGGATCTGCCGGTACAGCTCGGCCGGTTCGGTCTGGAACCGGGGGCCCGACAACGCGACGGGGGCGGGGCCGTGGGCACTGGTCACTGGGCGGACTCCTGGGGGGCGTACCGGGATCGGACGTGTTGCACGAGCGAGATGAGCACGTTCTTGCTGGACTCGCGCGAGCGGGCGTCGCAGTCGAGCAGCGGCACGCCCGGGTCGAGGTCGAGCGCCTCCCGCACCTGCCGCGCGCTGAACTCGGGGCCGGCGAAGTCGTTGCAGGCCACGACGAAGGGGGTGCCGAGCGCCTCCAGGCGGTCGATGGCGTACCAGGAGTCCGAGATCCGGCGGGTGTCCACCAGGACGACGGCACCCAGGGCGCCCGAGAACAGCCGGTCCCACAGGAACCAGAACCGCTCCTGGCCGGGCGCCCCGAACAGGTAGAGGACGTTGAGGTGGTCCAGTGAGATACGGCCGAAGTCGAAGGCGACGGTCGTGGAGCTCTTGGTGCCGACCCCGGAGGTGTCGTCGACGGCCTCCCCCGCCCGGGTCATCGTCTCCTCGGTGCTGAGGGGCCGGATCTCGCTGACGGAGCGCACCATCGTGGTCTTGCCGACGCCGAAGCCGCCGACGATGACGATCTTGATGCCGTTTTCCGAGGTGGCCCGCAATTCCGTGCGGGCGCCCGGAAGACCGGCGGCTGCCGGACGGTCAGAGGCTACGGAGGCCAACGAGCACCTGCTCCAGGAGGTCGAGGTCGGGAATGCTGTGAGCCGTGGCGGAGGTGCGCGGATGGCGCGCGCTGATCCGGCCCGCGTCGAGCAGGTCGGACAGCAGGATGCGGACGATGCTCACCGGCAGGCGCAGCTCGGCGGCTATCTCCACCACTGCCGTGGGCCGTTGGCACATCCGCAGGATCGCGGTGTGCTCGGACTGCATGCCCGGGACCGGGGCGAACTCGGCGACCACCAGGGTCACCAGGTCGAAGGCGTCGGACCCGGCGCGGCTGCGGCCCCCGGTGAGGGTGAAGAGCCGGTCGGGTGCGTCGTCCCTGCCGGGCCGGCTCATGAGCGGGCGGCCGTGCGGGGCGCGGCGCGCAGGTGCTCGCCGAGCTGCTCGACGAGTTCGCTGACGTTGTGGCCGACGAGCCCGGGGTCCGCGTCCTCGGCGGCGATGACGGCCAGGTGCGCGCCCTCGCCCGCCTCCACGATGAACAGGATGCCGCCGTAGAACTCGGTCATCGCCGACCGCACGCCGCCGGAGCCGTCGCCGAACTCGATGGACGCGCCGTGGGACAGCGACTGGATGCCGGCGGCTATCGCGGCGAGCTGGTCGGCCTGGTCCACCGACAGTTCGGGGGTGCGGCAGAGCTTGAGGCCGTCGCGGGAGAGGAGCAGCGCGTGCCGGGCGCCGGGGGTGATCTTCAGCAGGTTCTCCAGCAGCCAGTCCAGCTTCTCGTCGGCGGTGGCCGTGGCGTTGGGGACGGTGGCGGTCATCGAGGGGTGTCGCCTTCCGGGTGCGGGTGCGGGGCCGGGATGTGGCCGGTGGTGGTGGACGGGTCGTCCGGTTTCTCCGGAGCCCTGACGCCGTCCGGCGAGGCCGTGCGAACGGCCTGGCGGAACGTACTGAAACGGGCCATACCCGCCTTGACGCCGCCCTGCGGCCGCTCCGTGGGGGCGACGGCCGGGTGGCGGGCGCTCTCGGCGGCGGCCAGGGTCTGTCCACGCCGGCGGTGCGGCAGAGCGCCGTTGCCGTCGTCGGGCGCCGGAGCCTCGCGGGCGGGGACGGGCTCGGCCCGGCCGGGCGCCGTGCCCGCGGTGACGGCCCGCGGCGCCGGACGCCCGACGCCCGCGGCCACCGCCGGCGTCTTCGCGGGAGCGGTTCCGTGCGGTGCGGCGGCGCGGCTCAGCAGTTCCTGCGGAACGAGGACCAGGACGCCCGTGCCGCCGCGTGCGGACGGCCGGAAGGAGACGGTCAGGCCGTGCTTGCGGGCCAGCCGGCCCACCACCGAGAGGCCCAGCCGGGTACCGGAGAGTCCGCCCAGCTCGGTCGCCTCACCGCGGACGGCGCGCTCCGCGCGGCGCAGCTGCACGTCGCCCATCACCAGGCCGCTGTCCTCGACGGAGACGAGGGCACCCGCGGGCACCTGCTCGACGTACACGTGGACCTCGGCCGTCGGCGGAGAGAACTTCGCGGCGTTGTCGAGGAGTTCGGCCAGGACGTGCATCACGCCCTCGGCGGCGTGTCCGACGACGGCCACCTCGCCGACGGAGTGAAGCCGGACCCGCTGGTAGCCGCTGATCCGGCCCATCGCCCCGCGCAGGACCGACTCCATCCCGATCGGCCGGGCCCAGCGGCGGCCCGAGCGTGCGCCGGTCAGCACCGCGACGGAGTCGGCGAGCCGTCCCGCCTGCGCGGTCCGGTGGTCCAGGTGGAGGAGGTCTCCCAGGACGTTCTCGTCGGTGTGGCGCTCCTCCATCTCGCGCAGGTCGGCGAGCAGGCCCGTGGCCATGGCCTGCATCCGGCCGGCCGCGTTGGCGCACGCGGCGATCGCCGCGGCGCGGGTGGCGGCGGCGAGCCGGGCCTGCTCCGTCAGCCGGGCTGTCTCGCGGGCGTGTTCGCCGATCAGGCGGGTCCGCTCGTCGGCGAGTTCCGCACTCCGCCGGGCGGTCTCGTCCGCGAGCCGGGCATGTTCCCGGGCGGTCTCGTCCGCGAGTCGGTCGCGTTCGTGGCGCAGTTGGTCGGCCTCCTGCCGCGCCGCCGTGACCCGCCTCCCGAGTACCCGCGAGGTCTGGACGGCGTAGGTGGCCGCGGTCACGGCGACGCACAGCAGCAGCGCGCCGGCCCCCGCGCCCCAGCCGAGCGCGCTACGCACCGACGCCGGCGCGGCCGCCGTGGAGACCGCCACGACCGCTCCGGTGGCCAGGGCCGTTGTCAACAAGGCCAGGACGGAGGCGCGTAGCGGCGGACGCTCGTGATGCGGAGCGAAGGAGGGTGACGCCGTCATCAATATCCTCGGAGTGCTCGTGAGCCCGATTCCCCGGGGGTGCCGTCGACAGAGACTGACGCCGACCCGGTCAACGAGGGGCCACTATAAATCAGTTATTGATCGCTTTTGAACCGCTTCCCGGGGTCGAAGTGATCACAGGCGCACCCTCCGGGCGCTGTGACCAGGCAGTCACGCCGTTCTGGCGACGATTCAGCTGACGCTCCGACGGGCTTCGACGTTGACGTCGCAATCACGCCGGACCCCGGCGGTGGCGGCTGCTGGACTTGACGGAACATCACCGATCCCCGGACAGGAACGCCCCCGTGCCCGCTGCCGCCGCTCCCCACGCCGACGTGTCCACCCGGACCGGCCCGCCCGCCCTCGGCCCGATGGGCGGTTGGCTCGCCGTCATCTCCGTGACGACGGGAATCTTCTCCATCGTCACGACCGAGATCCTGCCGATCGGTCTGCTGACGCCGATCGGCGCCTCCTTCCGGATCTCGGACGGCGCGGCCGGGCTGATGATGACACTGCCCGGGATCGTGGCCGCCGTCGCCGCCCCCGCCGTGACCGTCGCGGCCAGGGGGACCGACCGGCGCACCCTGCTCTGCGTGCTGATGTCGGTCCTCGCCCTGGCCGACCTCCTCAACGCGCTGGCCCCCGCCTACTGGACGGTGCTGGCGGCCAGGATCGTGCTCGGCCTGGTCATCGGAGCCTTCTGGTCGATCGGCGCGGGGCTCGCCCCGCGCCTGGTGCCCGGCCCCCGGCGGGCCACGGCGAACGCGGTGATCTTCTCGGCCGTCCCGCTCGGCTCCGTACTCGGCGTGCCCGCCGGGGTCCTCCTCGGCGACCTCGCGGGCTGGCGTGCCGCCTTCACCGCCATGGCCGTGCTGACGCTGCTCGTGCTCGCCGCGCTCCTGGTGTCCCTGCCCCCACTGCCCCCACGGACCACCACCCGCCTGACCGTGCTGCGCGACCTGCTCCGCACCCCGGGCGTGCGGACCGGGCTCGCGGTGACCTTCCTCGTCGTGACGGCCCACTTCGGCACCTACACCTACGTCACGCCCTTCCTGGAAGACGTTTCGCACGCGGGACCGCGCCTCGTCACCGCCCTCCTCCTGGCCTACGGCGTCGCGGGCGTGGCCGGCAACTTCGCGGCGGGCGCCTGGGCGGCGCGCGCACTGCGCCCCGCCGCCACCACGGCCGCGGGCCTGCTCGCGACCGCGACCCTGCTGCTCCCCGTCATCGGGACGACCGGCCCCGGCGCGGCCGTGCTCCTGGTCCTGTGGGGCCTGGCCTACGGCGCGGTACCGGTCTGCGCCCAGACCTGGTTCCTCGCGGCGGCGCCGACCGCGCCCGAGGCGGCGTCCGTCGTCTTCACCTCCTCGTTCCAGGCCACCATCGCGCTGGGGGCGCTGGCCGGCGGAGCGGTCGTGGACGCGGCTTCGACCTCCGTGGTCATGGTGCTGGGCGGGACCGTCGCGGTGCTCGCCGCGGCGGTGGCGTGGATCGGCGGCGGCCGGGTCCGGTAGGCGGGGCACGGGCCGGGAGCGCCGGACCGGGAGCACCGGACTCCCATCCGCACTGGTCAAGCGGTGTGCCGGCGCGGGGGCGGGGCGGCGTTCGGGTGGGTCCGCCGCAGAGAGCAAAACGGCCCAAAGCTAGCATGGGCGCATCGCCTAGCTCGAAAGATGGACCTGTGACTGTCAACGAAGACGTGTTCACTAACTGGAAG
Source organism: Kitasatospora sp. NPDC088548 (assembly GCF_044753005.1). Taxonomy (NCBI): domain Bacteria; kingdom Bacillati; phylum Actinomycetota; class Actinomycetes; order Kitasatosporales; family Streptomycetaceae; genus Kitasatospora; species Kitasatospora sp. NPDC088548. Next base: position 127,171 of record NZ_JBIVMI010000027.1, read on the forward strand.
AACCGCGAGGAGATCGCGGAGTCGATGATTCCGATCATCGGGAAACTGCACCGGGAGAGGGACGTCACGGTCCTGCTGCACAGCCGCTCCCTGGTGAACAAGTCGGTGGTCAGCATCCTCAAGACCCACCGGTTTGCCCGCCAGATAGCCGGCGAGGAGCTCTCGGTCACCGAGACGCTTCCGTTCCTGCAGGCTCTCACCACGCTCGATCTCGGCCCTTCCCAGATCGACATCGGCATGCTCGCCGCGACCTACAAGACCGATGACCGAGGCCTCTCGGTCGACGACTTCACCGCCGAAGCCGTCGCCGGGGCCATGGGCGCCAACAAGCTGGAGCGCCGCCAGGCGCGCGATGTCGTGCTGTACGGGTTCGGCCGTATCGGCCGCCTGCTCGCCCGCCTGCTGATCGAGAAGGCCGGCTCGGGGAACGGCCTGCGGCTGCGCGCCATCGTCGTCCGCAGCAGCGGTGACGAGGACCTGGTCAAGCGCGCCTCGCTGCTGCGCCGTGACTCCATCCACGGCCAGTTCCACGGCACGATCACCGTCGACGAGGCGAACAACAAGATCGTCGCCAACGGTCACGAGATCCGGGTGATCTACTCGGACGACCCGACGACGGTGGACTACACGGCGTACGGCATCAACGACGCCATCCTCATCGACAACACCGGCAGGTGGCGTGACCGCGAGGGCCTCTCGAAGCACCTCCGCCCCGGTATCGCCAAGGTGGTCCTGACCGCGCCGGGCAAGGGCGATGTCCCCAACATCGTCCACGGTGTCAACCACGACACGATCAAGCCGGACGAGCGGATCCTGTCCTGCGCGTCCTGCACCACCAACGCGATCGTGCCCCCGCTGAAGGCGATGGCGGACGAGTACGGCGTCCTGCGTGGTCACGTGGAGACCGTCCACTCGTACACCAACGACCAGAACCTCCTGGACAACTACCACAGCTCCGACCGCCGTGGCCGCTCGGCGGCGCTCAACATGGTCATCACCGAGACCGGCGCGGCCTCCGCGGTCGCCAAGGCGCTGCCCGACCTCGACGCGACGATCACCGGCAGCTCGATCCGCGTCCCGGTGCCGGACGTCTCGATCGCGATCCTCAACCTGCAGCTCGCACGCGAGACCACCCGCGCGGAGGTCCTCGACTACCTCCGCAACGTGTCGCTGACCTCGCCGCTCAAGCGCCAGATCGACTTCATCAGCGCGCCCGACGCGGTCTCCAGCGACTTCATCGGCTCGCGCCACGCCTCGATCGTCGATGCCGGTGCCACCAAGGTCGACGGCGACAACGCGATCCTCTACCTCTGGTACGACAACGAGTTCGGCTACTCCTGCCAGGTCGTCCGCGTCGTCCAGCACGTCTCCGGAGTGGAGTACCCGACGTACCCGGCCCCGGCGCGTCGCTTCCCCGCGCCAACTGCGGTGACAGGAAGGCGGGCTCATGCACCCCTGAGGCACTCCGGTCCGGGCCCCGGTACGTCGTGACCCGGTCGGGTTCCTGCCCGAGGACGGCTCCCCGGAGGACCTCGCCCTGGGGCTTGACGGGTGAACCGGTTTGCGCGGCGCACCGGACGCCCCTGACATGTGACCTACCGTCAGCCCCATGTCTCGGGTACCTCGTGGGTTCATGATCGTGGTTCTTGGCGCGTTTGGCGGAGGATCCTGGTTGGGGGGTGCGCCGGCGGCGTCCGCGGCATCGACGGTGACCCAACTGGACATCGCCGGCAACTGCTCCCTGTCGTTCCAGAACACCGACGCCGCCGGGCTCGCGTACCTCATCGTCGAGCCGATCGGCACGTCGGGCGATCCGTGCCGGATGCAGATCGCCGATTCGAACGGTGTCCCGTTGGTGGACGTCACCGCGATCGGCACTCCGGCGGTCGCGTACCTCGACGCCGCCGGTACCTATCAGGAGCAGGTCACCGACGTCACGCAGGGCTCGGTGGCCGGAGGCTCCAACCCGACGGTGACGGGCAGCCCGGTCCTGCCGACGCTTCCGGCGGGCAAGGCGACCAGCGGCGGGTGCTCGAAGGCGCTGCAGACGCGCACCGTCGCCGGGGTAGTGGTGCCGCAGTACGCCACCGGCTGGAACATCGTTTCGAGCGACAGCGGCGCGTCATGCACCAACCAGGTCGGCGCGGTCGGCACGAGCCCGTCGGCCACGGTGGCCGCTGACACGGTGCAGGTCGCCGTTCCCGACCCGTTCGGTCTCTCACTGACCAAGTCGGTCACCTCCGGCGGGGCCGTGATCACCACGGCGAACGTCGGCCAGACCGTCACCTACCAGTACACCGTCACCAACACCGGCCAGGTGCCGTGGACGGTCTCGGTCAACGATGCGCACCCGGGCCTGTCCCCGGTCACCTGCCCCGGCACGCCATTGCCGGCGGGGCAGAGCCAGACGTGCCAGGCCACCTACACCCTCACCGCGGCAGACGGGGCCGCCGGATCGGTGACCGACACCGCCACGGCGGCCGGGCTCGACCAGACCAGGCCGTTCGCCACGGGAGCCACCGTCACCTCCGCCCCCGCCACCGCCCGGCTCAACGTCACGGCCGCCAGCTCGTCTCCCTCTCCTTCTCCCTCTTCCTCCCCGTCTTCGAGTCCGACTTCCTCCCCGTCCCCTTCCCCGTCCCCTTCTCCCTCCCCGACTTGCTCTCCGTCCCCGAGACCTTCCGCGACACCGAGCGCGGGGCACTCGGTCGCCTCCTCCCCGGCCGCCGTGGGCCAGGAGCTGCCCGCGACCGGAACGGGGGCCGGCCGGACCGGGTGGATCGCTGCCGTGCTCACCGCGGCAGGGGTGACCACCGTCCTGATCGGCAGGAGGCGTCAGCAACGGCACTGACCCCGTCCGGACGGGCGCCGTTGCTCCCCGTGCTCCCCGTTCCTCACCTCCTCCCCGGTCCGGGCCCGGGATTTGCCTCAGGCGCCCGGTCGGCCTATCGTTCTCTAGTCGCTCGACAGGGAGCACCGGACACGCATCGGCGCGGACGGTCCCGGGGCGGCCAATCCACGAAACACCACTTCCCGGTTCTGCCG
>NZ_JBIVMI010000028.1:0-125302 GCF_044753005.1 Kitasatospora sp. NPDC088548
GCGGGTCGGGATCCGGCTCGACGTCGTTGGCCGTGGCCGGCTCGTCGTTCGGGGTGATGGACTCGAGGTCTGCCGCGACCTGATCCGGGGCGATGCTCACCTCTGTTCCGGAGTCCTCGGCCTGCTGCACTGCTTCTGGGGTCGCGTCACGCGCGGAGCTCTCGCGCTCTTTGGCGTCCTTCTGGGGCGGGACGACGGCGGCTTCCATCTCCGGAGCGCGCCGGTCCTCACCGCGGTGCCGGGCGGCCATGGCGTGCAGGTCGAGCGTCTTGCCCCGGCCGTCGTTCGTCGCCTCGTACACCCAGTCCAGCGACCCGAGGTCGATCGCCTCCTCAGCGCGGGTCACCGCGACGTAGTTGAGTCGCATGTCCTCGTCCGAGGGGAAGCTGATGATCGCGCCGTGCTTGTTGCGGCGTGGCTGAGGGAAGTCGTTACCGATCCGGACCGTCGGCCACTCGGCGCCCTTCGCCTTGTGGACGGTGCCGATGATGACGTCGTGCGGCTTGTTCTCGTCCACCACGTGCGTCAGCAGGTCGCGCAGGTTGAGCCGCGGTGTGCCGTCGAGGTCGTGAGCGTCGTCGTCGCCGTTCACGAGCCGCACCAGCGCCCGGAGGCTGCCAGCCTCCTCTTCGTGGTCCTCGACGTACTTCTCCAGCTCCTTCCATGAGCTGAACCCCGCCAGGTCGGGATGGTCGGCGGCCCGGCCCTTCTGGAGACGCTCGGCGGCGTTGAGGAACGCCTTGAGCTCCTTGGTGCCACCGAGGACAGCTGGCTTCCGGCCGGCCTTCACCGCCTCGCTGATCTCCTCGACTGCGCCGACGTTCGTTCGGACCAGCACCGCGTCCGGCTTGTCCAGGTGCCGCTCCTCGCTCACCTTCTTCGGGTTGCCCTCAAGGTCCGGCACCTCTCCCGCCAGAGCGAGGAATCGGTTCCCCAGGTCGGCGACCTTCGGGCCGAAGCGCCACGACTGGTTCAGCGACAGGTGCCGATCGACGGGGTAGGAGTTCAGCGCGTTCGAGGTGCCACGGAACTCGAAGATCGACTGCCCCGGGTCGCCGACCAGAACCACCTGCGCGTCCTGACGGCGAACCACCCCCTCCAACACAGGGTTGATGTCCTGGGCCTCGTCCCAGAAGATCACGTCGGCTTCGATCTTCGGGTCGCTGAGCGCCCAGTGCTTCACCGAATAGTCGTAGTCGTAGCGCAGCCGCCCGTCCGGGTCGCTGATGTCCGCCCACGCCTTGTCGATGTACGGCTTGAGGGTGTCGAACAGCTCCCGGTTGCGCCCCGGGAACGAGTCGATCGTGATCTCGGGGTCCGAGGTGAGTACCCACCGGTTGATGGTCGACATCACCAGGCCGGCCTGCTGCTCCGGGGTGAGTACCTTGTCCGGGCCGTCCGGCAGGTCATCGGTGATCCCCAGGATCCGCGCGCGGACCTCGTTGCTCTGCAACGGCGTCTTGCCGAGCTTGTTGGCCAGCTCCGGTGCGATGTTGGTCGCGGCCAGAGAGTTGGCCGTCCGCGCCTGGACGTTCGACGGGAACTCGCCCCGGGCGATGGCCTGGCGGGCGTCGGCCGCGACCTTGCGGCCGAACGCGAGATACATGATCTTCTTGTCGGCGGGCAGGGACCGGGCGAGCATCTTGAGGGTCGACGTCTTGCCGGTGCCCGCGCGCGCGGTGACTGCGATCGTCTCCCCGGCGGTGCCGGCCTCAAGGATCGCCGCCTGCTGCGGGGTCGGCGTCATACCCTTGGCGGCCGCAGGCGTCGCCGCGGCGGCCGGGCCGTCGGACCGCTGGCGATCGATCTCCTCGATCTTCTGGCGCAGCGCGGCCTCTGCCGCCGCCGGGTCGGCGTCCGCCTGTCGGCCGTACCGGTTGTAGCGCCACTCCTTGTCATCCGGGCGGTAGTGGAACCGGCCGACGCCGTTGTTCTCGTCCTTCATCCACGCCCGGAGTTCCTCGCCGGCGGCGAGATGCGGTCCGAAGCCGGTGTCGGTGACGACGACGGTGTCCGGTTCGCGGGAAATGGTGACACGCTTGGCCCAGTCGCTCGGCTCGTACGGCTCGTCGCCCTGCTGGACATCGGCGACCGTGCCATCCGGGCGGTCCTGCTCCTGGGTGAGGTCGGCGAGGTCGGCGTCGACCTGCGCCGGATCGAGCGTGACCTGCTCGGGAGTTTCACCCCGGTCGAGGCGCGCTGCCTCTGGGCGATCGGCCGGCGCCGGCCGCGTCGGCTTCGGAGAAGTGGCCGGGGTCTCGCGGCTAGGTGCCGTCTGCCGTGCCTCGGCCAGCTCGTTGTTCCCGGCGGGAACAACCTCCGGCTCCTGACCCACCGGGTCCGCCAGGGCCGCACCGTCGGCGGCCGCCGTGTTCTCGTCCTCGCGAACCGGCTCGGCCTCCGCCTCCGGAGCGATCGATTCGAGGTCGGCAGTCACCTGCTCCGGGTCCATGGCGACCTGGTCGCCGGCCGGCTCGTCGTCGTCAGCGCCGATCGACTCGAGATCGGCCTGAACGTCCTCCGGGGCAAGGTCGACCTGCTCTTCGGGGGTGCGGCCTCGGTCGCGCTTCTCAGCAGCCTGCCGGGCCCGCTCCTGCTCGTCCTTCTTCCTGCGGGCCTTCCGTGCTTCCCGGTCCGGCCACGTCACCGTGGTCCGCCCGGCCGCATCGGTCGACACGACCGGCGGCGCCGGGGTACGCGGCATCACGTCCAGGTCGTGGACCTCAGCGGGGTCGTCAACTTCCTCCGGGCTCTCGCCGGCCCGGATCCGTGCCTCCCGAAGCGCGTGCTCCAGCATCTCGATGCGCTGCGCCCGAGCAGCGCGCTCGTCCGCGTCGCTGGAGGGCTCCTTGGACTGCGCGCTGATGATGGCGTTGACCAGGCGCGACCGCTCCCGGACCGCTTCCAGCTCGGAGGCCTTCTCGAACGGCTTGTCCAGGCGCTCGACGGCGATGGCCGCGTTGCGTTCCTCGCGCCGCAGGAAGCTCTCCGCGGCCTCGATGTTCGCCTCGGTGTCGGCGAGGGCATCCTCCAGGCGGGTGACCGGCAGGGACGACTGCCCGTCGAGCATGGCCTTGGTGTAGGACCGCTTGCTGCCCGGCACGTCCGGCATGGAGATGTCGGCGATGAACTGTCGGGCGCCGTCGTTGTACCGGACCCGGAACTTTGCAACGACCGCGATCCCGCCGACCTCGCCGAGACGCACCTCCGGGTGGGCGCCCCAGGGCGCGGTGCTCCCTGCGTCGATGACGTCCCGGGCCAGGCGGGCCAGCTCCTCCGCCGCGTCCTTGCGGTTGGTGAGCTCCTTGCCGCCGAAGGTCGCGTTGAAGGCGTCACCGCGGGTGGGGCGCTTTCGCGAGTTGACGGCACGCAGCTTGGAGACCAGGGCGCTGGTGTAGTCCCGCAGTTCCTCGGTCTGCCGGATCGTGGCGCGTGCGCCGTCGATCGCCCGCATGTGCGCCTTGTGCTGACGGGTGAGCATCGCCAGGGATGCCCGGACGTTCGCCTGCTCCAGCAGGTACGGGTTGCCGGTGGCCAGGGCGGTGACCTGCTCGGCGTTGAAAACGCCGTCGGGGATGTCCTCCACCGTACGGTCGGTGAGGTTGCCCTTCATCAGCTGTCGAATGAACTTGGCCTTGCGGGCCACGGTCTGCCACGAGAAGCCGTCGAAGGACTGCTCGGTGACGTACTGGAAGATGCTGACTTCCGGGTTGGCGTTGCCCTGCCGGATGATCCGTCCGTTGCGCTGTTCGAGGTCGGCCGGCCGCCACGGGCAGTCGAGGTGGTGCAGGGCGGTCGCGCGCAGCTGGACGTTGGTGCCGACGCCCATCTTGGTGGTGGAGCCGATCAACACGGCGATCTTGCCGGTGCGGGCGTCGTGGAACAGGCGGGCCTTCTCGGCGTCGTTCTTCGCCTCGTGGACGAAGCGCACCTTGTCCTCGGGTATGCCGCGTTCCGCGAGCAGGGCCTTGAGCTCGGCGTACGCCGGGAACGGGCTGTCGCCCTCCAGCTCCTCCAGGTTGGCCGGGCCCTTCTTCCCCTTCCCCTTCTTCTTGCTCGGGTCCTTGGGGGTGCCCATGTCCAGGAAGACGATCTGGAGTCCGCCCTTGGTCTGGTGCGGGGTCGGGTCGTCCTTGCTGGTCGGGTACTCGGTGTCCTTGGTGGACTCGTAGATCCGGTGGATGTTGTCGGCGGCGGCGACCAGCTTGTGGCCCTGCTCGTCAATGCCGACCATGCGCGGGTCGAGCGAGACCTTTCTGCCGTCCGAGCTGATCTTGAGCATGTTGTCTTCGGACGGCTCGACCATGCCGGACTTGACCGCGGCCGCGCGCCGGGCGAGGGAGTCCTGGTAGTCGAGCTGACCCTCGGTCGGCTGGACCTTGATGGTGATGGCCCGGCCGGTGGACAGGTCGGGGACGTCGAGGTTCAGGTCCTCGGCGGTCTTGACGTCCGCGACGGTCTTCCAGATCCGCAGCAGTTCCGGCATGTTGCGGAACGCCGCGAAGCGGGAGACCTCCTTGAAGCCGGACCCGTCGGCAGCGAGCTCGACCCCGTTGATGATCTTGCCGTAGGTGGACGCGAACTCGTCGAAGTCCCGGATGCGGGCCCGCTCCAGCAGGTCCGGCCGCAGGTAGCGCAGCATGGTGTGCGCTTCGGTCACGCTGTTCGAGATCGGGGTGGCGGTCGCGAAGGTGACCACCCGGCCGGAGCTGGTCTTGCCCCGCAGGTAGTCCAGCTTCATGTCCAGGTCGGAGGCTCGGTTGGAGCCCTCGATTGCGGCACCCGGGATGGAGCTGTTGGTGGACAGGTTCTTGTAGTGGTGCGCTTCGTCTACGACCACGTAGTCGATGCCGGTGTCCTCGAAGGACAGGCCGGCCTTGTCCTTGAGTGCGGACGTCTTCTTGGTGATCTTCGCTTCGAGGGCCTTGAGCCTGGCGCGGATCTCCTTGACCATCCGGGTCTCACGGCCCGATGCCGGGGCGTCGGCCTTCGCGGCGTTCGCCTCGCCCTTGGCGCGGGCGAGTGCCCGCTGGAGGGACTCCTTCTCGCGGTTGATGTAGGCGAGCTGCACCTCGGGTCGCATGTCGATCGACTCGAAGGCCCGCTGGGTGAGGATCACCGCGTCCGTGTCGGTGGCGGCCACCCGGGCGATGAACTCGCGGCGCTTGCGCCCCGCCAGGTCGTCCGAACCGGCCGCCAGCAGCTTCGCGTCCGGGTACAGCTCCAGGAACTCGTCGTGGAACTGCTGGAGCATGTGGCCCGGGACGACGATGACCGGCTTGTTCACCAGGCCGAGCCGGCGCAGCTCCATGACGCCCATGGCCATCTCGGCCGTCTTGCCGGCGCCGACCTCGTGCGCGAGCAGCACCGCCGGCTCGTTGACCATCCGGGCCACCGCGGCGTGCTGGTGGTCGTGCGGCTTGAAGTGCTCGGCCAGGCCGGGCATGGTGCGTCGCTGGCCGTCGTAGGACCGCAGCGCGAGGTTGTTGTGGGTGTCGTTGTACGCCTTCTTGATGGCCTCGGCGCGCTTGGGGTCCTCCCACAGCCACTCCTGGAACCGCTCGCCCAGTTCCTCTGCCTTCGTCTTCGCGAGGTCGGTCGCGTCGACGTCGACGTAGCTGCTGCCGTCCTTGTTGTAGCGCCGGACCTGGATCTTCTGGTTGCGGAGGATCGCCTCGACCAGGGCGGGGGTGTGGTAGTCCGCGGTCCCCCACGTCTGGGTGGCGGCGGTCGACTTCTTGACCCGGGTGCTGGCCTCGACCTTCCACAGCGAACCGCCCTGGTACTCGACCTTGACCGGCTCGTCCAAGATCGAGTTGAGGAACGCCTGCACCGGCCCGGCGCCGAGCCAGGACGCACCGAGCGGTGCGTCGACCTCCCCGGCCGGGATGTCCGGGGGCAACACCCGCTCGAGCTGCTCGACGTTGATCCGGAACCGCGGGTCGGTCCCGGCGAGCGCGGTGGCGTCGTTGAGCTTGGCGCGGACGTTGCCCGACAGGTAGTCGGACGCCATCTCGAGCGCACCGTCCTCCGGCAGCTCGAAGACGAGCGGCGTCTCCTCCTGGGTCACCGGGTCCACGGAGCGGGCGGCCAGCAGGCGCTGCTTCGCCTCCTCGGGGGAGGTCTTCATCACCGTGGCGAGCTCGTCAAGGTCGAGCCAGCCCGTGCGCTCCTGCACCAGGGCGGCGGCGTCCTGCGGGGAGTCGGCAGTCTCGGCGAGCGCCCGGTGCCGGCCGGCCCGCTTCGTGAAGATGCTCGCGGGGGTGGTCGTGTCGGTCTCGGCGTCGTAGCTGTCCAGGGCCTTGACGATCGCCATCGTCGGGTCCTTGGTGAACAGGCCACCGCGCTGCGGGCGCTCCCGGATCGCCTTCTCGATCGGCTCGCCGGTCTCCGGGTCGGTGCCCTTGCGGACCTTCCACTTGAACCGGTTGATCGCCCCGTGCTGGCGGTGGTACTCGTCATACCGGGCCTTGAGGTCGGCTCGCAGCCGCTCGATCAGCGCCTCGTCGTTCTCCGGCGCGTTCTCGGCGGCCACCAGCTGCTTGAAGACGTCGCGCAGCCCCAGCAGGGCCCTGGCCTCGTCGGCCTGCGTCTTCGGCACGTCGAACTGGTGGACCTGGCCGTCGCGGACCTGAGTGAACGTGCCGTCCGGCTCGATCTGAACGTGCCCGTCCACGCGATCCGAGTCGGCGTCCAGCAGCTGCGGCTTCCGACGCTCGCCGCCGTCCTTGCGGTAGGCCAGTCCATCGGCCTTCGCCCGATCGGCGACGTCCTTGAGCGCCCGGTTGAGCGCCGGCGCCAGGTGGCCGTCCCCGTCTACCCGCAGGTCGTTCGCGCGGTTCAGGCCGTGGCCCACCGCCATCTGACCGAGGACCCGGTCCGGGTTGTCGGTGAAGTACGGGTTGACGAACACCCGGGTACTCGGGTCAACCGGCGCCTTCGGGTCCTGGCCGGGCAGACCCTCCGCCGGAGCGGAGTGCACCCACATCGGCGGGTCGCTGGGGCTGCGCTCCGCCAGCGGCTTGATCGCCTTCTTGCGGTCACGGCCGCTGCTGAACTCCTTCTCCCCGTCCCGCCGGCGAAAGATCAACAGGTCGGTGACGACATCGGTCCCGGCCGCCCGACGGTGCGCACCCGACGGCAGCCGGATCGCACCGAGAAGATCCGCCTTGCGCGCCATCTCCATGCGGGCGTCCTCGGCGCGCACGGTCGAGCCGTCCATGGTGTACCGGGAGGTGACGACCGCGACGATGCCGCCCGGCCGGGTCAGGTCCAAGCTCTTGAGGATGAAGTGGTTGTGGATGCGATGGTTGCCCTTGTTGTGCCGCAAATCCACGACTTCGTACGCACCGAACGGGACGTTGCCCACGGTCGCGTCGAACGAGCCGTCCGGCACCCGGGTCTTCTCAAAGCCCTCCGCGCGGATGTCCGCGTGCGGGTACAGCGCCTTGGCGATGCCCGCGGTGATCGGGTCCAACTCGACGCCGGTCATGTGCGCACCCGGCGGCGCGTAGCCGATGAAGTTGCCAGAGCCGGCACCCGGCTCCAACACCTCACCACCGTCGAAGCCCAGATCCTCCAGCGCACCCCAGATCGCCTGCGTGATCTGCGGGTCCGTGTAGTGGGCGTTGAGCGTGTTGTCTGCCGCGCTCTCCCACTCCTGGCCGGACAGCAGCGAGCGCAGCTCCCGCGCGAGCGGGGCGAACTCCGGGGCGGGGGAGTCCACGAACAGCTGCGGCGTCGCACCCCACCCGGACCAGCGCGCCAGGACGGCCTGCTCATCGGCGGTCGCCGGACGCTGCTCCTCCTGGAGACGGCGCAGCATGCGCAGGGCGGCGATGTTCGCCTTCGCGCGGGCCACGACGGTGACGGGCACCAGGTTCTGACCGTCGGCCGGCGGCCGCCAGGTCGGGGCCTTCTCCTCCTGCTCGGAGGTCCCGAAAGCTACCCGCGCGTGATCGGGGTCAGGGACACCCGCGGCATGTCCAGATCCTCCGTCCCGTCCTCCTTCGGCAGGTCGTAGATCAGCTCCTGCATCGCCATCTCCCTGGCGCGAAGCTTCGCCATGTTGATCTGCCCGATCCGCTCCTGCGGATCCTCGGCCGGCTCCGTCTCGTCGGCCAGGTCCTCCCAGGTCTCCCCGATCTGCTCCTCCACCGCCTTGCCGAGCGCCGCGAAGTGCTCCTCCGCCTCCGCGCCCAGCTCCGCCGTCGCCGTCGGCCGGTACGTCCTGTAGTACGCCTCCGCGATCCGCCCGTACTGATTCATCGTCACCTTCGCTGCTCGTGATCGGCTGTGCCGGGGACGCTACCTCAGCCCTCTGTCCGTCCTGGCGCCCGGCCTGCTCGCCCCCGGCGGACTCGCGCTTGTCGGCGGCCGCCGAGCCGTCCCGGTCGCCGCTGGCATGCAGACGGCGGTGGGTGGCGATGGCGGCGGCCTGGCCGTCGTCGGACTTGAAACGGTCAGCCGCGTGCGGGGCGTTCCAGTTGAAGCGTCGCCCGTCGTCACCGGCGAGCTCCTCCAGCTCGTTCGCCTTGGCCAGCGCCTCCTTCTTGGAGCCGCCGCGCTGCACGGCCTGGCCGCTGGCGGCGTGGTAGACCGCCCACTTCTTCCCGCTGCCGGCGACGACGAAGTTGCCGTGCTCCGACAGCTGGGCGGTGCGGGTCAGCTGCGGCAGGTTCCGCCTCGCCTCGGCGAGCCGGTCGTCCTCGCTCTCGGTGGCGGTGAACTGGTCCGGGTCGCCGTCCCAGTGGTCGCGTACCTCCGAGACGGACTCGAATCGCCGGTCCGGCTTCTCCTCGGCCGGGTGCCAGTCCGGGGTGTTGGGCTCCCGGATCTCCTCACCGTCGTCGTCGGCGGCATGGGGCTTGTCCGGGGTACTCGGGTCACCGTTGTCGTGCTGCTCCAGGCCGTCACCGCGCTTCGGGTCGACGTGGCGCCGCTCGTCCTCGAGCTCGACCTTCTCCTTGCTGCGGGTGGGCGCGGTCCCGTCCGGCCGGGCCACCATCGTCAGCCGGTTCGCCGGCAGGACCGCCCGGCGCCCGTTGTCGAGCCGCTGCACCTGAACGCGGTCGTTGGTCAGCGCGCGCAGGACCCGGGCCAACCCGCCACCCCAGAGCCGGGCAATGCCTCCGGTCTCAACGAACCGGCCGCGGGAGTCCCGCGGGTGCAGAGCAGGGTTCCACGCCCGGCGGCCGATCTTGGCCTGCATGAGCGAGGCGAGGGTGCGGGTGGCGGAGGTGACAGTGCGGTGCATGTCGCGGACCATGCACAGCGCGGCTGGTTAACGTCGCGCGCTGACCGGCCCGCGGCCGGCGGCTACATGGTCTGCGTGAGGATGTGCAGCAGGAACCAGGCCGCGAAGCCGGTCCAGCCCACGGTGAACAGGGCGCGGCCGGGCTTGTCCTGCACCTGGAACCAGGCCCGAGTCCGTTCGGACAAGGTGTCCCCTTCGGCTCGGTTCAGCAGGCCCCAGGTCTCGTACGCGGCGCAGGTGGACAGCAAGATGCCCCACACCAGATTGGAATTCATCAGTCTCCTTCGGGGCTCGCCGAGCTGTAGAGCAGCCGGCATCGGCAGTTGTGGGTCAGGCTGGGCGGCGCGATCGGATCGCCTGGGTAGCGCATGGGGAATCCGCCGACGTCGTACGCGGTCAGCACCGGCAGAACGGTGCCGTCGACGGCCTGGTGCTCGGGCCGCACCTTGTCGTCGCGGCGGGTCACCCAAGTCCGCAGCACCCCCGGGCCGGCGGCCGCGGCCGACACCTCGGCAGCGCCGTTGAGGGCGGTACTGACCACGGCCTGCGCGACGGCGGCCGCAGCGCGGCGCGACCGCGCTGCGGACAGCTCACGCGCGGCGGCCACCAGGGCATCCACGGTCTCGGCCCGGCCCTGGATCCCATCGAGCTCATCAGCGAAGGCCTGGAGGAACCGGCGCACCGCGACCTCAGCGATGGCGAGAGCATCGAGCAGCACGGTGTGCCGACCAACCGCCGCCGCCCGGACTGCCGCCGGAGCCGCAGGCCCGGCCAACGCTCGCACGGCGGCTGACGACACCTCCGCCACGGCGTCATGCACCAGCGGCGTCAGCGTCTCCACGATCTCCTGCGCCCATCGGTCCGAAGCCACCACCCGGTGCATGTCGATCGGGGCGCCGCCAGCCCGGGTGTCCGAGGTGAAGTCGCCGGGCTGCCAGAACCGCGTGCCCTTACGGATCTTGGGGGAGCGCAGCCGAGCCGCGACCACCTCAGCGTGACGGGCCAGCGTCAGATCCACCGCGCCGGCGACCGCCGCCTCGAGCCGCTCGGCGTCCGGCTCGAAGACCTGCCATCCCCCCTCTTCACGGGCGGAGTGCGGAAGTGCCTTCACTTCCTGGCGCGCCCCGGCGACGGCTGCCGCCGCTGCGCCGGGCTGGGGGAGTTCGTAGGCAGCGCGGGCGGAGCTCACGGCATCAGCGGCCGGCCCGGGGGCACTGTCCTGCTGGACGGCGCGAGCCGACGCCACGGCCGCGGCCGCCGTAGCTCCGGTGTCCGCCTCCTGTGTTCGGGCGGCCGCGACCGCATCCGCGGCCTGGCCACCAGCCAGCGGCGCGCCGGTCGAGCGCGCGGCCTCCACGGCGGCAGCAGCCGGGCCGCCGACGGGCTGACCCTCACCGGGCGGCTGGCCGCCGCCCGGAAGCGGCGGGCCTTCGCCGGGTCCACCACCCAGGCCGAGCACGGCAGCGTCCTCCGGTCGAGCCGGAACGGGGGCCTTCTGTGGGCTGAACCAGAGCGCGCGCGTCTGAGCGTTGCCGATCGGGTCCCGGCCGGCCGCCTCCCGGTACTCGTCGGCCGAGATCAGGCCGGCGCTCCACTCCTCGCGCAGGACCCGAAGCCGTTCGCGGCGCGGCAGCTCCAGCACCTCGACCGAAGAGGTGTCGATGAAGGGCTTCCACCCCTCTTCCACATCGATCCCGGGCAGGAAGCCGGACGAGATCAGGTCCAGGTGAGGGACCTCGGTGATGCACCAGAAGTTGTATTCGTCCTGCTCCGCGTTGGCATAGGTCCGGCCCGCTGAGTTCCCGAACATCGCCTCCGAGACCCCGAACGCCGCGAGGATCTCCTCCTTGCTGGTCTGGTTGAGGTCCCGGTACGCCATATCCCGCGGCTTCGCGGACGTGTCGATGAACTGCGCTCCGCCCGGGCCGGTGCCGATCACCGCGATCTGACCGGCATGGTCGACCCCCGGCGCGAAGCGGGCCTCGACCCGGTCGAGCTGTCGCTCGGTGGCGCCCTTCATGTCGACGCTGACAATGCCGCCCGGCCGGCCGTCCCGCTTCAAGAAGGTCACGTTGTAGAGGCGGGCGAGATGATCCAGATCCACGGATATGCCCGCCGCCTCCAACGGCGTGACGCCCGAGAACGGATCCGTGGGGTGCGGATCCCGCACCCACCACACCCGTTCGGGCCCCAGCTCCCGCAGCCGGCCGGTCCGGGTCGTCAGCTCGAAGTGCGAGATGTAGTCGCCGTCGGGGTCCGGCACGGGCCGTACCCGGTCGGGTGGCAGCAGGTCGAGCCGTGTCGGTGTCCCCAGGCGGCTGCGGGTCACCTCGATGAAGGCGCCACGCTTGGACAGCAGCACCTGCGCGCTCAACCGCTTCCGGAGCACCCGACCGGTCTCCATCGGGTTGGCCTGGCCGTTGAGCAGTCGGTAGAGCGGGTGATCGGGCAAGGTCTCGCTCAGCTCGCCGGGCTTCTCGCCGCGGCCGATCACGAACGGCAGGCGGGCCTGGTGGTTGGCGATGGTCTCCACCGACTTGAAGACCCAGATGCCCTGCTCGTACCCCTCGGTGACAACCCGCTCGAGATCCCAGCCGTCGGCCCGGCCCTCGGTGCCGTACACGCTGGTGACCCCAGGCAGCGATGACCAAGAGCCGTTCCAGGCTGACGCCGCCTTCGTCTCCACCGGCAGCGGGGTGGCTTGCGCCGGGCGGCGCCGCAGATTGGGTGCGAAGCGGCGGGCCATCAGGCGTTCTCGTCCTCACTGGCAAGCCACATCCCGGTCACGGCCGTGAGCGCCGAGACCACCGCAGCACCGC
Organism: Kitasatospora sp. NPDC088548; assembly: GCF_044753005.1. Lineage (NCBI taxonomy): Bacteria > Bacillati > Actinomycetota > Actinomycetes > Kitasatosporales > Streptomycetaceae > Kitasatospora > Kitasatospora sp. NPDC088548. Next base: position 12,076 of record NZ_JBIVMI010000028.1, read on the forward strand.
ACAGAGGGTGGAAGCAGAAGGCCACCACGGTCAGGCCCACCGTTCCGACGACGACCAGGAGCAGCCCGAGCAGTTCCCTCAAGGGGAGCTGCTGCTGCTGCGGAGCGGGGTGGGTGGGCAGAGGAGTCGTCACCCGCCGGAAGGTAGGCACCAGGCCGTACTTACGTCGCGCGCTCCTCAGACCAGACGCTGGACGTAGGCCTCGACACCCCGACGGCTGTAGGTGTGCCCCGGGATCATCCGGGCGCCAGGCGGGGCCGGCGGCGGGGGCAGGCGCTTGGCCCGAACGCGCTGGTCACCGCCGATCAGGTGCTTGTTGTCGATGTGGGCAGCGCAGGGCTCGTCTGCTACGTCCTCGAAGGGACGCTTGCAGCCCTTGCAGTACACCTCGAGCGCGGTGACGTGCTGCGACACCTTCGCGGTGAAGCTGCCGCGGAAATCGGCGTACTTGGCGAGATCGGCGGACACGGGCAGCTCTGCGGCCACGACCCACTCGTGGTCTGCCGGCTTCTTCTTCTGCTTCTTGGTGGACGTGGTGGACGTGGTGGAGGTAGACGAGCTCACGGACTTCCTCTCGCTGGACTGCGGCGGGGCCGCCCGTCTCCACACCAGGGGCCCCCTCCCACCAGAAAGGACGGAGCAGTGATCAAAAGAGTTACACCTGGCCCCGGTACCCGGTCTCAGCGCAGATCGGCACCCCGGCTGAGGCGCGCGCGCAGCTCGGCCGCCGAAACGTACTCGACGCCGTCCACCTCTGGCCGAACCACCGGCGCATCCGCTACCCGGCCCAGCACGGCAGTGACCCGCGCGAGCTGAGCCTCCGCCGTCCCGCGCTCCGCACGGTCGATCTCGCTACGCCGGCCGACTTCGGCCAGGCCCCGCTCGAGCTCCCGCACGCGACCGCGAAGCCGGGCCACACGGATGTCGCGGCCGTCGCGCCGGTTGACCGCAGAGATCAGCTCCTGTCGGGCCTGGCGCCGCGAGATCGGCTCATCCGTCTCGCCCCACACCTCGATCAGGTTAGCCACCCGCATCAGGGTGTCCTCGTGTCGATCCGCGAGCACCTGGACGTCGCACAGCAGGGCGAGGGGAACCTGTGGCCCGGTGCGAAGCTGCGCAACGACCGTCTCAGCGCCGATCCACCGCTCGCGGTGGCGCTCGGCCCGCTCCCGGGCGTTCCGCCACGCGACCCGGGCCCGGGTGTCGCCGGCCATCAGGAACCGCCCCGGTGGTCGGCGAGCGCGGTTTCGAGCAGGTCGAGGATGGCCACGACGTTGTCCACCCGCTCGTAGGAGATCCGGAAGTCGGCCGTGCCGTCCGCGTTGACGTCGATGGCGTACTCGGCGTACGTCGACTCGTCCTCGTACTGGTAGGCGCCAGGCTCTGCCGCAGCGAACCCGCCGGCACCCTCCTGGAACCAATCGGCCCCGTAGCAGGTGGTCATCGCATGCCCGAGCACCTGCTTGGGCACGTCCGCGAAGTCGATGGTGGCGCGACCGTGATCATCCAGGCAGACCTTCCCGGAGCCCTCACCCGCAGTTTCCCAGCACAAGGTCGGGCCGAAGCACGGGCACTTGGGAGCCGGACGGTTGAGCGCGGGGAACGCCGCGGTGAAGGCTGTCTGAGCGGCGCTCTCGTGCGTCGACCAGGCAGCATGCCAACGGTTCAGGGCCGCGGTAACGGGTGGCTGCATGGGCACTCCTGTCCCGTCTGCTGCCCGGGACCGCCGGGGTGAGGTCGCAGGACGAGCAGCAGGCGAAGGAGGCTCACGCTGCCAGCTGCTCGTCCTTGTGTCCGTCGCTGATCAAGGCGCCGATCATCGTGCAGCCGGCTGCGACCCACCACCGCCGGGCCGACCACCCTCGGCACGGGCCGCCTCGCGAGCCTGCCGGGCGGCCGCCCATGCGTTCTCGCCCGCGACCTTGATCTTGCGGAAGTACCGCTTCATCGCGTCGGACCCCTTCGCCCAGTCGCCGAGCTCGGCGATGGTGTCCTCGGGCACCTTGGACTCGTACAGCTCGGTCGCGCCGCCGGCCCGCAGGCCGTGGGCGGTCACGCGGCCCGCGGTCTTCGCGTTGAGCAGCGCGTTGTAGCCCAGCTCCACCCGCTGGGCCTCGGTGAGGTGGGCGACCCGCGCGAACGCCTTCCGGGCCAGGGCCTTGACGTACTTGTTGATCGACTCGCCGGACAGGAAGGAGAGCTCGGTCCAGTCCTCGGCGGTGAGCTCCTCGTCCTTCTTGTCGGTGCCGTCCGGGTGCTTGGGCCGGGTCTGCGGGGTGAGCCGGACCCCCAATCGGCCGGCCAGGTCGAGCGCGCGGAACAGCGCCTGGTCATCGGGCTGATGGATCAGGCGCCCGTACTCCAGCCAGGCCCGCACCCGGCGGACCGGGCAGATGTGCGGGGCGTCGTCCCGGGCCGGGATCCACGCCTCGAACACCGAGCCGTCCTTATGCGTCTTGCGGTCGACCAGGCGGACGTGGATGCCGTCGCGGTGCAGGGTGACGTGGGTGACGATCAGCTTGGCGAGCTCGATCCGTCGGCTCAGCAAGTGGAAGCCCAGGCAGCAGATGGCGGCGTCGCGCAGGTCGGCCGGCCGGCCGCGCTCGTCGCAGACCGCGACCATCTCCTCCAAGTCGATCTCGCGGATCGCGGGGCTCTGCTTGTCGGTGTGGGTACGGTTCCACTCCGTCCGGTAGGCCGTGAGGATCGCGGTGGCCTGCCGGGTGCCGGGCCGGGTGTTGCCCGGGGTCGCTTCCTCCTGCCAGGTGACGACCGCGCTCTTGTACGCCGTGATGGTGTCCGGGTCGAGCTTGCGATGGATCAGGTCGCCCACGTACTCGAAGAGCGTCGCGGTGGTGCACGGCAGCGCGACCCGGCCCCGCTCCTCGCACCAGAGCTGGAACAGCTTGACCTGGTTGTCCCGGTTGCGGCTGGTGTTGGCCGGCCGGGCCTCCTCGAGGAGTCGGGCGGTGCGCTCGGACACCACGTAGTCAGCCGCGGTGTACTGCGGCGCGACGAACGGGGCGGGCAGCGGCCGCCCGGCGACCAGCACGGTGTCCCGGGTGAAGCCGGAGACGTCCAGGCCCAGCGGCCGTGTTCGGGCGGCTAGCTCGAGTTCGGCGGCCGTGGTCACCACCTCGGCGTCCAGCACCGTGTCCTCAGCCACGCGGGCGGCCCTGGGCGTGGCGAGCGAGCTCGTTGATCCCCCGGAGAACGGCCTGGGCGAGTTCGGAGGAGAACTCCGGGTGCTGTGCCCACCGCCCGGCTGCACCGACCAGGAACTGCACCTGGGTCCGGGCCAGGTCCGGGCGGTCGGCAGCCAGCGCAGTGAGTACCGCCTCCTCGGCGCCGGCGGCGATGCGCACGACATTGCCCAGCTCCGAGAACAGCCCAGCGCTCGTGTCGCGTTCCTCCTCGCGGGCCCGCGAGGTGACAAAGGAGCCGATCCGTTTCACGGCCTCCTTCAACGAGGTGAGTTCGGGCTCTCCGTATGCCGTGTGGGTGACGGTCGAACCCAGTCGGCGGATGCCGGGGTAGTTGGGGTGACCTTCCCAGCGTCGAGCAAGCCGGGTGAGGGTGACGATGCTCCTCACCTGAACCCTGCTGGCGGTGGGCACGGTAGCGTCCAACTGGTCAGCGATCTCGCGGACCTGGATGAGCAGGCGCTCGAGCGTCTGCTGTTCCGTGGGGTCCTGGTCGGGCTGGGCCAGGGCTTCGTGCAGGCGGGAGCGGACGAAGGCCACATGGTCGTGGAACCCTTCGTCGCTGCTCCCGGTGGCCGGCCCGTTCACCGGGAGCAGCCCGGGGTGAGGGCGCGGTGGCGGACGCCGCCGCGGGGGCCGAACTCCACTACCGCGTGCGGTTCGTCGGTGACGGTGAGCTCGGCGCCGGGCTCGCCGGTCACCTCGTACAGGTAGATCCGGGACTCGTGGCCGCCGTAGAACTGGGCGTCGGTGATGGTGCGGCCGTCGGCCAGGTGCTCGACGCGCGGGGCCGGGTCGGTCCCCGGGGTGGGGGCCAGGCGCTCCAGGAGAGCCTGCTCGGCGGCGGTCCGGCTGGACCACCACTCCAGCGGGTTGGTGACGGGCTCGTCGGTGGTGGCCTCGGTCGGCGTCCAGCGACCCCAGACGCGGCGACGGTCCATGGTGAACTCCCTTTTCCAGTGCTGCGGTTGGTGGTGGTTCAGGATTCGGGCCGGTCCCCGGTCGGCTGCTCGGCCGCGACGGCGCCGACCTCCAAGGCCTGCGTACAGGCGAGCAGTTCGGCCCGGACGGACCGTTCGCGGGCCCGCCAGACGGTGCGCAGCTGGCCCGCTTGCGGTGTCTGCTCCAGCGGGAGGGGCCCGTCCTCGGACAGCCAGCGGGGTGGCAGCAGCAGCCGGTACGCCTCGTCCAGGTGGGCGCGGACCGCCTCCGGCAAGTCCTTCCGGTACTGCCGGGCCTGGTCGATCACCATGGCCAGCTCGTTGAAGGTCTCCATCGCGGGGAGCAGCACCAGACAGCGCGGATCGGAGCACCGGAGCTCGGCGCGGACGGTGAGGTAGCCGCGGCCGCCGTCGGTGACGGTGACCGGCGGCTCGGCGTCACCGCCGTGCCAGGGGTACTCGTCGGCCATCTCCGCGCGGGCCTCCATGGCCAACTCAGCTTCGCCGTCAGTGAGTTCGGCGCGGATGCCGCTCTCGTGGATGTGGGTGACCTCGGTGGGCTCTGGGCCGGCGACCAGGGTGGTATGGGGGGTGATCATGTCGATCAGGGCGCGCAGCCGCTCCGGGCCCGGCGCGGTGCTCCGCACCCGCGCGGCCAGCCGGTCGGCGGCCACAGCCGCCAGACAGCGCGGGTCGGAGCAGCTCAGCTCGGCGAAGGCGGTGACGAATCCGAACGTGGGCTCGGTGGTGGAGCGGAAGGTGACCGTCCCGCCGCCCGTCCCGCCGCAGGGCGCGCAGTTGACCAGGTCGTGCAGCGCGTCCGCGAACAGGCCGTCCAGTCCGCCGCGTACCTCCAGCAGGTCGGCGGCGACGCCGAGCTGGGCGGAGTGCCGGGTGGTCGGGGGTGGAGTTGTGTCGGTCTCGGGTGCCACGTGATTCTCCTGCCGGGTGTGCCAAGTGCGGTGCGGGACGGGAGTGTTCGCAGGTCAGTCTGCCATGCGGTCGACCCGGTGCTGGACGTCCCTGAGATGGCGTAGCGCGGCGTCGGGGTCCTTGGTCGCGAGCTGTTCGAGCCACGGGTTGACGGGGTGGTCGTCGTGGCCGTACCAGAGCAGCGACATCTCGTTCAGCAGCTTCCAAGCCTCGATCTGCTGGCCGGGCCCGGTAGCGTGGGCATGGGCGAGGACCTGGTCCAGCTTGGGCAGCAGCCGGGCGAAGTGCTCGCGGTCGTCGGCCGGCCACTCGGGATCGGCGATGCGCTCGGCGATCCGGGCCCGGACGAAGTCGGCGAGCTGGTCGAGGAGGCGCCCGAGCGGCGTCCCGGGAGCTGTCGACGTGGTCACGGTGCTCTCCTGCGCGCGCGGGGGTGTTCTGAGGGAGGGCTTCCCACAGAAGGAGCTTCTGATATTGGGGATTATACGAGGCTAACGACCTTAGCCAGCGACATAAGCACCCGGACGGGTGTAGAGGACGACCACCGTGCCATCTGTCCCGGTGGTGGTCGGCCCGCCCGGCCGCCGGTCCGTCACCTCCTCGCACGCGCACAGGTGTCCGACCGACCGTGACCGCGATCAGTGAATCACGTGGTGCACTGCTCGCGGCCTGGGCCCGCAGCGGCCGGATACGACGAAGGGCCCCACGGTCGGCCGCGACCGTCGATAGGCTGGCCGGGCCGATGTCCCTGCCCCAGGAGAGCCCGATGAGCGACGCCGCCGAGATCGACCCGCTGGATCAGCAGATCTACCAGGAGTTCGAACTCCTCGCCTGGCGGCTGGAGTTGCTGACCGGCGACCAGGGCCTCACCGACATGGTCCGGTCGAGCCTGAGCCAGGCCGCGAAGCGCTTCACCGCTCAACTGCGCTCGGACGACGACGAGACGGTGGCCGACGCCGTACTCGACCTGGTGACCAACCTCTACCCCGGGGACACTCCCATCCCCGACGACTGGTGGGCCACCCCCCTTGGCCGGGCGACCGCGGCCAGCACCGGCCACCCCACCGCGGAGGCCGTCACCTATAGCGTGGCCGGCGCCATGCTCGGCATCGACGCCGAAGCCGTCCACCTGCTCACCCGGACCAGCCAGCTCGACGGCCACCCCGACGGGGGCGTCACCTCCGTCTCCGTCCAGCAATACCTCCAGGCCCACCCGCGCCCCTGACCGAACGCCAGACGGTTCCCGGGACTCGGCGCGAGGACTCGTGAAGGCCACTCGCCGACATCAAAAAGTACAGAACTTCTGAGTCTTCAGGTTGTTCTACTCGGGTTTGTCTTTCACGAAGTTCCCGGTCTAGACTTAGGTCATCGAAAGGTCTTTATTGCTGTCGCCACCAGTAATGAAGAACCTTATCTCCCTGCACTGCTTGCGATTATCACCCGGATCGCAAGTAATCTGAACCGAAGCCTAACTAACTTCGATCAGATAGTTTCCTTCTGGGTCTGAATATTTCCGACGTCAACCTGTCGGGAAGCATGGTGATGCCGTCCGGTCTCACCCCTCAGAGCGAACACCGGACGGCTGGCAACCGCTACGCGGCCACATCACCTAAGGGCGTGGCCGGGGGCTGGTACCCCCCGGCCGCACCCGGCCTCAGAGCAGGCGGAACAGCTCCACCAGCACCTTCAAGACCTCAATGGCGATGTGCCACTGCCAGCGGCGTCCCTGGTCATCCGGGCCGGAGTCCGACTCGTCGTCGTCTCCCGGCTTCGTTCGAACCGCCATGGAACGCTGCTCCCCTCCGGTTTTCGAACACTTGGGCCGGGTGGCCCGAGGCGCGCATCTTCACGCGTACACGGGGGAGGGGCAGGTACTCCTGAATTGCAGTGCCGGTGCTGATCCTATGGCCACCATCCGGCCGATAACAAATTCAGCCCGAATGCGCATATCGTTTCGATATGCATTCCTTGAGGTTCCATCCGTTGACCTGCGATGACGCATTTTGCTACCCCGTGGCACGCCGGTGGGCCCGTCCCGGGCCCGGCTTGTCGTAGCCGGCCGTCATCATGAGGGCGGTACGCCGTTGCCCGATCGATCCCCTGCCCGAGGTCGCCGATGCCCTCTCTGCCCACCGTCGCCGCCCGCGCGGCCGCCGTTCGTCGCCTGCGCGACGACCCGGCCGCCAGTGAGGGTGAACGCGCCTCCGCGCAGACGCAGTTGGACCGGATGGAGGCCCGCCACGGGCCACTCGACGCCCCGGCTGCCGCCCGGCTGCTGCCCACCGACCGTCGTACCTACGGCTCCAGCGCGCTGGCCACCCTGGACCTGTCCAGCCGGGAGATCGCCGCCCTGATCAAGGACGAGATCAGGGCCGCCCGCGCCCCGCTGCCCCGCGCCCGCCAGCAGGACGGAACCGTGGCCGCCCGCCACCCGATCCGCGACGCCCCCAAGGGCACCCGCATCACCGTGCGGCACCGCCAGTTCACCGGCAACTCCGCGATCGACATCGCGGTGCGCGGCGTCCCGCTGGACTGGGCCGTCGACGGCCTCGAGGAGATCGGGCCGGGCCGCACGCGACGACGGCTCTCCGAACCCTGCGCGGCCCTGGTCGACGCCGTGGCCGCCATCGCCGGGGCCTACAACTGGCGCGGCGACGACACCCTGATGCAGGACTACGTCGACGTCCGCTTCTACTCCCACGTCAACCTCTACACCGCCTGCGGCGAACACCTCGTCACCTGACGGGCCGAGCTGAAAAGGCCACACCACGAGCCGCCAGACAGCCCCTGGAGGGCTGCCGTCCGCCACCCCGGGGGCGCGACACAAGCCGCGGCCACCGGTCATCGTCCCCATCCCGACCCCGGACGGAGACGATGACCGACCCCGACTTGCGCCTGCACCTCGTGCCGGTCCGCTTCAAGGACGCCCGCGACTTCGTCGCCACCTGGCACCGCCACCACCGGCCACCGCCCGGCATGGTCTTCGCCGTCGGCGCCGCCGACCAGCACGGCGTGCTGCGCGCCGTTGCCATCGTCGGCCGGCCCGTCGCCCGCCGCCTCGACAACGGCCAGACGCTCGAGGTCACCCGCACCGCCACCGACGGCACCAGGAACGCGAACAGCGTCCTGTATGGAGCGAGTTGGCGTGCGGCGAAGGCCCTTGGCTACACCAGGCTGATCACCTACACTCAGGCCGGCGAGACCGGCGCCAGCCTGCGCGCCGCCGGCTGGACCATCCTTGCCCACCGCCCGTCCCGCCCCGGCTGGCACTGCGCCAGCCGGCCCCGCCGCCAACTCGGCACTGAACACGTCGCCCGCACACTCTGGGAAGCGTCGGCCGGAGACTGACGGGGCAGCCTCAGTACGGGCAGTGACCGGGCGACGGCGGCAGTCGTTGGGCAGGGCATGCAGCGCAATCCACAGCTCGACGCGGTGAACGCGGTAGCCGTCGTGGCGGCCGCCGCCCTGGTGGTGGTGGAAGAGCAACTGCGGCACGCCGGGCTGATCGAGGCCGAGATCGCGGCGGCCGACATCGACCAGGAAGCTCTCGAGCGGGAGGCGGACGAGGACCTGCGGGCGGCTACCGAGGATCACGTGCTGCTCACCCGCACTGTTGCCGCGATCGAGGCCGGTGAGCCGGTGACCGACGAGGAGTGCGGGGCGGTCATCTCCGCATACCTCGCCCGGGACGAGGGCCGCACGGAGCGGCTGGCCCGGCGTCGCGCGGCTCTTGACACCATCCGGGCGATCGAGGCGAAGTACGCGAGCGGGGCGTGAGCGGAGCTCGGCGCTGCTACAGCGGGCCGTGTCCCGGCGCGCGCTGTCTGACCTAGCGCGGTTCACCCGATCGGGTGAACCGGACAGGCCTGCCGCCCGGCTGGCCCCGCCACGGCCCTACGCTGCTGCGCAGCGCCGGGCGTGCCCGGCGCTGCGGACGGGCCTGCCGAGAGAGGACACGGGAAGTGGCCGAAGCCGAGCACGCGCTGATCCGCTACCGGCCGCAGCAGGCCAAGGTGGCCAAGCTGCTCGCCTCGTACGCCGTGTTTCCCCACCAGGCGCCCGGGTGGGACGAGGGGTGCAAGAAGCGCACATCCGGGTTCGTCCTCTGGAACGCCGGCGACCCGCTCAGCGTGCGCTGCCGCTACGTCCACTACGAGGGCAACGAGCTGACCGAAGCCGGCTACCACGACCGCATCCGCCGGATCCTGGACCGCACCGGCCACGAGACCGAGCAGATCGACGCCCCGGCCTGCACCAACGTCGGCGTCCGGATCACCGGCACCCGGCTGCTCGAGGCAGAAGACCATCGACTCCTCGACGCCCTAGCCCACGGCCGTCTGCGGTTGGCCGGCGGCCGATGGCACGACGACAACCGCCCCGGCCGCCCGCTCGCCCACACCACCCCGGTCCGGGACTACGTGCTCGACGGCCTGGTCGAGCTCGGCACGCGCCAGGTCGCCAGGCTCACCACGACGGGCTGGGAGCTGTACAACCGGGCGGCCCGGGTCACCGTCCCGTCCGTGGACCTGAGCGAGTACGCCTGACCACGGCCCCGGCTGGCCCCAGCCCGAAGTTCACTCGCGCGGAGCAGACGGTGCTTCACCAAGCGGTGACCGGCTGGACCTGGCGCCGGCGCGTTCGCGGAAGCCGAAGCTGATGAGGACGACGCTCTCGCCGCTGCCCAGCGGCGTCCGGCCGTGTGGTGTTCGCGCTCCGTCGAACACGACGCAGTCCCCGGGGGCGAGGTCACATTCGAGGTAGCCGTCGGCGGTGATGAAGACGGTAGAACTCGCCGTGGTGGCGGCGGGCCGGTCGTGCCGCAGGCACAGGATCAGGTTGGCCTCGCCGAAGCCGGGATCGTCCACGTGGAAGTCGAGGAACTGACCCGCCCCATAGGCGATGTAGACGCCGGTGTGCGGCTGCTCCACGTCCAGGCCGGTGGCCCGTGCCACGACGGCGGCGAGATCGGCCTGTGCGGCGAAGGTGCTCGCGGTGTCGCCGACGGGCGCGTTGCGCTTGCCGTTGTGCAGGTACCCGTCGGCCGTCAGGGCCTTCTCGGCCTCCTGCGCCAGGGCGGCGACCAGGTCGGCGGCGAACGGCTGGTCGCGGAGGTGGCAGGGCTGTACGCGCTGGTGCGTGACGAGGCTGCGCACGGCGTCCCGGATGGCGGGGAAGTCGTCGTTCCACCGAGCTGAAGCGGCGGCGCAGGTGTGGGACAGGAGCCACGATGTCCACCGGCTGCTCCACTGGTCCGGCGCCCCGAGGTCGGCCGCTGGCACGGCAGCATCGGCGAGCAGCCGCTCAACCCGGTCGAGGGCAGCCTGCGTGGACTCGATCAGCCCGGTGTCGCCCTTGGTGATCCGCAGCCGCAGCGCCTCCCGCAGATGGGCGCTGGCATGCGGGAGGTCGCCCTGTTCCATGAGGTGCTTGCCGTAGTGCTGGAGCGCAAAGTCGATGAGCTCCGGCTGCTCGCTCCGGGCGGTGTCCAGCGCCCGGCGGTAGAACGCGGCGGCGCTCTCCGTCTCGCCGGCGTAGCGGTGCGCGTCACCGAGGTTGAGCTCGGTGGCGACGACCGCTCGGCTGTCGCCGCCGGCGGTGGCCAGGTCGAGGGACTGCCGCAAGAACGCGAGTGCGCCGTGCGGGTCGCCCAGGCTCAGCTGGCCGATGCCGATCCACCTGGACAGGACCCGCGTCCGGGCGGGATCAGCCCCGTCGGGCAGACTGCGCAGTTCCTCACGGAGATCGTTGACCGCGGTGGTCAGCTCGGCGTGGTCGACGGGTACCATGCGCAGGTCCGCGTCCTGGGTGATGAGGTGCTGTAGCACTTCTCTCTCCTACAGCTGGTCGGTCTGGCGGCGCAAGTCGGCCAGCAGCTCCACCCCGTGCGGGGAGAAGTACTCGCCCAGCAGTTCGAGTTCGCGCATGAGGTAGCGGACGGCCGGCAGCCCCTCGTCGTAGGCGGCCTGGAAGCTCGCACGCTCGTCTGCACTCAGGTCGTCGCGGTCGAGTTCGGTCCGGCGGAACCGGAGCAGCTGGTTGTACACGCAGGTCGCGTGAAAGGTCCGGTCAATCTCCCAGAACTGGTTACGGGCGACGCCCTGTCCGGCCCGCCATGCGATCTCGATCTTGGGGGAGGTCTGGGAGGAGTACCCGTCGGCGAACACCTGGTGCTGGAGGACGTGGAAGCTGACTGACTGGTGGGTGCCCTCGTGCAGCAGGTTCTCCGCCAGGAAGAGCGGGGACGGCTCCGGGCTGACGGTGTTCGGCGGGATGTGGTGCCGGGCCTTGTCGGAGAACACGACGACGTACGGCAGCGCCGGGTCGCTGGAACTGGTCAGCGAGGAGGTGCGGACGCCGGGCCTGAGGCCGACCCACAGGAGGCTGCGGACGAACTCCCGCACCCGGGCGAACCCGTCGGGGTGGACCGCGGCCAGCCGCTGGAGAGCCTGGGACAGGGCGGTGCGGCGGTCGTCGGTGTGCTCGGCGATCTCGTAGTCCGTCAGGTTGATCTCGCCCGCGATCTCCACCGGCAGTGCGGCGTCGAGCCAGTCGAAGGCGGCGCCGGCCACGTTCACGGCCTCGCTGCGCAGGGTGCGGGCGTGCTCGGCGTAGGGCGTCCCCGACTGAACCAGGTTCTCCATCAGCGCGAACGGCATCGCCCAGTGGGTGCCCTCCTCGCGCAGACGGGTCAGCGCCGGGTCAGCCCGGTCGAGGTCGAAGAACGAGCCAGGCTCTACGCGTGTGGCGATGGTGGTCTGCACGGTGGACTCTCCTTGGCTGATGGTGCAGCGGGGTGGATGGGGTGGCGGAGACGGGGCGTCAGCCACCGGTTTGCTGGACGAAGGGGTAGTGCCGCATGCGGGCCGACTCAGCTGCTGATCCCGAGCCGACCCGCATGCCGTCAAGCAGTGGGCGTGTTCAGCCCTGACGTCAGATCGTGACGTCGGTGGTGGGGGCGACGTCCGGGACCGAGTGGTCCAGGCGGCGCGTCAGGGACGTGACGTCGGTGGTGGGGGCGACGTCCGGGACCGAGTGGTCGAGCCGGCGCGTCAGGGACGTGACGTCGGTGGTGGGGGCGACGTCCGGGACCGAGTGGTCGAGCCGGCGCGTCAGGGTGTTGACCTGCATGGTGAATCTCCTTGTCACAGGGCGAACCGGCCGCCCGATACGGCGCCCTACGGTTCGCGGGGTGACGAGTACAGCAGTACGAACCATCGGCCGGAAGGCGATTGCTGTAGCCCCCGTGTAGCCTTCGCCGACGATCAACTCACCTGTATCGCTACGCTTCTGACGGAGGTGCAGCGGTGGGCGATCTCGTCGTGAGCCAGTTGGAGTACCTGCGTAGGGCCCGGGGATGGTCGCTGGACGACATGGCCCGGCACGTGAAGGCGGCTGCGGTCAGAGTCGGGATGGCCAGCCGCGCGGACCGGCAGCGGATCCGGAAGTGGGAGCACGGCGTCAGGCCCGATCCGGATGCCCAGCTGTTCATCGCCCTGGCGTTCGACTTCGACGCTGCCGTGGTCGTTCCGGACACCTGGCCCGCGTGGCTGCCCGGACTCGACACGGTCCTCCCGCTCACCCCCGGCAACGCGATCCACGCCCTCAGAGAGGCAGCCAGCCACGCCATGGACCGACGCAGCTTCGTCACGATCGGCGGGGCGGGCATCGTCTCCCTCGCCACCGAGTGGGCCGCCACCAGCCCGGCCCACGCCCACACCCCGCCCGCCGGCCAGGCCGTCGACACCGAACTGGTCACCTGGGTGGAGACCACCACCCGCCAGCTCACCATGCTCCCCACGATGCAGCGCCAGCACATGGGCACCCTGCTGGATGCCCACCTCACCACCATCGCCAACCTGATCGAGCACGGCACCTACACCGAGGCCACCGGGATGCGTCTGCACGCCCAGGCCGCCACCGTCGCCAAGACCTGCGCCTGGTTCCGCTTCGACCACGGCCAGCACGCCGCCGCCGCCCGCCTCTGGCACGCCGCAGCCCAGTCCGCACACCAGAGCGACGACCGCGAACTCGGCGCCGGGATTCTTTCTGATCTCGCCTACCAGGCCACCTGGCTCGGCGACCCGGCCACCGCCCGCGACACCCTCACCCGCACCCTCGCCAAGGCCGACCACCCCATCTCTCGCTCCCTGCTCCACCTGCGCCGCGCCCGTGCGTTCTCCTCGCTCGGCGACGCCACCGCCTGCCGAGCCGATCTCACCGCCGCCGAGAAGTTCTTCGCCCGGCGCAGCGACGACCCGGCCCCAGACTGGGCGTGGTGGATGACCGAGGACGACCTCCTGGTGGACTCCGGCCGCTGCCTCTCCGAACTCGGCGACCACACCCAGGCCCTCCCGATGATCGAACGCGGCGTCGCCGCGATGACCGGCCACCGGGAGAAGACCAGTGCCGTATTCCTCGCCTACGAGACCGAAGCCCTGCTGCGCACCGACGCGGTCGACCAGGCCGCCGACTGCGCACTGCGGGCCCTGGAGATCGCCGACCGGATCGGCGCACCACGCTGTGTCGACCTCGTCCGGGCCACCGCCAGCGAGTTCAGCAAGCACCGAACGGTCAGCGGTGTGGACCAGGTGCTGGCCAGGTTGGCCGGCTGATGCGCGACTCCGCCCCCGTCAACGGCCGCGGAACGGATCCGGACGATCCCCGCTGAGGATGCCGCGGACGATCTCCGCGACCTCCCGTGCGCCAGCCTCGGTGGCCGGGGCGTACATGGAGAACACCCTGCTCTGTGGCTGGTTGACCATCACGTCCCATCCGCCGTTGAGGTAGATGCCCACCGCCAGGCCGGTGCGCCCGTCCCAGCCCCAGACTGGCCCGCCTGGCAGCGGCTCTACCGCCGCGCCGGTACGGCCGGCCGACGGCGCCAGGGTCAGACCGACGTCGGTGAACGCCGCGGTGAGTGCCTTCGTGAGCTGCTGGAGCTCGGCCAGCGACCGGTCGGGCCCGCGGTGGCGGTACTTGTTGCTGGTGGCCTCGGTGGCGGCCGTGACCAGCCAGCCCAGGTCCGCGCTGGTGCGCTCGTGGCCGTGCTTGGCGGCCGCCTCGTAGAGGTCGTCCAGCAGCGCCGCGGCCTCACGGTGGACGCTGGGCCCGTACAGCCCGGTCAACCGCTCGTAGGCGCGGGCGACGGCGCCGGTGGACGCCGGCGAGGGGACGGTGCTCATGCTCTCGTGCTCCTTGGTCATCGTCTGCGCGGTCAGCGGTACTGGTCGGCGTCGAAGCCGGTGCTGCTCTTCATCAGCCAGGTGGCGACGGCGAAGACGGTGTCCGAGCCCTGGCCGACGCGGGCACCGGGCTGGAACTGCTGGTCCGCGACCGCCTTCCAGCCGCCTGCGCGGTCGGCGTGCCGGCCGAACAGGACGGAGAGGTGGTCGGCGACTTCGGTGTACGACTCGGGGTGTCGCACCCAGCCCTCCACGATGTCGGCGATGCCCTCGGCCACCGCCTCGTCGTAGCGCCGGGGCTTCTCGCTCAGCTCCTCGCCGATCTCCCACGCCAGGGAGAGCAGCCGTTCGGACTCCCAACTGCCTTCGCGGCCGGACGTCAGCGGGTGCGGCCCGCCGAACACGAGCCGGGGCAGGCGCTGCTCGGCCCGGTACAGGGCGACCAGGGTGGACGCGACCGCCTTGCGGCCGGCCTGCTCCCACAGCGCGGCCAGACGCTCGGCGGAGTCGTCACCCTCGATCTCGTGGTTGACCGGGCGCACCGGGCCGCGCTCGGCCACGATCCGCGCATACGGCCACGGCTGCTCCAGCCCCTCCCGCTTGAAGCTGTACGAGGCCCGGTAGAGGCCGTTCCCGGCGGTGAGCCAGCCCTGCCACTGCGCATCGACCAGCCGATACGGCCAGCCCCCGGGCGGCTCCTCCTGGGCGTCGGACCAGGCGGTCAGGTCGGGCTGCGAGTCCACGTCGACTACGACCGGGTGGCGCCCGTGCCCGTCCGCGGCCGCGCTCTGGTCGGAGATGGCGATGGTCTTGCCCTCACCTCCGCGAACGACCGGCGCCAGCTGCACGGCCGAGCGGGTGGGCTGCGCGGCGGCTTGGTCGAGCACGAACCCAGGGGCGGTGCTGTGCACCTGGTCCTCCGTCAAGGTCAGCTTGGCGGCGTTGAACCGGTGGTTGCCGATCGCCTCGATGCCGACGGCGTACTGCTCCTCATCCGGCCAGCGCTCAGCCAGCGCGGTGAGCAGCGCCCGCTTCATGTCGTCCACGGCTTCGTCGGTGGCGTGCGGACCGCTCCAGTCCCGCAGGGCGTTCACCGAGGCCATCAGGACGACGAAGTCCGGCACGTCCTGGGTGGTGAGCACGAGAACGTGTGCGGTGGCCGGGTACTGGGCCCCGTTCAAGTCGGTGAGCTCCGTCAGCGCGTCCGCGACGACCTGGGCGCACTCGCGGCGTTCCGCTGCGGTCCGGCAGGGCGCGCTCACCCCGAGTGCGACGGGCAGGGTCCGAAGCGACGGCGTGCCGCCGCCGGACTGGGCGGTGCCGCGCAGCAGCGCGGTGTACGGGGCGGTGGAGCCGGCCTGCTGCGCCTGGCGGGCGCGGGCTGCGGCCCGGGAGGTGTTCTTCTTCGTCACGGTGCTCTCGCATCTGGCGGGCCTGCCCACGCGCTCCCCGCCCGATGGGCACGGCGAAGCGACACGGGCGTCGGTGTGGACCCCTTGGTCGTACGGCGCCCTTCCCGGCGTGGGCGGGGTGGGCAGCGACGAGCGGCAGTGCGTGTCCAGCCGCTGGGTCAGCGTAGTGGATCGGGCTCCGGCCCGGGGCCCGATCCACCTGGTTCAACTGCCGTCGGCGGGGCTGGGCGAACACCTGGCCCCGCCGACGGGGGCCGGTCAGCCCGTCTGGCCCAGGACGCGGGCGACCGCCGAGCCGGCGTGCTGGTTGACCAGCTCCACCAACGTCTCCACCGCGGTGGTGGCGTCCATCACCAGTCCGGGTCCGGACAGCGTCGTCGGGACGTGGAGATGGGCCTTCGGGAGGGTGAGCCGCACCGTGGTGTTGGTCAGCACCGCCACCTTGTCCTGGACGAGGTCGGGCGTTTCCCGGCCCCGGAACTCGTCGTCAGAGGAGAAGCGCTCCCGCTCCCAGTCCTGCCAGTCGTACGGCCACCGGTCCGCACCCACGAGATGCCCGTGCGACAGCGGCATCGACACCGCGACCGCCAAGGCACCCTCGTAGTCGTCCCGGTACACCCGCACGGAGGTCAGGTCGGGGCGGATCCGGACGAACCCGGGGGACATCACCGGGCCGGTGGCGATGCGCCAGGCCTCCCCGGCGAACCGCGCCGGGTCAAGGTCGCTCTCGTCGCCCCAGTAGTTGAAGGCCTCGCCCTTCATCCGGACGTAGGCGGCGTACCGGGAGTCCCCGGCGTGGTCGGCGTTCGCACGGTCGTAGTCGTAGTCGATCCGGACGAGGGTGGTGGGGGACCAGGTGAGGGGCATGCGGGTACCTCCGGTGGTGGCGGGGATGGCCGGAGCCTCGGCGGGCTCAACGGCGTGGCCGGCGGCCGCGGCGAGATCGGCGCGCAGCAGCTCGGTGAACGACTTGTCGGGGTGGGCCTGCTGCGCCGCTCGGACGCGCTTGGCGGAGGTGCTCAGGTTCTTCTTCGGCACGGTGCTCGGGTTCCTCGGCGGGGTGCCCACGCTCTTCCGCCGGTCGGCACGGTGTGAAGAGTCCTGCGGCACGGGAACCCTGGAGTCCCTTGGTCGAACGACGCCCGGACACCCCCGGCGTGGGCGGGGATCGGGCAGCGACGAGCGGCAGTGCGTGTCCAGCCAAGGGGCAGACTACAACGCCGGCGCCGCTGCTTGGGAGGTCTTCGGCCGAGGGCCACCCGACCAACGGTGCGCGCCCGGGGCCGGGGAACGTTCACGTGCTGCCCGGCCGGCGTGCCCGGCCGGGCAGCAGGCGTTCACACGTCGTCGGTGGGGACCGGGCGGCAGCGGGAGGCGTGCCAGAACGACGGCGGTTCGAACGACGGGTGTTCGTCCTCGACCCGCCAGAGCAGGCGGATGTAGCGGGCGGGGTAGTCGGTGATGTCGGCGCCGGCCCGGCGCACCGCGAAGGGGGGTTCGCCCTCGACCTGGACCTGGGTGAGGATGGCGTTCTCCAGGGGGATCCAGGCGTCGCGGTGGGTTCCTCCGCCGAGTTCCGCCAACCCGTGGTCGGGGTCGCGGCGGAACCAGGGGGCGTGGAGGGTCACGGTCGTGCCGTCGGGCAGCGTGAGGAGCGCCGGCGGCCCTGGCGGTCGCAGGGTGAAGGTGTCGGCCATGCCGTGTGCGCGCAGCCAGTGGTCGACGGCGTCGGCGTCGAACGTCGGGTGCACGTCGTCGCCGCCGACCGGTGCGGGGAAGTCGTGGTGCAGCTGGCGCCAGTTGACGACGGCGGCCCGGCCGACGTGGGCGCGGCGGGCGATCTGGGCGAGGAGCAGCGGTTCAGACATGGCGGGTCACCGTGATGGTGGGGCCCAGGGTATCCAGGCGCTCGTCCACCCGCCGGGTCGCCTCGGCCAGGCGGGCCTTGTGAGGCTGCTCGGTGAGCCGGCCGGTGCTGGTGCGACATGGCGAGCCCGCGTCCTGGCCGCACGTGTCGTTGCCACACTCGATCGCCAGCACCTCGACGCGGATCGCCTTCTCCCGCTCGGCGGCGCGTCGGGTGGCGGCGACCTTGGACTCTACGAAGTGCACGCCATCCATGGCCTCGGGGAACGTGGTCGTCTCGACCTGCGACCATCGGTGCATGGGGTGGTCGGCGGGGACGGTGCGCCCGCGTTGAGCCAGCATGATCAGCTGCTTGTAGGTGGGCACGACCGCGGGCGGGTAGGCCTGGCGGCCGGTGGTGTCGCGGACCTCTTCGCGGGCGGCGGCTCCCCAGCGCCGGCCGTCGTCGAAGGCGGCGGCCAGCGGGAGGTCGCCGTCGGCGGCGGCCGCCAGCCGCTGGACGGTCCCGGCTTCCCGGGCGATCTCGTCGGCGCTCCGGTTGAGGGTGTCGATGAGGTCGGCGAGTTCGACGGGGACGGCCGGGGTCTCGGCGGCGCGGCCGAGCTGGCGCAGCAGGACGGCGGCGCTCGACATGTGTCCGGCGATCTCCTCCAGGGTGACGCGGCGGCCGGCACGCAGGTGGGCGGTGTCCGCCGGGTCGGTGCTGGTCTGTGCTGCGGCGGCGGTGGTGGGATCAGCGGGCATCGGCGCACAGCTCCTCGGTCAGCTCGGCCTGGCGGGCGCGGGGGAAGCCGGACATGCCGGCGGCGATGCAGAACAGGTAGCGCACCAGGCCGTCCAACTCCGCGCCGGTCAGGTCGTCGCTCAGGATCCTCTCGGCGCCGGGCCGGCCGGTGGCGATGAACGCGGACAGCAGCAGGTGCAGGGTCGTCAGCGCCGGGGCCTGAGTCATCATCGGGGGCGGCTGCTGGCGGTAGTAGCGCACGGCCGCCTCCATGCCGGTGCCGTAGTAGCCGGTGGAGAGCACGTACTGGGCCAGGAGGAGAGCGGCCTCCCGGCCGGCGGCTGGCCCGCGCTCGACCAGGACCTGGAAAAGGTCGTGGGCGTGCTCGGTGCTCTCGTCGTCCACGGTGCCGCCCAGCGCGGACTGCACCAGCATCGGCAGCGGGATCCCCGCGGCCAGCTGCTCGCCGGTCAGGAACACCAGGCCCTCGCCGGTGAACGGGTTCTCGGGGGGATCGGTGGCCTCCGGCAGGTCGTCCTCCGGATCCTGCGGGCCCTGCTGCGGGTCGTCCTCGGGGGGCGGGGCGGCCGCGGCGGCGAACTCTCCGGGGGTGGCGCCGAGCGCGGCCCACAGGTCGAGAGCGTCCTCCACCACGTCGCGCACCTCGGTCAGGCTCAGCTCCTCCAGCACGGCGAGCATCGGTGCGGCCGGAGCCGGGCCCTCCAGGCCCTCCTCCAGCATTCGGCGAGCGACCGTCCACACCTGCACCGAAGCGGGAGACATCAGGCCGGGGGTGGGCAGCAGGCTGAACGGCAGCCCGGCCAGGTTCGCCACCACGAGCCGGTCGCCGGCCACCAGCGCCGGGATCGCGGAGTCCTGGCACGGCCGGCACCCGGCACGGGCGGCACCGACCAGCGCGGCCGACGGCGCCAGGCTCACCTGCCGGGTGACCCCGTACAGGCGGGAGTCGAGCACGCCGAAGTCCGGCGCAGGGTGCTGGTGTCCGGATCCGCCGGCGGCGGCGGTGTACGGGGCTCCGGTGGCCCGCTGCTTCGCGCGGGCGGTCTTCTTCTTGGAGCGGTTGTTCTTGGGCACGTGATGCCTCTCGGCGCGGTGCTCGGTCCCGCGACCCGGGCCCGCGCGCAGCATCAGCGCAAGGCGGTGGGTGGACCTGACGGACGTTCAATATCGCGCGGTGCGGGAGCACTGACGGCTCCTACCACCTTGACCGCTGTGCCGCCCGTCGCGGGCAGGATCGGCGGGACTCGGGCTCGGCGCGCTAGCCCATACCTCTACAGGTACGGATGACAGCATAGCGTCACTCCACGCAACTGGCTAACACGGATTACCACTCAAGTCCACGCGTGCATACGAGACGTGGTGCCGCCTCCCCTCGCCGGAAGGCGGCGCCCTGACCTTCTCACATCTGCATACCAGGTCCCACGCCCGCACCCGGTCAGGGGATGCGGCCGTCAGCGGACCTCGACGGCCCGCGGATCGAGCCGGCCGGTGACCACCTGGGCGATCGTGTCGAGTGCGGCGCGCAGTTGCAGGTGCTCGACGCCGTCCAGCACTGCGGTGGTGTTCACGAGCGTGCTGAAGGAGGCCAGGGTGCTGTACCCGGCGTCCGGCCGCCCGTACGGGACCTGGGCGACGGTGACGGTCACCGAGTGCCCGACCGGCAGGGTCAACGTCACCGTCGCCCCGGTGGCCACCGCCCGCTCCCCGCCCAGAGCGACATCCTCCCGGTCCGCCTCGGCGGCGAGCTGCGCCCGGCCGTGCAGATCGGCCCGTGCGGTCTGCGCGCGCTCAAGAGCCTCGCGCAGGTGGTCGACCAGGTCGCGGGTCATCTCGGTGATCCGCTCGGTCGGTTCGGCCGGATCGATCCCGGTGGCCAGCCGAGCGAGGGCGATGCGCAGGTGCCACGCCACCTCGGCGAGCGGCTCCGGCTCGGCGGTGAGCATCGCTGGCCCCACCACCCGGTCGGCGACGTCGCCCAGGGCGCGGACCTCGTCCGCGTTCAGCGGCGCGTAGCGGGGGCGCGGCGGCGGCCCGTAGGTGGCGCCCTCGGGGCCGATTCCCCGGGCGGCCAGGTCGGCGCGCACCCGCGCGTGGTCGGTGCCCAGGCCGGCGGCGGCCGCGAGGACCCCAAGGTCGTGTTCGCCGGACCACCAGGCGGCGGCCACCAGGTCGCACCGCTGCTCGGCGTCGAACTCGGCCCCGGCGGCGCGCTCCGTGAGCGCGGCCAGGCAGGCCTTGCGCGCGACGGTGGAGCCGGTACCGGCCGTGGTGGTGGTCACGCTCTCCAGCGTAGGCCTGCCGGGCCCGCAGGTGAACCGGCTCCGCAGGCCGGCCAGCACGGACCGGGAACACCGACGGCCCCGGCGTACTGCTCACACCGGGACCGCCGACCTGGTCTTTCTCGGGACCGCCACGCACCCTACCTGCCGCCGCTGACAGGACAACCCTGGACAGGTGTAACGCTCCTGGATCACCCGCCGTACACCTGGGTACAGCACCACGACGGCGACAGGATCACGATCATGACTCTCGGTACCGCTGCCCGCCTCAACGCCAGCAACATCACCGACGCGCAGCTGGACCAGCTCCAGGGCCAGGTCCAGCAGCTCCTCGGACTGCTCGCCGCCAAGGACCGGACCGACGCCAAGATGGAGCTCACCGTGGAGCTGCCCACCGCGAAGGCGGAGTGGCTGCTGCGCACCGCGCTCGAGCGCGGGACCACCGCCAGCGCGGTCATAGCCGAAGCCATCGAGCAGATTCGTACCGGCCGGCCGGCGCCGCAGCAGATGATCGACCCCCAGGCCGACGGCAAGGAGTGGTTCAACGTCCAGCAGCTCGCCGAGCTCTCCGAGATGTCCACGTCCCGCGTGTACGCCGCGGTGGGCACCCCGACCGGACCGAACCCGGTCCGGACCGGACCCAACGGCGGCCGAATCCTGGTGCACCGGATCGAGGCTGTCAGGTGGGCCCGAATCAACGGTGTCCCTGTCGAGGACTGAACCAGCTGTTCTAGCCCTCGGACACTGCCGCACTGGTCCGGACAGGCGGTCCGCCTGTCCGAGGCTGTCCGCACGCGGTCCGGGCCCCGCTGGACACCTGTCCGAACCGCCACAGCGGTGATGGGGACAGCCGGGCCAAGGCCCCAGGACGCCAGCACATGGTTGTCCGGACAGGAGGGCCGAAGCCGGACAAGATCACGATTCGACGCCTTCGGCCCCGCCGGGGCGCGCAGGCTGAAATCCTCGTGATCATGGCTGAACAGACCGACACCACCCCACCGCCCGCTGCTCCAACCGACCCGCCGACCGACACCACGGACCGGGCACCCAAGCGTGTGCCTGCCGTACGGATACCGATCTGGCTCGCCGCCAGCGGACTCGGCTTCCTGGCCGGTGCGGGAGTGGTCGGCTTGGCATGGAGCCTGTCGAGCACCAGCCCGGCCACCCCCGAGGCCTTCTCGCTCACTGGCTCCCTGTCCCTCAAGAACGGCTCCGTGCCTGGGAGCGCGAGCGGCGGCTGCGCCGGCGGAAGCGGGTACAGCGACATCGCCAAGGGTGCCTCGGTGACCGTGTACGACGCGGCCGGCAAGGTCTTGGCCACCGGCAACCTGGGCGCCGGCGCCCCCAAGGGCCTGGACGGGTGCGACTTCCCGGTGAGTGTCTCTGGCGTGCCGAAGGGGCCGGAGTTCTACCAGGTCGAGATCAGCCACCGCGGGAAGATCAACCTGACGAAGGCGGAGGCGGAGGCGGGCCTGTTCGCGGCCTCGCTCGGCTGACCGGCCCCCGTGCGACGTTACAGAGGGTAGCGGCTGGCGATCAGAATCCGATCCGCTCGCACGCCGAGAACAGCAGCAGGGCGAGCACCAGGCCGACGGCGAGCACCTGCCCGCGGGTGACGGGTACCGTTCCGCCCGAGACAGGGGTGATGGACTCCCCGTCGGGCACCATGCCGGGGTGCGCGACGCTCCGGTGCTGGTCGCGAACAGCCTCGATGAGCCGGCCGGAGGTCGGCGTGGAGGACTCGCGGCAGGTGTCGCAGCGGTAGACGTATCGCACGGAACAGTCCTCTCCGTCTCGGTAGGCCACCCCTACCAGGGCGGTAGGGCGCGGTAGGGAGCCCTCCAAAAGTGCAGGTCAGGGGAACGGTAGGGCAGTTGGGCAGGCTGGTTGACCGGCCCAAGGAGAGTGGGGGAGAGGCCTCCTGGTGAAGGCCTCTCTGCCCGTGATTCTGCCGCTCCTGGAGGTGGCCTGTCAGGTGGTCTGGAGCACCTCTTCCCGGTCGTGCGGGCCAGGGGCTGGGGGTGGGCCGGCGGGACGCTCGAACTCTTCATCGGTCGGGGTGAGGTCGGGGACCGAGTGCGGGGGAAGGCGAGGGAAGCGGCCCAGGTGCTTGGCCAGGTCGTCATGGTGGATACCCACGCGGTTGAACTTCTTGCCGTTCACTGTCAGTGACAGCGGGTCGCGGACGGGGATGCCGAGCGCGCGCAGGTACCCGGCCAGGGCCTCGGTGTCCCAGCGGGGGCTGCTGATCTGCCCGCTCGCCCGGAGCTCCGCCAACAGGTCCTCGACGTGGACACCTTGGCGCCTCCCCCGGATGTTCTCCGCCCAGCGGGCAGCGACGGCGTGCTCAACGCAGAGCCGGAACCGGTCCGCGATCTGCTCGGCCGTCAGCGGGAGCTGCTCCCCCGATGATTCGTTGACGACCGATTCCGCTTCCGGCGGGACAGTGTTGGAGGGCGCTCCCCTGGGCGAGACGGCCATCGGCGGGCTGCACATCCACGCCAGAACGCACCAGCACACCCCGACCGCCGACATCGACCAGACCAGCACGGACCAGGTCAGGTACACCACCAGGTAGGCCATGAAGAGGAGGCCGCCAGACCTCAGCAGCCACCCGGGCGGCTCCCAGTCGTCGCCTTCCTGAGCCTGATCCTGCCGCCGGGCAGCGGCCGGCCGCTCAGCGTCCCTCCTCGCCTTCTTGCCCCGGCGCGCGCCGGGGGCCGGGGCCGCCGCCTGCTTCTTCTCCAGCTGCTGCGCCTCCTTCCTCCGCTTCGCGCGGGCCGGGGCGAAGACCTCGATGAAGCCCCCGACCCGGACCCACCGCGCGATCCGACACATCAGGACCCACGAGCCGGCGAGCAGGGACCTGATGCCGTGAAGGCCGATTACGTACGGCCGCGCCGCCCGGAACGCCCGGGAGAGCGAGCGCCCGATCCTGGCCGCTCGCTCTCCCGCACGACCGCGCGACACCGCGCCGGTCGACACCGCCATCTCAGGCCATCCCCTGGATCGCCTCGACCAGCCACACGACACCGATCGAGCCGAACGAGAACCAGTCGCCGGCCGTGTTGTAGAGGACCGCCGCGCTCAACCCGAGGATCGCCGCTCCCCACCGGCTGTGCTGCCGCAGGATGATCCAGGCCGTAATGCCCAAAGCCACGATCCCGGAGCCCCAAGCGGCGGCCGCCTGCTTGGTCAGGCCGTTGATCAGCAGCGCCACCGCATTCCACCCCGCCGCGGCGTACAGGTTCCCGGTGATGAAGCCGCCGGCGGCCAGGAACTCCCACGACAGCTTCTTGTCCACCTCCGGGTTCAGGCCGCCGCCTTTGCCCTTCTTGCCCTTAAGCAGCAGCCACATGATCCAGGTGGCCAGTGCGGCGAGGCCACCAACGGTGATGGCACCCCATCCGGTCCCGCCGAGATCGGTGGTGGGCGGGTCAGCGAGGGTGATCATCTGGGTCTCCGGTGAGAGGGGCGTTGAGGGGAGGAGGGCGGCGAACACCGCAGTGCCGAGCGGGATCCGCAGGATCCAGGCGACGGCCGGGCGCCACTTGCGGGTCTTCCAGGCGATCAGGGCCGCGACGCCGACCGGCACCAGGTCGATCGCCGAGTGGATGCCGTCTCCGGCGAACCAGTCGAGCGCGGCCCGGGTGTGGCCGGTCCAGCCGGCGTAGGCGCCGACCATGCCCGGCAGCACCCACTTCGCGGCCCAGCGGACCCGGGCCGGGTGCCACCCGCGCGGCGTCCCCGGCGGTGTCGGCCGCAGGGCCTCGGGAAGACCCGTGAGCGTCGGCTCGGCCGGCTGCTCCGGCGCAGGGTTCGCGCCCGGGGACGCCGGCTTCTGGCGGTCGGGAGCAGGGCCCCGGAGCGATGGCTCCTCGGACTCAGCGGGGACGGTCTCTTCCGGCTCCGAGTCGGCGGGGCCCGGGGCGGGCTCGGTCTGCTGCTCTTCCGGCTCCGGCTGCTCCGTGGCAGGCGGGGTGTCGGTCCGCGGCTGCGGCCCGTCCTCCGACCAGAAGAAGAGCATGCTCCGGCGAACCGTCCGGAAAAGGTCCGGCTGCTCAACCTCCGGTTCCGGCTCGGGCGTCCGGTCGACGGCGATCGGGATGTCCGGCTCACTGCGGGGCCCCGGGATGACCTGCGTCGGGGTGATGACCCGCTGGTCGGTTCGCTTGGCTATCAGATCGGTCACAGGGTCACCTCCAGGCGAGGAAGACGAGGGACAGGAAGTAGAAGGCCAGGACGCTTCCGCCGGCCCACCGGAGGGTGGACCGGCGGGCCGGGTCGCTCAGCCGGTACAGGCCAGCGAAGGCGAGCACGCTCGGGCCCGCGAAGGCGATAACCGCGCCCGACAGGGCAACGGCCTTCACGGGGTGGCCCCGGTAGTCGCCGGGGCGCTGGAGGCGCCCGGCGCGCGCTCCAGCGCCTTGCGGACCGTGTCCCGCTTCGCGCTGGGGTGGACCAGGCGCACGGCCGCGAACACGACGTCGAGGTCGGTCTGTCCGGACTCCTTCACGAAGCCGCGGACGGCTGCGGTCACCGTCGGCCGCTCGCGCGGGAAGGACAGGACGTTGTCCTGCTCGTCCTCCAGCTGCTCGGCGACCGCGCGGACACTGTCCGCCGAGACCGGCAGGCCTGCCAGGGCGAGTTGCTGAACGACCTCCTCCGCGGTGGACCCGGGCAGGAGCGCCAGGGCCTTCTCCACTGCGGAACGGACGTCAGCGGACAGCATGTCCGCCGGTCCGGACAGGGGAGACGGTTGTCCGGACGGCTGGTCCGGACCGGGCCCGCCGTTGTCCTGGCCGACGGAGAGGACGTTGTCGTACGCGGCGAGCTGCGCATGCGAGCGGGCGAGTCGGCGTCGGGCTGCCGCCAGCGCGAGCAGGCCGCCGACCTCCGATTTCTCGCGGCGGACCCAGCCCAAGGTGAGGTTGTCCAGCGGGTAGGCGTGCAGGGACAGCACGAGGGACCAGACACCCTTGACGCTGGCGGAGATGAACGCGCCGACGATGCCGGCAACCGGGTGCCCGTTGACGACGCCCTCGGCCACGAGCGCACTCATCGCCACGAGCAGGCTGAGCCGCCCGCCGCGGCGGGCCCTGCGGGCCTTCTCCGGCTCGAACCGGGCCAGCCACTCCACTGCGTGGCAGGTGATCCACAGCAGGTCGAAGCTGCCCGCGACGGGGTAGGCGACCGCCGCGCTCGCGGCTGCGCTCAGCAGCGTGCCGATCGAGTTGGTGGACCAGAGGATGCAGCCGATCCCGACCGCCACCGCCGTGGCGGTAGCGATCGTTAGGACGATCTGGTCCCAGTCCCGGGGCACGGGAAGTACCTCGACCTCGTACTCGTCCGGGACGTGGTGGGTCTTGCCGCTGATGGTGTGCGGGATGATGCGGGTGTGGGTCTCGGTCCGGCGTCGCCGGCCGGGGCTCATGGCCATGGGAGGTCGCTCTCCGGTGGTGGGGGCCGACCCGCGTTGCCTCGCGGTCCGGCCCCGTTGGGCAAGGTCCCCGGTCGGTGGTGTCGCTACCACCGACCGGGGTTGTTCCGTTTCCGGCACGAGCGTAAGGAATAGTTGCGAGACACGCAACTATTCAGAGAGGATGGAGGCATGCCTACAGGCAGGTCGACGGAGGGGGGAGAGCGGACGATGCTCTCATTCGCCCAAGCCGCCGAACGCCTCGCGAAGGAAGGAGTGGTGCGCAGCATGACGGCCGAAGGCCTTCGCAAACTGGCCCGGACCGATCCGGAGTGGACGCTCACGGAGCAGGACTACGGGGCGGTGGGCAACGCGCGAACGGTCCCCTACGAGCTGGTGCTCGAGTACTTCACCAACCGGACCAAGCGCCGCGGCCGCGGCCCGGCCAAGCCCGCCGCCGGCAGTCCTGGCTAAGGCGCCTTCCGCCCCGGCTCACTATTTCCTGCCCAAGGAGTTCGATCATGGGGAAGCGCCCCGACCCGGTCGAGTGCGAAGACTTCGATGACCCGCCGGCCACGATTCCGCATGGTGCCCCGCTGCTCAGTGGCGGCAAGCTCGTGGGCGGCTACCGCGATGCCACGTTCGTCTCATGCCCGGACGTGTACTCGATCAAGGCCCGGCACATCGTCGTCATGTCCCACGAGTACAACGTCGCCGGCGGCGAGCGCCTGGCTGCGGCCGCGTGCGACCCGCGCCGGATCGCGATCGACACTTCGCTCAACGAGGCCGCCGCCGAGGTCCACTCCAACGCGCGCTGCCGGCGGCCGGGCTGCCGCCAACTGTTCGTCCGAGCTCTCGCCGAGGAGGAGTAGCCCGCGCTCATCCCGGCCGCCTCGGGTGCCGATGCAGTGGGTGTAACACCGGAAGGCGCTTCGGAGTACTCGATGTAGAGGGCCCGGCGCGGTGTGGGCTCCGGCTCCGGGCCCTCTGATCACTTGGGATAACAGCCGCTGACATCAGCCATTCTCCGGGCGGCCGGGCGCGCGCCCCTCGCGTCACCTTCCGAACGGTGATACGGAAGGCGCCAGGAAGGTTGAGAGCGGGGTAGGGCTGTTATCCCAAGTGGATTTCTGGTGTTCTCACCCCGATTCGCAGGACCCTGATCTCTCGTCTCGGACTGTGGCACCCTGTGGCCCATGGCCATCGCCCTCGACCCCCACGAAGTCCTCGCCCACTGGCTCGACAACAAGCCCTACGGCGAGCGAACCCGCGGGGACTACGAGCGCGCCATCCTCGACTGGATCAGCCACATCGGCCCCGCAGTCTGGAAGCCGACCACCGCGAAGGCCCGCGCCTGGGCGTCCGCCCCCGATGCCCTCCGGACCGAAGCCTGGCGAATCTCCGTGCTGCGCGGCTTCTATGGCCACGCCCGGGACGAGTTCGACCCCACCCTCGTCAACCCGGTGCCGGTCGGACTGCGCCCTGCTGTGGACGGCCTGCCCCCCGGCCGGGCCCCGCTCACGCCGGCAGAGGTCACCATCTACATCTCCGCACTGGACCGCTACGACGGCATCTTGCCGGAACGGGCCCGCGCCCTTGGGTACCTGGTCCTCGGGATGAAGCTGCGCGCCCACCAGGCCGTCGACCTCGACCTTCCCGAGCTGATCCGCGAGCAGCACCGCGTCACCGCCAAGGTCAGCCTGAAAGGTGGCGGCACCGAGCTGCGCGAGGTCCCGCCACCGGTCGCCCGCGCGATCCGGGAGTACCTGCCGCACCGGATCTACGCGCCCCCGTACAGCACCGAGGAGGCCGGGCCGCTGATCACCAGCGGCCGCGGCCGCCGGCTCGACAGCCACAACACCCCCCGGGACATCCTGCGAGCCGTCGCCGCCACCGACCCCCTCCTCGACCACCTCGCCACCACCCTCACCACCGACGGGTTGGCCGCCTCCCCCAGCCCCTTCGTCACCTAGGCCGACAACCCACCAGAACCCGCCCCCGAACAGGTCCCGCTGCGCCACACTGAGCCCGTGAAGCGGCACCTGGCCAGCGTCTGGCCCCACACGATCGACCGCCAGCACTACACCGGATTACCGGACCCACCCCGCACGCCCTACCCGCGCGGCTACAACCTGTACGCCTGCGTGGCCACCGTCGCCGGGGACCTGAAAGACCACCGGCTGCATCCGCCGTCCCCGCCCTGGCAGCGCCCGCACGAATCCCCGTTCTCGTGCGTCGACTCTGTTCACCCCGACGAGTGGCCGCCGGGGGCGACGCTCTGCGTCGACCTGCGGTTCTACCCCAACCCACCACGCCGGCACCGGTGGGCTGGCGAGGACGACGTCGAGCCGCAGCAGGATCCCGCGGTGGCCTGGATGGCCGGCGCTCGGGAGCTCGCCGAGTTCCTGGAGTCGCTCGGCTACCTGACCGTCCTGGTCGAACGCCTGCCAGCGCTCCAGCCACGCCAGCCAGCTCCGCCGCCGCGCAAGAGCAGCTCCAGCCGCCGCCGGGCCCTGACCGTCGCACCGGAACCGTCGATCCTCGAACTGACGCACCGCAGCGTGCGGGTATACCGAACTGACGGTTCGAACGACCTGGGCCGGTGGACGGCCCCCGACCAGCCCACGGAGTCATCGTGACCAGCTACCTCACCGCCATCGTGGTCGACGCCGGCTCCGAGCTGCCGCCGACCGTTCTCCTCGACCAGGTGGCCGGGCCCGAGGCCCTGGAGAGCGATGTCCTCTCGGCCGGGACCATCGACGTACAGATCGCCGACGCCGACGTGGATGAGGTCCAGCGGCGGATCGCCGACCTGGTCGTGCACCCAGGCCCCGGCCACGATCAGGACCCGCACCAATGGCACGCGGTGACGACCGGGCCAGGATCGGGACTGCTCATCCCTCACCAGGTCGACGGCAAGCCCCGGTTGGAGCTCAACTTCACCACCTCGGGCGCGGTCGGCCCGGCGGCGGCCGCGGTCTACGCCTGGTCGGTCTGGTCCATCGCGCTCGGCGTTCCCGTGCGCAGCGTGCCCCGTGACCGTCCGCCGGCGCTGCCGGAGGGGGGCCGGCTGCTCGTTCGGGGGCCGGGCCTGGAGTCGGCCGACGTTCGACTCGACTCGGCCGGTTGGTCGGCGCGCACCTGAATCGGCCAGGGGTCGGTGGGGAACCGGGCGGTGAGCGGACCGCCGAACTGATCGCGCACCACCCAGACAGGCCGGTGCCGAAGCTCAGCCACCGGCGGGGTGACGTAGAGCAGGCCGGACGGCTCGCCCGCCTCCGCAGTGTCGTAGGCGGGCGAGAGGACCAGGCGCAGGGCTGTGGCGACGGCCTGGTCCTCGTCACGGGTCAGGTTCGGGTCAAGTCCGATGGCGAGGGCGGTCAGGGCGTCCCACAGGCCGGTGGTCACCCACTGGACCGCAGCGCCGTTGAGTCCGGGGTGGCCGGCGGTGTCGGGACAGACCCGTACCGCCGGGACGGTTGGCAACGAGGTCTCCATGGTCAGGACGGTAGTCCTGCGGACCGACAACCTGTAGCACCTGGTTACGGAGAGTACAGCCGCCGGTTTCCGGTCGGATGCTCCTCAACGGCGGGGGCGGATCGGGGGAGCACCCCCGATCCGCCCCAACGGTCAGGCCACTTCCGGAAGCAGGGACGGTTCGGCGCCCACGGTGGAGGACCGACCGAGCGGGTTCAGGGCGAGGCGCTGGAGGTCGGCATCCGTCCACCCGCGGAGGCCAGCCACGGTGGTGAGGTTCATCGCTGCCGGCGTCCACTCGTCGGGGAGATCCGGCCACAGTCGAGCGACCGCCTCACGAGCAGCCCGGTAGGCGTCCGTGATGACCTGCTCGTCCTCGTCCAGCTCGTCCCAGGGCCGGCGGGCGCGGACCGCGACGAACGCTTCCGCTGGGTACCAGCCGGGCGGGGCCTCGTCGGGGCGGGCCGGGCGCTGCGGGCGCAGCACGACGACGTCGGCCCAGGCCGGGTACTCCTCGCCGGTGGCTTCCCGGGTGAGGACCTGGGCGCTGTTGGCGACGACTGCGGCGAGGAGCAGCTCCGGTGCCGCCGAGAAGGCGGGGTCCGGTTCGGTCGGCAGGCTGGTGGAGAAGTGGAACCCGGCGGTCTGCACGGTCCAGGTGCTCGAGTCTGCGGCGGCGGTGAGGCGGCGGCGGGCCTGCATGTAGGTCTCGCCGGGCCGCGCCTTCATTCGGGCCTTGATCTGGGGCTTGCGGGGGTCAGTCATCGTCGGCGTCTTCCTGGCCGCGCGTCCCACGCCCGCGCCGGCCGGGTGAGCGGGACGGCGGTGAGCAATCCGCGGTCGGCGTTGGCCTTGATCGCTGGCCGGAGGCGTGGGCACGAGTCCGGCATGGATGACAGGCAGCCGCGTGCTACCCCGCCTTGGACGATACCGGGTGGTTGGGGTTCTGGGGCCTGTTTGCTAATGTTCGGGGCGCCCCGAACATTATGGAGATGGTTGTGCACCTAGCTCTCACGGAGAACCTGATCCGCGAACTCGCTGCCGCGCCGGCCGAGCGCGCGGCCACCACCTGTCTGCTGTTGGGCCCGGACGGCTGGAGGATCCAGCCCCGGCCGACGGACAGGTCCCGCGACGGTCTGGTCGCGTTCGACGCGGAAGCTGTGCACGACCGGCTGGCCGCCGGTGACCCCCTGTCCAGCCTCCTCACCCCGCCGCAGCCGGGCGCACCTGCGGACTGGCAGGTCCCCGGAGCCACCGGAAGCCGGAGCACCGTACGGGTGGTCACCGGGCCAGCGTACGAGTGGGCGGAGGCCTGGGCCGTCGATCTCGCCCTGGCCACCGTCTTGAGCACAGACGGCTCGCTGCTCCTCACCCAGATGGGTCGGTACCTCTGGAGCGACCCGCAGGGAGCGCTGACCGAGTTGACCGAGTTGGAAGCCGCTCAGGCCGCCTACCGTGCCCGAGCCACCTTCGATGACCGGCTTCCCCCTGCCCTGCTGGCCGCCCGCCACGCCCGCGCGCTGGTCGCAGCCCTCGGCCTCCCCGCGGACGCCTCGGTGGAGTCGGCGGCCGCGCTCGTGGAGACGGGCAAGACCGTCATCAAGCTGCTCCACGGCGCCGTGTCCACCGACGTCAGGACCCAGCGGGGCATCGCGGCGCAGCGAGTGGTGGAGCACGAAGGGCCGGACCGGGGGGCGCACAGCCGGGCGGCGAAGAGGCTCGGTCTGACTCGCCCTACGTTGTCGGAGCTGCTTTCCGGGCGGTGACCCGGGTGGCCGGGCGGCTGATTGTGCCCGGCCACCCGGCCCGGAGTCAGGCGGCCGCAGGACGGGGCCGGACGGTCTCCTCGACCGAGTCCCAGAAACTCTCCTCATCGAAGACGTACAGCAGCAGCTTGTGGTCGGTGTCGCGCATGGGGTCCGTGATCACGTCGGCAGAGATGAGCGACTTCGGGATGGCGCCGTTGGCGAAGCCGAAGTCGATGCGGGACGACTGCTGCCCGAGCGCGGGGTCGGCTCCCTGGTCGGTTCGCCGGTGGGAGGTGCCGCTCATGGCGCCGGCCTGCTTGAGTGCGAGGTAGGCGTGGAGGGCGAGGTCGGTGTAGCCGGCGGTGGTGAGGGTGTCCCACGGTCGCGTGTCGGGGGTGGTCCGGTCCGGGAGCGTCCGGTGAACGGTGTGGTGCTTGTCCGCGATGTTCACCAGGTCGGGGAGCGGAGCGAGTTCGTGGGGCGAGGAGCTGTAGCTGTTGAAGTCGCCTCCGATGATGCACGGGTCCGTCGTCAGCAGTCGCCGGCTGTTCGGGTCGTTGGGGTCCTCGAGCTGCTGGCCCGTCTTGCCCCAGCGGATCGCCAGTTCGGCTTCGCCGAGCCGGTAGGTCGGCGAGTGGCAGCAGAGGTGGACCGAGGCCAACGACAGTTCCGGGCCGCCGCTGTGGCCGGCGCGGGTCACTCGGCCTTGGGCGGCGGGGTGCCACCAGTTGGTGAGCTGCGGGTACTCGGCCACGATCGTGAGCTTGGACGGCCGGACCAGGACGGCCGGTGGGTTCGGGCTCTCCAGGGTGGATGCCTCGGCGAGGAAGCCGTTCATCCCGAGCTTGTTCTTCGCGGCGTAGAAGCCGCGGCGCCCGTCCTTGCGGGCGTGGGTGGCTTCCTGGAGCAGCAGGATGTCCGGGCGGATCTCGTCGTTCAGCCAGGTGTAGACGCGGTTCCACGCCGGGGTGCCGTGACCGCCGAAGTCGTGCTCACCGTTCATGACGGCCAGGGTGATGGTGCTGATGATCGCCTCCGGTTGCATGGGTGTGGGCGGGCCCGGCCGGGCCCGCCCACGGTGCTAGGTGCTACTGCTCGGGCCAGCCGTGGAAGGTGTGGCCGCCCGGGTTGGTCAGGGCGCCGTGGATGCCGGCGCCCGGGTACGGGATCAGGTCCTCGGGGAGTTCGTGCTCGGCGAACCAGCGCACGTCCATGCACTTCTCGGGCTCGCGGTTCTCCGGCTCGCCGGTCCAACCGTGGGCCTCGTAGAAGAGCCCGTAGCGGTCGGGGGTGCCGTCGCCCTGGTGGTGGATCACCGTGTGCAGGAGCACCAGGTCGGCCGGGTCGACGCTGAGGCCGACCTCCTCCTGGAGCTCGCGGGCGGCGGCCTCGGCCAGGGTTTCGCCGGGCTTGTCGGCCTTGCCGGACGGTGCGTGCCATTGGCCGCGCCCGTACACGGCGCGCTGGGTCAGGAGGAGCTTCTCGCCGTCGCGGACGAGGACGTGCACGTCCACGATCGGGCGGGCAGGGGTGTCGGTGGTCTGGTTCATGGTTCTCTCTAACTCGGCTGGACAACAGTGCTGTTGAAGGTAGGGGCGGGTTCGGGGGCGGCGCTGGCGATCCGCTCGGCTACACCCTCCGGGGTGAGGTCGGTGGTGTCGATCAGCAGCACGGGGAAGCCGAGCTGCTCCAGGACCGGGATCGCCTCCCGGTACAGCTCGAGCTCTCGGCGGGTGCTGGCCGCGTCCAGCTCGAAGCGGTGCCGGGTGCCGCGGTGGGCCAGGCGGCGCAGGATGGTGTCCTCGGTGGCGGTGAGGATGACCGACAGGTCCGGGACGTCGATGCCCTGGTTGATGGCCAGCAGGAGGTCGAGAGCGACGCCGTCGACGCGCTGGAGGACCAGGGTGGAGGGCAGGTAGCGGTCGAGGAGCACGGTGTGGCCGACCTCGCGCTTGGGCCGGATCTCGGTGGCCAAGGCATGGTGGCGGTCGGCGGCCACCGCCAGGGCGAGCGCCGTCCCCGTCATCTCGTTGGCCACCTGGCGCACGACCGTGCCGAAGGTGTTCCTGGAGGGCTGGGTGGCGGCGTGGACGGTGTGGCCGGCCGCCTCCAGCGCCGTGACGATGTGGGGGATGGCGGTGGACTTGCCGGAACCGCCGGGCCCGTCGACCGTGATGAACACGCCGGGCTTCGCCGTCATGCTGCCACCGCCTGGCTGCGCTCGAACTGCTGCCGGGACAGGTCGGCCAGGTGCTGGTTCAGCTCGTCCTGCGACAGTTCGCCGAACTGGAGGCCCGTGGTGAAGTTGAACTCGTCGCGGCCGCGCATCGCCTCGTCCGCGCCCTGGTCGGTGAGGTCTACGTCGCTGTAGGTCTGCATCCGGACCGGGTCGAAGCCGTCCTTCACCAGCTGGTCCCACACCGGGGAGCCCGGGTAGGGACGGAAGGTGAACACCGAGGCGCGGAAGGTACCCGGGTGGCGGTCGGACAGGTCCCACAGGTCACGGATGTGCCGGATCGTCGCCTCGGCGTCGGCCCGGGACTCACCCGGGAACCCGAGGATGAAGTAGCCCTTCACGTTGACGCCCTGAGCCAGGAGCCGGCGGGTCACCCGCTCGGTCATGGCGGCGGTGATCCGCTTGTCCATCGCCTCCAGGATCCGGTCGGAACCGGACTCGATGCCGAGCGCAACCTCCCGCAGGCCGCAGCTCACCAGGGTGCCCAGCATGGCCTCGTCTTCCCGATCGAGGACGTTGATCCGACCGGTGGCGTCCCACACCGCCCAGTCCCCGATCCCCGCGCTGGTGAACGCCTTCGTCATCGGGTGGATCACCCTGCGGGCCCCGAGGAAGAGGTCATCGACGGCCCGGAACGCGGTCACCCCGTGGTCGGCGCGCAGCTGCTCCATCTCGGCGATGATGTTGAACGGATCGCGGGCCCGGATCCGCACCTCGGGGTTCTTGCTGGCGGCGGCGCCACAGAACGTGCACTCGTACGGGCACCCCCGCGAGCACACCAGATTGGCTTCCCTGCGGCCATCGCCGGCCAAGTAGGGGTCCTGGGGCAGGAACTCACGCCCGACGAACGGCAGCGCATCGATGTCCGGCGACAGCCACTGGTCGGGGTTGCCGCGGTGGATACCGGTGACGATCCGGTCGAGCATCCGGTCCCGCCACATCACCTTCGGCAGGTCGGCGCGGCGGCGGTGGTCGGCCAGTAACTGCGCGACCCGGGTCTCGCCCTCGCCGATGACCAGGGCCGCGAGGTTGCGGAACCGCGGGTCGTTGAGGACATCGACGGGGGCGGCCTTGGCGTGGTGGCCGCCGGCCATCAGCATGATGTGCGGGTCGAGAAGGTCGGCGATCCGGGCGGAGATGCTGTAGGTCGGGGCGAGCAGGTTGAACGCGGCCCACCGGGGCCGGAGCGTGTTGATGATCTCCGCGGTGCGCTGGATGCCGAGCCCGTGCGCCTCGGCGTCCAGCACGCCGACGTTGAAGCCCTGCTGCTTGGCGTAGGTGGCGATGTACGCCATCCCCAGGACCGGCAGCGTGTAGTCGTTGACCCGAGGACGCTTGTCGTAGTCGCG
Organism: Kitasatospora sp. NPDC088548; assembly: GCF_044753005.1. Taxonomy (NCBI): domain Bacteria; kingdom Bacillati; phylum Actinomycetota; class Actinomycetes; order Kitasatosporales; family Streptomycetaceae; genus Kitasatospora; species Kitasatospora sp. NPDC088548. The sequence continues at coordinate 46,866 of NZ_JBIVMI010000028.1, forward strand.
CAGCGGCGCGTTGACGAACAGCGCGTCCAGGATGCGGCCCCGATCGGCCCCCGCGATCAGGTCAAGGTCGTGCCGTGGTGCCTCCGTGCTGGTCTGTACGGGCATGTGCCCCCCAGGTGAGTGTGGTCAGGGTCAGGGTGTGCAGCGCCCCGTCGGCGCAGCCGGCCAGGCTCCGCCAGTACGACTCGAACGCGCCCTTCTTGAGCGGCGGCCAGTCGTGGCCCGGGGCGATCCGGACGGCCCAGGTGCGGACCGCGAGGTCGTTGTGCGGGTAGAACGCGAAGTCGCCGGTGAAGTCCGCGGCGGCGGCCGCCGCAGTCCACGGGCCGATCTTCGGCACGCTCATCAGCTCCTGCGCCAACGGTCCGGCCGACAGGCTGCTCCAGGCGTCGCCGTGCTGGAGGTAGGCGGTGGCGGCCGCCCGCAACGCGGTCTGGTTGAACGTCGCCTTGACGGCCGCGAAGTCGCCGTCGGTCAGTTCGAGCACCCGGCGCGGGTCCGGGGCGACGAACCGGGGCCCGTGCTCGGTGTCCACGCCGGTGCCGTAGGTCCGGCACCAGGTGCGGTAGCGCTCCCGGGCAGCGCTGGCATGGATCACCTGCCGCAGGATCGCGGTGGTCACCGCGTCCCACAGCCACGGATTCGCCAGACGCAGCGTCGTCCCGAGACCGGACAGGCCCGCGGCGAGGTCGGCCGGAACCGTCTCTGCCCAGCCGCTGGCGTGGGTGGCGACCACGTTCGGCTTGCTGTCCTCCGCCCCCTCGACGCACGCCAGCGTGAGCCCGTCCAGCCCCCAGCCGGTCAGCCACAAGCCGTCGCCGCTGCGCACCAGGCGCGCCGGCGGCGCTTCGGGGCTGGCTGCTTGCCAGGCGGGGTGATCGACCGTCAGAACGGTGCTCATGGTGCGCGCTCCTTGCTTCGGGGCTCTGGTTGGCCCCTAGCTTGCCGGGTCGCGGGCGTGCTGGGTGACCGGATCGGCTGATGGTGCCCCGGCCGGGTAGCGGCGGTGCTCTGGGCACGGCGGTGTCCTTCCTGGTCAGCCGATGAGACCCTGGCGGACGAGCTGGCTGCGCATCGCCATGTACTCGTCCCGGCTCGCCGGGCGGGAGTGCACGGGGACGGCGCCCGACTCGGCCGGGGCCGGCCAGGTGTCGCGACCGGGGAGAAGGTCGGTGGCGGCGTGCGAGCGGGTCTTGAGGCGCGGGCCGCGAAGGAAGAGGCTGACGGTGCCGGGCAGCATCACGGCCTGGTGCACCATCGGGTGCCCGAGCGTGTAGGTGGAGCCGGGCCGTTCTACGGTGACGACGCTGGGCACCAGGTCCGCGCTGGTGAACTCGCCGGTCCAGGAATCGGTCCGGCGACGCATCACGTGGACGTAACCGCCGGCCAGGACGTGGACGGCGAAGTTGTAGGCGTGGTCGTGCGGGACGAGCTGGTTGGCGTGCCGCGGGTTCATGTTCACCCGGATCTCGAACCCTCGTTCGTTGGCCCGGTAGAGCGAGAGGCGGTTGAGCAGCAGGGTGACCCGGCTGGCCTCGAGCCGCTCGGGGTCGTGCTCGATCTCGGCGACGAGCCGGCCGAGCAGTCGGCGGTCGCTGGCGAGCCGGTCCAGGACTGCGGCGGCGGCCTGGCCGAAGTCGCGTAGGCCGGCGCTGGCGTTCATGGCGGGAACCTGGTCGAGCCAGTTCGCGGGGAACCTCACGCCGCACCGCCGAGCAGGGCGCGGGCATCGGCAACCGCGTCGGCGTACTGGCCGGGGGTCAGCGCCATCCCGGCCGGCGTCAGCCTGCTGCGGGCCAGGAGCAGTTGCACGGAGTCCCCGGTGCTCTCGGTGGTGCAGATCCCTCCGGCGTGGCAGGCGAAGACGTTCTCCGGGCCGAAGTGGTGGCGGTACTGCGGGGCGTTGTCGTCCACGTCCTGCTGGTGGCGGTAGGACTCGAGGATCACGTTGCCGGCGAGGGTGACGACGACGGTGGTGTCGGTGAGAGGCCGGGGGGTGGTGAGGTTCCCGGCCGGCAGCCGTAGGTAGGCCGTGGCGCCGCCGGGCAAGGCGTCGTGCAGCAACAGGTGGGTGTAGCCCTGGGTGGTGAACGAGCCGGGCGCGCCTGTGACGGGGCTGGCGGTAGCGAGCAGGGCGAGCACCTGCTCGGTGACTGTCGCCAGCCACCCGCTCACGGCGAAGTCGGGAACGTCTGGGATGTCGCGTACGTCGTTGCTCTGCCCAAGGAGCGCGGAGGCCAGCTGCGGGAGGGGAAAGCTCACGAGGGTCCAGACCTTTCGTCAGTCGCGGATCGGGGCAGCGTTCCGGTCGGCCTTGTCCAAGTCGGCGTCCAGGTCCTCGATGGCGGTGCAGTCAAGGAGGATCGCCACAAGCTGGTTCGCCACCGTCCACCGCAGGACGTCCGGCTGGTCGTACTGGACGACGCGCTCCGGGGACGAGACCAGCCGGGCGGGGTCGAAGACCACGCCCATCACCCCGGCGACGGCCGGGCTCCGCGACCGGACGGCGGTGAACCCCTTCGCGAAGGCGTGGCACTGCTGGGCGGCCTTACGCGCGCAGCCCGTGCACAGCGGCGGGTGAGTGGTGCCCATTCGTTCCGGCCAGTCATCCCAGCCCGGTTCGCGCTGGTTGAAGATCACGAAGAGCATGCCGTCGGCGGTGATGGACGGCGAACCGGCGCAGACCTGGCAGAGGAAGCGGCTCATGCAGCGGCGCTGACGGGCCGCGTTGATCCCGCCGTAGTCCGGAGTGCCCTGTCCTCGCCGCTGCTCCTGCCGGACCCACAGCACGCCGCGGTTGTCCCGGTCGCCGGGGCCCTCATCCTCGTACCGGATGCCGGCGGCGGTGAACACCAGCGTCGGGTTGTGTTCACGCTCGGTGCGCCACGAGCTGACGTAGGGGACGACGGTGGGCTTGCTCAGGGTGGTCACGGGCGGTCCCCCTGGGGGCGCAGTTCGGCCACCAAGTCGGCGCCGTGGGTCAAAGCGCCGGTAGCAGCGGGCCAGACCAGCCAGGACCGGCCGTTGATCGGGCGGACGGCGCCGGGGCGGGGACAACGCAGCAGGGCCCGCGGTCCGGCAGTGACGGCGATGGCGCCGAGCAGGGGCCCGACCTGGTCCAGTGACTGGGGTTCGACCAAGAACTCCCAGGTGCTGCGCGGTTCGCACATCAGTACCGGGCCAACCGGCGCGCCAGCCGCCCGCAAGCGTTCCAACACGGGTTGAGCGACGCTCTCGATGACGCGCACGACATCGAACAGGGGGCCGATGGGGACCTCAGCGAGTCCGCCGCTGGCCCACCCTGACAGCGCCACGCTGGGCCGGGCGCAGGCGGAGGCGAGCCAGCTCACGCCGTGGTGAACGGTGGTGGTCACCGTGCGGCCCCCACCATCTCCGTCAGAGTCCTCCAATGCCACGGGAAGCTGCCTTCCTGGCCCTGAACGCAGCTCAGCCGGTAGTCGGCCTCGACCTTCCACGTCTCGGCGGTAGCGGCTCGTTCGAAGGCGGCGATGCAGCCGTCGAGTACGTGTAGCCAGCGGAGCATCCGGTGGGGCCGGCCTCCGGCATAAGAGGTGACGTCGACTCCGTAGGCCCGACAGAACGCCTGGTAGGCGGCCTCCGCCTCGTCCTGGACATCCGAGAACGGGTCGTCCTCCGTGTAGAGCTCGTGCTGCACAGCCACGGCGGTCAGGTCCACCATCGGCTGACCGACGGCCAGGTCGGCCAGGTCCAGAACGGCGGGCCCGCTCGTGCCAGCCCGGATCTCTCGGGGGCTCAGGCCCGCGTGGATGACGCCCGGCCTGGTCGGCCAGCGCACCTCGTTCCACCAGTGCCCGAGGATGCCGAGCTCGTGAAGCAGGTGGGACTGGATGGCGGGCTTCACCAGGGTTCGCGGGAGGGTCCGGACCCGGACGTGCAGATCGGTGAGCGGCTGGTAGACGGGGACGCCCAGGAAGGGCGGTGGCACCGGGAGGGAGTGCAGGTCGTTCAGCACGTCAGCGAGCTGCTCGGGCGATGCCGGTTGGCCGTCGCCGAGGTCTTCCCAGAACGACACGGGGTGGCCGTGAGCTGGGACCGGCTGCCGGCGCAGCGGCCTGGGCGTCAGCACGCCTTCGGAGCGGGCCCAGTAGGCGATGGCACAGTGCTGCGCAGCTGCCCGGCTGCTCCCCTTGCGGTGGACCTTGACCACCACCCCGGTGCTGCCCTTCCAGACGGCTCGAGGAAGGCGGAAGACGTGTGTGCGGCCGGCCGAGAGCAGCACCGCGCCGGCAGGGTCGAACCCTTCGGCGCTGGCCGCCTTACGAAGTGCCTGTTCGACCACGGTCAGGTCCGCGGCCGGGCTGGTCGCTGTGACGTTCACCTTCTCCAACTCTCCGTTGTCACCGTGCTGTTGATGGGTGTCGGTCTCCCACCGGGGGATGCGGGAGACCGACACGCCTCGGGAGCCGCATCTGCTGCTCACCGAGGGGTGCACCGCCGCTGTCGGCCCGCCCGTGCGAGCGGCGGTGCAGGGCCCGGCGGCCGGGCCGAGCCGCGGCCGGCCGCCGGGGGTTGGTGGGGAGCTGCCCAGCGTTCGGGTGGGCAGCTCCTGGTTCAGGCGCTGGCGAGCTCGGGCCAGCTGTTCAGGGACTGGCCGGGCACGCGCCGGGGCAGTGCCCGTACGGGGGCGTGTATTGGCGCCTCCGCACTGCCTCCGCTGCTCGGCGCGGTCGCCGGTGCGGCGTGGACCAGCTGCCGGTTCCGTGCGACCAGCACACCGAATCGGCGGTCCTCGGAGATGGTCGGCTTCGACCCGATCTCGAACCACACCTTCTTGCCCGCCCCGGTCGGTTCCCAGCCCCAGGCCGTGGCCAGCTCCTCGACCAGGAACAGGCCGCGGCCGGTGGTGCTGGTCTGGCTGGCCTTGCTGACCTCGGGGAGCACCAGGCTGCCGTCCACGACCTCTACCAGCAGCCCGCCGGTCCCGGTCCAGTGGACCCTGACCTCGAGCGCACCGCCGGCGTGCCGGTTGGCGTTGGTCAGCAACTCGCTGAGGCAGACCTTGGCGTCGTAGCACGCGGTCCGGTCGAGCGGCAGGGCGCGATTCGCGATCAGTTCGGTCAGCTGCCGGCGGGTGGCCGGCACGGCCTGGTCGCCGAGCTTCACCTCCCAGGTGGCCAGCGGTACCGGCGTGAGTCGGTAGTCACCGTCCGCGGGCGGCTGCTCAGGGGCGTTCAGTGCACTCATGAGCCCTCCACATGGGCATGACATCGGCCCGTGCGGGCCTCATTGAGGACGAGCAGGGCTAGGAGGACGTCAGCGCTGCTGCGCTCGACGCTCCACGGCGGGGCCGGTGACGGGGAGGGTCCACCCGAGAAGGCCGGCGGCGGCGTCGTGCAGGTGGCGGCGGCGCTGGATGTCGCCAGCGGTTCGCCGGAGCGGCGGTCGAGCTGGCTGCGGCGCGTTGGCGCTGGACTTCATGATCATCCCCTCGTAATTGCCGAACTGCGGACAGTTACGAGTGTGTCCAACGGAAACGGTCGGAACTATCAATCATTCTTGATAGTCCCGACCGTATCCAGATCACTGATTAGTCGTTAGATTCCGGCCCACGCAGCCAGGTTGTTGAGGCTGCGCGGAGAGGAGCGCCGCGCGGAGAGCAGGCCAGCGATCGTGTCACGCACCATCGGGTGGTAGCGCATCTGCTGCGGTGCCATCTCCCGGGCGCGCATCAACCCCTGCAACGCCTTGTCGGCCTTGCCGGTAAGGAGCTGGGACCTGGCGACCTCCGCAAGGTGCGCGGATGCTCGTGACCGTGCCCAGCCGTCCGGGACTACGACTGCTCGAGCAGCTTCGACGGCTTCGTCGTGCCGTTCCTGGTCCGCGAGGATCCCGACGTTGTGCACCTCGACGTTCGTCGGCCCGAAGGACAGCCAGTGCACCGTCTCCGCCGGGCCGGTGAGGGCAGCGAAGCGGCGAGCCTCCGCGATGTGCTGGCCCGCAGCGCTGCCGTCACCAGACCTCGCGGCGATCACCGCGGCCCCCAGGTGAAGCTGCCCGGTGACAGCGTCGCGCACTCGGCCGGCCGGCGCCTGCATCAGGTAGTCCAGGCCGCTGGCGATGAGCCGCCGGCCTGTCGCGACCTGACCTGTCCTGGTGTAGGCGAGCGTGCGGAAGTACTGCCTCGCTCCGGCCAGGATCGGGTCGCTGGCGCGCTGCGCCGCCCACTCCAGCCGATCGAGAGCGATCATGCACAGGTCGGGGTAGCCGAGCTTGCTGGTGACGTCGTAGGCGGTCCGGTACGTCGACGCCAGAACCCGCCAGGCGGCGTCGCTCGGGTCCAGGTAGGCCGCGGCAGTGGCCTCCAGCATCAGGGCCGGGAGCCCCGCAGCGGCCCACTTGAGATCGGTGGCACGGACTCTCTCGCACAACTCCTCTGCTTCTGCGTGCAGTTCAGCGATCGAGCGGGGGCGCACGTCGGGATCCGCCCCGAGGTCGTAGACGTCCATGGCCTCCCGGATGGGCTGGATCAGAACGTCGAGCTCGTCTTGCTGGAGCTCCGTCAGATATGGCTGGCCGGTCAGCTCCACGACCTGGACCCGCAGCGCTCGCGCCACGGCGCCGAGGACCGTGGGGCTCGCAGGAATCACGCCCTGTTCGACCTTGGTCAGGGTGCTGTAGGAGATGGCCGCTTCGGTGGCGAGACCTTGCTGTGTGATCTGGCGCAGTTTGCGGAATCGGGCGATCCGCTCGCCCGTCTGCTCCACGTGTTGGGGCATGCTGGACTCCGTTTCTCGCATACGTTGCGAAGGTACCGCAGTTGACGTCCGGTCACTCCGGCAACCAACGACCTGCCGAGCTCGCCCCGGCGGCCGTCACCATCTCGCAACGCTGTCCTAGACGGCTCTCCACTGCTCGAACCCGGCAAACAGAGACCTGCGACCAGCGGCTCTCTAGTTGAGCAGACCCACCCGGCGGTGACCGAAGAGGTCTTCGGGCTCGTACAGCGCCATCAGCGCACCGTCGGCCCGGTCCGGGCTGGAGACGCCGCGAGCCCTCATCGACTTCTTCGACTCGACCACCGAGGCGCCGGTGCTGTTGGTGGACATGTTCGGGGAGGAGAGCTGCACAGCGCAGTTGTGGTCGACCCGAAGGCGTAGCTTGCCCTGGCCGGTGGCCGGGTCGGGCTGGAGCAGCGCACGGCCGGCCAGCCACATCTCGTCGCGCTTGCGGTACGGACGCATCAGCTGCGCCGGGTCCTCGCGGTCCGCGTCAATATTCTCGCTGACCATCACGCCGACGATCTCGGCGTCGTGCCGGCCTTCCTCGCCCCACCGTTCCAGCATGCTGGTGACGCCGTGGCCCAGGCCGTTGCGGTCGACCTTGACCCGGACCGGGGCACGACTGCCGAGCGCGGCCGCCAGGCGCTGCGCCCGAAGGATCTCCTCCAGGGCCCGTTCGGCGACGTCGACCTGGTTGATGTTGATCTGGCCGCTGGAGGCGTGACGCTGCTCCAGGGCGTCGCCGACGACCCGGTAGATGGTGACCTCGTCGCCGCCGTCGGCCGCGACGTCGATTCCGAGGCGGACCCAGGAGCCGCGGCGCACCGTGTGGGTCGCGGTCTCGCCGACCAGGCCGAGCTGATCGAGCCGGACCCACTCCCGTCCTTCCGGATCATCGGAGTCCTGGGCGGCTTCGATCCAGGCCAGCGGGATCGCCTTGGAGCTGCCGCCCTTCGGGAAGCGGGCGTGGACCTTGGCCTGGACGTACGGGTGATCCTCGCCGTACTCGCGGACGGTGCGGTTCACCCAGTCCATGTTCGGCAGGTGCTCAGCAAGGGAGTGCTTGACGCCGCCGGGCGGGCAGTCCCGGCAGTACGGGACGCGCTCCAGGGTGATCGCCGGCGAGTCGAGGACCCGGATCGGTATCGTTGTGGTGGTCGGCTCCTCGGGGTCGTCGCCCTCGTTGCACAGCAGCTCGAACCACGAGCGGGGGTCGTCAGCCGGCGGGTTGCCGATGGCCAACATCCGGGCGTCGCCCGTCAGCAGGTTGTTGGTGCCGTTGCCGATGGTGCGAGCGATACCGCCGGCCTCGTCCACCACGATGAGCAATTTCGGCGTGCCGTGGATGCCCTGCATCGCGGCTTCGTCGGTCTCGGGCGCCGTGAAGCCGTAGGCGACCACCACGGCGTTGCCCCAGACGTCCGGGATCTTCCACTGCACGGTGTCGCACCAGCCGGGAAGGTTGCCGCGGGCGATCACCTTCCTGATGTGCGGCCACAACTGGTTGCGGACCTGCCGAAACCGCGTCGCCGTGGTCACGATGACCGCGGTGCCGGGCGGGTTGACGCAGCCCATCCACGCGACCAGGCGGCCGGCCAACCACGTCTTGCCGACGCCGAACCCGGCCGGGACGGCAACCCGCTTGTGGTTGACCACCGCGTCCAGGACGTCCCGCTGCTTCGACCAGATCGTCTCTCCGAGGACGTCCTCGGTGAACCCTGACGGGGTGTCGGCCCACAGGCCGTAGAGGGTGCCCTGCTCGCGGCGAACTTCCCGGACGACGTAGCCGAGCTCCCTGGCCCCCAGGGTCTTCACCGTGGCCCGGCGGGCCGCCACAGGTGCGCGCAGCAGCAGGTCGGCGACGTTGGCGGCGTCCTTCGACCTCACGCCCTGGCCGGTGCTGCGCCCTGCTTCCGCCAGGACATCGGCGGTGGCGGTGCGCAGCGGCGCGGCGGTGGTCGACATGCCGGGCACTGTGACCGGCGCGGCCGCCTTGCGTCGCGCGGTCCGGCCGCTCCGGTGCACGTCAGCACCGGGTTGTGCACTCCTTCACCATCGCGTGCTCTCCGAGCACCTCGTACTGCATCACTAGGCCGTCCCCGTCCCGGGGGCGGCCTTCTTCATGCCCTGGGCGCCCGCCCGGCCTGGCCGGGCAACGGCCGGTTCGTCTTGATCACCAAGGAGCAACCGCATGTTCGCGGACATCTTCGTCATCCTGCTGACCTGTCATTGGGCAGCGGACTACCCCGGCCAGACCGACCATCAGGCCCTGCACAAGGCTGACCGGACGGTGCGCGGCTGGATCGCCAACCTGACCCACGCCTTCACCCACGTGGTGATCACCGCCTCGGTGCTGCTGATCGTCGGGCAGGTGTTGCCCGAGGTGCACCCGGCGCCGGCGGCCGCCGCGTTCGGCCTGGCGTGGGTGGGCGCCAGCCACAGCCTGATCGACCGCAGGTGGATGATCCGGTGGTGGATGGAGCACACCGGGCAGCGCGACTTCCTCCAGGCGGGCGGCGCGGCGCACGTCGATCAGGCTGTGCACGTCCTGCTCGGGCTGCTGCCGGCGGCGGTCCTGATCTCGTGCCTGTAGGCATGGAGCGAGCCACGGCGCGGTGCGCTCCGGACGTGGGAGCGGGGCCGGGCGGCACCTACGTCGCCCCGGCCCCGCTGGTGGAGTCCGGCCCTGGGGTGGCCGGGTGCTGCTCCCGGGCGGGTGGGGGTGCCCGGGAGCAGCGGAGGGGGTGTGAGCGGCTGTGGAGGCTGCTCACACCCCCTTGTACTCCGAGGGCGGCGGAAGCGTTACACCTGCTGCTGCTTGGCGGCGGCGTCGCGGATCCGCTTCACGATGGTGCCGACCGTGATGACACTGTCGATGCTGGCCAGGGCGGCGATGTCGGGGTAGTCCATGCTGTACGGCTCCTCGATCAGCGCCATGATCGCGGTGTTGCGGAAGTCCACGGCGACGGCCCGGCGAGCGCGGGCCTGCTCAACCTGCATGCCGTGCTGCGGGAGGTCGGTGAGCGCCTGGTCGACGTCGAGCTCCTCGATCCCGGCGGCCCGCGCGGCGGCGATCCGCTCCGGGCCGGGCTCGGGCGGCCTGGTGGTGTCGAGGGCGGCCCACTGAATCTTGTTGAACGTGGGCCGGGTGATGCCCATCGACAGTTCGAGCCCTCGGGTGCGGTGCCCCTCGTACGCCCACAGGGACAGCGCGGCGGCGTCACGCTTCGACTGGTGCTCCGCGATCACCTCGTCGGCGGCGGCGACGATCTCACCGGCGCGGCGGGCCCGGTCGTCCGGCCGGGCGAGCTTGCCGAGCTCGGCGGTGACCTCGGCACCGGCCTTGGCCCGCGCCTCATCGAAGTCAGGGCGGGCCGGGTATATGAACTTGGGTCGAACCATGGGTGCTCACCTCACGGGGCAGTCGCGGTACAGGGGTACGCGGCTGGGGAATCCCCATCACCGAACAACACAACTGTACCGCACGAAACGCCCAGCGGGTCAGCAGCCGTTCAGCAGCCGAATCAGGGCCGCGCGCTGCGCGTCGGTGACCCCGAGCTCCCACCGGGCCTTGGTGTGGGCGTAGCCGGCCGCGTACGCGCACTCGGCGGCCTTCCCGCCGCCCGGCGCCCATTGGTCGGGGCCCCGCGCGCCCTTGGAGCGGTTCACCCCGGGCAGGGTGGGCAGCAGGTTGTCTTCGTCGTTGGCGAAGTCCCGGCGCCACTCCTCGGTCCAGGTGCTCGCCCCGGACTCCCAGGCGTCGCGCAGCGCCACCCGGTGGTCGATGTCGACGTGTGAGGCCGCGACGGCCGCCCGGGTGCCGGTGTACGGGTCCTGGAGCGTGCCGGACAGGACGATGGTGCACTCGGTCGGCCGGTCGGGGGCGGTCACCTGCTCTTCGAGGGTGCGCAGCAGTACGGCTTGTCGGGAGTCGCAGCCGTCGCCGTCCAGGTCGGCCCACGCGCCGAAGAGGTCCCGGTCGTAGCCGGGCGCGGGCGCGGTCACGGCGGCCGGGAGTGCGGCCACGAGCCGCTGATCGGCGGTGAGGGGCTGCGCGGGAGGCTGAACGGCGGCGACAGCCGCGACGGCAACGGCCGCGGCGACCCGAGCGGCGAGGCGGACAGCGGGCACGGAGGTCTCCTTGGTCGGTGGGAACGGCAGGGCGGGCTGGGTCAGCGGGCGGGGCGTCCGACCGCTGCGCTCAGCACGGCGGCCCCGAGAGCAGCCGGCCAGAACGCCACCCCGGCGGACAGCAGCAGGCCGACCGCGACCGGCTGGTACTCGAACGCGAGCGTCAGCCGGATGTCGTGGCGGATCAGGTGGGGCAGCGCGGCCGCGCCGACGATGATGCCGAGCGCCCAGGTCAGCAGAATCAGGGCGGCCAGCAGGGTCATCGCCGTTCCTTCGGCGGCGGGCCGCAGAGGCACTGTGTGGCCGGCCCCGGGGAGCAGCAGAGGGCCGCGCACTGGCTGCTTGCCGCCCAGGTCCGCAGGGCCTCGGGGGTGGAGCACCGCAGCCGGTGGAGCCACTGCTCGCCGTCCCCGCTCGGGGGCTTCTCCACGTGCGCGAACAGCTCCTCATGCTGGGCTTCGATGCACCACTGGAGCAGCTGCCCGCCGACGCGCAGGAACACGATCTCGATCGGGTCGCCGGGGTCGGGCCGGTACGCCAGCGGTACGCGGAAGGCGGGTACCTGGCCAGCCAGCGCGGCGATGAACCTGATCGCCTCGTCGCGCTGCGCCTGGGCCTGCCGGAGCTGGGCGTGCAGCGTGCTCAGCTCCTCCTCCGCGCTGCTCAGGCGCCGCTGGAGCGCCGGAACGCGGGCGACCTGGCCGCCATGGTCGGCGAGCTGGCACTCGTACACCGCTTCCGCGGCCTCGATCGCCTGGTGAGCCGCCTCCAGTCGCTGGTCCGGGGTGGCGCGGTTGAGGTACCAGAGCCACTGTGCCGGGGTGACCGGGAGTCGCTCGTCGTGGGGCTGCTCCTCACCGACGCGCAGCACCGCGAGCTCCGCCTTCACCTGGTCAAGTTCGGCCGACGCGCGACCGAAGACGTCGGTGATCGTGGCGGCCAGGTCGGCCGGGTCGGCACCGAACGCCAGGGCGCACCGGATGGCTGTCTCCACCCGGTCGCGCGTCGTGGTGGACGCGGCCGGGGTCGGCGGCGGGTTGGTCTCGGGCACGGGATGCTCTCTCAGGGGGCCGGGCGGGCGGCCGGTTCGTGGTGGCAGGGGCAGGTGCAGTCCCAGGTGGACTCACCGCAGGTCGGGCAGAGCTGGTGCCGGGGGCACTCCCCGTCGGGGTGTGCTTCGCGGATGCACGGCAGCCCGGCCACTGAGGTCACTGGACTGCCCCGGCGGCGACCAGGGCGCGCAGCTTGGGCCGGCCAAGGTCGCGGCTGGTGCCGTCGGGCTCCAGGCTGCGCAGTTCCCCGCCGACGTAGAGGACGGGGATGTGCGCCGGGTTGGCGGGCCTGCGGACCTTCCAGCCGTTGGCGTACGCCTCGGCGGGCTGCGCCTCGAAGTGCATGTTGCACTGCTGGCAGGCGGTCAGCAGGTTGGGCGCCTGGTTGATCGCGGGGTCGGTGCTGCCGCCCATCGCCCTGTTGGTGCGGTGCTGGATCGTCAGGCTCTGGCTGGTGCCGCACCGGACGCAGCGGTGGCCGTCGCGCTGGTAGACCAGGGCGCGCATCGACGTGGTCGGGCCGGTGTTACGGGAGCGGCGGCGCATGGGTGTTCCCTTCCTCCCCGGGCTTCGGTTCTCCCGAGGTGGGGTGGACAGTGCCGGTCGTGGGGGCCTTGTGTCCTGCGCTCGGGTCGGGGTCGATGCCGTGGACGTCCACGAAGATCACGTCGAGTTCCTGGGTGTCCTGCATGTGCTTGCTGGGGTCGATGGCGTCCATCCACAGCTCGCGGTTTTCGTTCAGCCAGGCCGCCAGGGCGGGGTACTCGTCGTCGTGCTCGTCTACCAGGTCGGCGGGCACGCGGAGCTGGACGGGGAAGGTGAAGATCGTCGCCTCGGAGACGGTCATGCTGAGTTCGACGGTCAGGGTGTCGGTGCTGCTCACGGCGCTCCTCGCGGGTCGGGGTGGGCTGCATGATCAGCACGCGGGCCGGCCTTGAGTCGCGCGGTGGCCGGGTTGTTCCTGGCGGGAACAGGGCCGTACCCGGCGGGCCGGGCAGGGCGGTGAGCCGCCGAACGCCCCGGCGGCTCACCGCGTTCCTACTCGGGCTCACCCTCGAAGTCGTCACAGGCTCCGACGACCTGGTGGAGCGGTTCGTGTTCCTTGCGGTACTTCCCGCAGCGGGCGCAGTCCTCCATGTCGGCTTCGCTCCACTCGTCGTCCTCCTCGTCCCAGTCGGGTTCCGGTTCGAAGGCGGTGGTGAAGTCCGAGCAGGCCACGGTCAGATCCTCGTAGTCGGCGTCAAGGTGGCCAGCCTTGGCGTGCTCGGCCCGGTACTGGGAGCAGCGTGTGCAGATCGACCGGTCCTCGTCGGTGAGCGGCGCGAAGTCGGATGCACAGGAGGTGAGTTGGAGTCCGTCGAGGCGGGCGAGATAGTCATTGGTGTTCTCGTCGGGCTCCCGGCCGGGGTGGTGCTCGGACTTCCAGTGCAGGCACCAGCGGCACTGCCGCTTGGCCGCTTGGCCGGGGGTCGCGGTGAACTCCTCGCTGCCGTCCGGGCCGGTGGTGCATCGGAGCGTGCCGGCGTGCAGGAGGACGGCGCCGCCACCGGCTTCGAGGGCGGTTTCCAGGAGACGGCGCAGCCGCATCGGGGACGTCGGTACCGGTGCGGCGCCGGGGCGGCTGCTGGTGACCGTGTAGGCGCCCCATCCGGTGTGCTGGGCGATGGTGTCGCTGGTGAGCTTGGTGAGCAGGTTCATCAGGTGCTTTCGAGGTAAGGCCGGGGCCCGGCTGGCGGGCCCCGGCGGAGCGATGGTCAGCGGTACCAGGCGCCGTGCTGGTTGCGGTGGCGGACGTACATCTCGAACGGGCGGAAGTAGCCGTCGACCAGGACCAGGGCGCCGAAGGTGCACGTGCCGGTGACGGTGGCGCGCATTGGCGGGTCGTTGGTGAACCACTGGACGTGGACCGTGTCGCCGGTGACGAGCCCCTGGTAGCTCGGGGTCGGGTCGAGCACGGTTCGGTCCCAGGTGTCCGGCCGGGCGGGGGCGGGCTCGTCCAGTAGCAGCGTCAGGCGCTCACTCACCCGCGTAGGCGGGGTGGACGGCCCACGGGCCGGTGGTGGCGTCCAGAACGACGGTCAGCCTCTCGGTGCCGGAGGCGATGTCGGTCAGGGTGAGGCGGACGGCCGGGGCCGGGGTGAAGACCTCCACGGCGGTCACGGGGGCGTCGCGGACGTACACGCCGGTGCTGCCGAACAGGGCGCCGATCGCGTCGGCGCGGCCGGTGTACGTCGTCGCGCGCTGCTCCGTGGCCACCTTGTCGGGGTTGTCCGCGTCCCGGGGGGTGAGGTCGAAGCCGAGCCGACGCAGGCGCCAGATGATGTCCTCCAGAATGTCCCCGCCCTCCAGGTCGGTGAAGGTGAGGGCGTCGAGGACCGCGCGCATCCCGGCGTGGACGTCCGGGACCGCCGAAGTGTCCGGGTCGGCAGGCTGCGCCGGGGCGGCGGTGCTGTGGTTCTGGAAGGCGTGGAGGATCGCGGCGGCGAGCTTGTGCGGGTCGGGGTCGCCGACGGTGTCGTCCATCGGGTCGGCGAAGGAGTCGTAGACGACGGACACGAAGTCGCCATCGGCGCTCTGGAGCTGCGCGTGGTAGCCGGTCAGCGGCTCGTCCCGTGCGGGCAAGCTCTCGGAGCAGCCGATCAGGAGGTACGTGTCGCCGGGGCCGGGAACGTGGATGTGGTAGCCGCCGCCGTCGGCGCAGATGATCGAGGCGGGCAGGCCGGCGGTCAGGAGCGCGTGCAGGGCGCAGTGGATGTCGGGGTTGAGGTCGAGGTTGCGCGGGTCGAGTTCGGTGCTCACGGTGGGGCCTTTCGGTGGGGCTGAGTGCTTTCTCAGCAGGGGTGGAGCCGGGGGCCGCTCGGCGTGGCGGAGCGCCCCCGGGGGCACGCTCAGACGTGGTCGGTCGGGTTGTTGGTGGTGTCGCAGCGGTCGCAGTGGTCTTCGCAGACGCAGTTGGCCGGGCCGGGGATGACGCAGAGGCAGCGGCCGAGCGGTTCGGCATCGGGGACGTCCAGGGCGGCGAGGATGGCGCAGGCGCCTTGCAGACTGCGGTCCTCGGTGTTGAGGGTGACGATGCCGTTCGCCTTCACGAACAACTCGCTCGCGTCCTCGTGGCCGAAGCTGTAGCCGCCCACGGACCAGCCGCCCACGCTGCGGCTCCGGTCGTGTCCGGGCGAGACGAACGCCAGGATGCGATCGGCCGACCGAACGGGCAGCTTCGAGAACCCGAGGTCCACGTCGCTTGCGGCCCGTATGACGAGCTGCCCGGCGTGCGTTTCGGTCTCCCACGTGGCGTTGAGCCACAGGGCCGTCGAGTCCGTCTCGACGCGGCGCAGCTCGGGCCGAATGGCAGCCAGGAGCTCGAAGGCTGCGGCGTTGGCGGCGCGCAGCGCTTCCTCCCACTCGGCGGTTGGGCCAGTCGTGTCGATCATGTCGTTCCTTCGGTCGGGGCGCGTGTGCGTGTTGGTGTACGGGCCGTGTGGGGGTTGCGTCGCCCGGTGCTGCGCCCGGGGCGGCCGGGCGCAGCATCGGGGGGTGCTCAGGTCTGGTCGCGGTCGGTGGCCGGAAGGTAGGCGCCGGTCTCGATGTAGTGCTGGACCGAGGCGGACGTTCGGGTGTCGGCCGGAAGGTAGGTGCCGGTGGCGAGGTAGTGGCGGAAGGACTCCACAGACCAGGTGTCGTACCGGCGGGGCACGTACTCACCTCGGGCCACGGTCTTGAGTTCCACGAACGTGAAGGGGTTGGGGTCGTAGAACGGGAGGATCAGCACCAGGGCGTCGGCGGCCCAGGGGTCGCAGGTGTCCCAGGGGAATCCGGTGGTGAGGACGACCGTGCCGCCGGGGAACTCCTCCAGGCCGCACACTCCGCACCCGCACGTGGGGTCGTGCTTCTCGGGGTTGGCGGGGTAGGCGCCCCCGGCGAAGTAGTCGGTGGCGGGGAGCCGGGTGTCGGGGCCGCAGGTGTCGAAGCCGGAGAGGATCAGGTCGCCGGCCTTGATCTGGTCGGCGCGGGTGATGCGCAGGTCCGGGCGGCGCAGCAGGGCGGCGGTCTCGGGGTGGTGGTCGGTTCGGACGATGACGGGGAAGAAGTCGGCGCGGTGGGGTGCCATGGGGATCCTTGTGCTATCGAAGGCGTTCGGGGCGCCCCGAACCTTGGTGGCGCGAGGGAGGGCGCCGACGGCCAGGACGACTGTCGGCACCGCAGAGCTCAGGACTCAGGGGGCGGGGGTGGGTCCGCAGATGCGGTTGCCGTGGATGCGGCAGTCGAATCCGGGCTCATCCTCATCCGGCGCGGTGGTCGTGGCCGGATTAGCGGGTGCGATGGCCAGGATCGAGGCGGCAGTGGCGACGGCCAGCAGAGCGGCGACGACCACGATCAGGAGGGCCCAGAGGAACCGCCTGTCGTGACGGTCCAGAGGAGAGATGCGCATGACTGTGGAGTCCTTTCGGTGGGGCCGGGCGGGGTTGCCCCCTCCGCCCGACATGCATAACCGTATCGCATGAAATGCCATGAGGGGAAGTCCGCCCCCGCTGCTCCCTGAACTCAGGTAGGGCGCAGCAGGGGCGGTCAGAGGTGGACGGTGCCGACCTTGCGGGCGTCGGCCGGGAGCTCCCAGCCGTAGGGCTGGAAGCGCTGGAGCAGCGCCGGGAACCAGTCGGGGCGCTGGTCCGCCGGGCGGTCGAGCAACTCGACGTGGGCGGTCTCCCCGTCGGGCAGCCGGGCGTACAGCACAGTGCTGAGGTGGTAGCCGAGGTCTCTGCCGGTGACGTTGCCCGCGTACTCGATCCGAAGGATCTCCGGGGCTGCCGGGCCTTCGGGGGTCATGACCGGCGGGTAGCCGGTGCCATTGATCGACAGGCTGACAGTGGCCCGCTGGACGGTTCCAGCCGGGAGGTCGGTGCGCTCGCTCATGATGCTCTCTCCTTGGGGTTCGGGGGCCGACCGGCTGTCGCTGGCCGGCCCCCGCTGCTCGGATGGGTCGATGTCAGAGGTTGAACTCCAGCGGGTCGCCGTCGGCAGCCGGGCGCCAGTCGGCGATGGCTT
The DNA here is from genome assembly GCF_044753005.1 of Kitasatospora sp. NPDC088548. Lineage (NCBI taxonomy): Bacteria > Bacillati > Actinomycetota > Actinomycetes > Kitasatosporales > Streptomycetaceae > Kitasatospora > Kitasatospora sp. NPDC088548. The sequence continues at coordinate 63,853 of NZ_JBIVMI010000028.1, forward strand.
CGACCGCGCGCACCAGCGCCGGAACGTCGCTGAGATCGACCTCGATCCAGCGGCCCGTGCTGCCGGACAACGCGATCTCCGTGAGGTCGTACTCGCCCGGCTTCCCGCCGTAGGTGTCGCCGTAGGCGGGGATCACGGCCTTGGTCATGGGCATGCCGCTGTCCGCGATGTGGGTGACGGCCGCGCGCAGTTCGCTGCGCACCAGGGCATCGAGTCGGGTGCGGATCAGGTCGGCCGCGGCGGCGTGCGCGTCTTCCAGCTGGCTGATGGTGAGGTCGTTCAGGTCCTGGCTCGGGAGCAGGGTGCGGCCCGGGGTCGGGCGGGTGCCGCACGGCAGTGCCCGGCAGTCCTGGCAGTCGGCCGGGCGGTGGTACTCGCGGGCCCGTTCGGCGGCGTAGGCGCGAACGTCGTCCGGAGCGTCGGCGACGTCGCGCAGGGCGTCGACGTACCAGTCGTGGGGCTGGGTGTCGTCGTAGTCGCCGGAGTCGAGGAGGTGGAACCTCACGACCGGGTCAACGGTCCTGTCCGAGTGCACGTGCACGGCCTCACGGGACTCCACCAGGGTGCCGTCGACGTAGACCCGGGCGTAGGTCCGACACTCGTCGTCGTCCCGGTCGATCGTCACGTCGACGCGCGGGCCCTGATCGTCATAGTCGCCAGTGAACGGCCGGGCGGTGACGGCCAGGAGCGCGGGCATGGCGGCGGCCAGGGCGGAGAACTCGGCGGTCGGTTCGAACTGCATGAGGTAGGCCTCTCGGGGTCGGGCAGGTCAGAACAGGGCGGGGCCGTTGGGCGGCGGGGTGGCCGGCCTTCGGGTGGGGCGGCGCTTCGGGGTGGCGGGGGCGCCGAACAGTGCTTCCGTGCCGTAGTCGTCCGGCACGGCAGGCACCGACGGGGGCGGCGCAGTGACCTGAAACAGGGCCGTCGGAACGTCCTGGTCGAAGTCGTCGGGCTGCATCTCGGCCCAGTCGCGCACGGCGGTCTCCCTTGGTCAGTGGGTGCGGAGTCGGACGTGGGTGGAACAGGGGCACCGGTCGGGCGCCGGGCGCTGCTCGTGGACGGCGATGTGGGCGCGGGGGGTGGTCACGCGCTCCGCCGGACCGCCGATCGTCCAGGGGCCGCCGCTCTTCGGGAGGGTGAGCACGGCGCCGTGCAGGAAGCGGCGGCGGCCCAGGTACCGGACGGTGGCAGTGTCGGCGGTGGCGACGATCATCAGGCCACCGCCGTGGTACTCGACCACCGCGCCGGGCGGGACTTCGTCGGCGGGAAGGGTGTCGGCCATCGGGGGCTCTCCGGTCGAGAGGGCCGGCCCGCGGCGCCGCGCGGGGCGCAGCGGGCCCGGCGGGGTCAGATGGTGGCGTGGACGGCGGCGTTGAAGGCGTCGTCAACGAAGGTGTGTTCGGCGAGGATCTCGACGGCGGCCGTCCGGGCGTCCCAGAGGTCGGTGGCGTCGATCCACAGGAGGAGGCTGCCGGGCTCGCGGCGGGCGCAGAGGGCGTTCAGGCCCTCCACGGTGGTCGGCTCGAACAGGGCGTCAACGATCTCGCGGCCGCCGCCGGAGAGGACGCGGTACAGGACGATCACGGTTCGGCGGGGCTTGGTGAGGCTGACCGGGACGCCGAGCGGGGTGAGCTGGGTGGCGGCGTGGATCGTGCTGCTCATGGGGTGGTGGCCTTTCGGTGTTCGTTCGGTGCTCTCCGAACGGGGCGGGCGGGCAGTGCGAAGGGTGCCGGGGGGTGGTGCTCTGTGTCGCGGGGTGGCGGGCCGGGGCCGGTCGGGGCCCCGGCCCGCCGGTTGGTCAGCAGTCGCCAGCGGGCGGGTACTCGCTCGGGTCCGGGCCGTTGCCGGTGGCGTAGAAGCGGTGGACGGCGGCGGCGGCCTCACGGGCGGTGCGGGCGGTGACGCCGTACGACTCCAGCCCCTCGTTCTCCAGCGCTTCGGTCAGGGCGTTGCTGGCGCTGGCGCAGAACGGTTCGGGCAGGATGCGGGCGATCGTCATGCCGGTGGCGTCCACATGGATGGCGACCCGCATGGGCTGGTCGGCGAGCGGGGTCGGGGCGATGAGCAGCGTGGCGACGAGCAGGCGCAGCAGCACGGGGGTTCTCCTCTGGGGTGGGGTGGGGTCGGCCGGGTGGCGGCCGACCCCGGGGCGCAGCAGGGGTCAGGCAGCCAGGGCGAGGGGGCCACCCGCGATGCGGTCGAAGGCGTGGATCGCGTCGGTGTTCTTCCGGCCCTTGGCGGGGCGGTAGACGGCCAGGAGGGCGTCCACCTGGTCGGGGGTGTAGAGGCGGACGCGCTCCGGGCGGGGGCCCTTGGGGGTGTTGATGGTCCGGATCAGTTCGCCGGAGTTCGGAAGGCCGGCCTTGTCCGCCTTGCGGGTGGCGGCGCCGTTGAAGCGGTGGGCGGTGTCGGGGTGCATGCCCCGGGCGATCAGGTGGGTGGAGAGGGAGCGCACCGGGTTGGTGGCCACGGCCTTGGGGGCCCGGCGGATCTCGCGGAGGTCCTGGAGCCGCTTGCGCAGCTTGGCCTTGCGGTGGGTCTTGGACGTGGGCGTGCCGGTGCTGCTGCGCATGGTGGTGGGTCCTTTCGGTGGGCGGGTGCTTCCCGCCGGTACCGGTTGCTCGGCCGGTGTGGTTCCCACCGTAGTGGTCAGGTGGCGTAAGTGCAACACATGAAATGGGTCTGATCGAAATTCCCTGCGGATGTTGACTCATCCATTTCATGCGATACGGTTATGTCAGTCGGCGGGAGCAACCGCCGCGATCCGAAAGGCCCCACCATGACCACAACCATCGAAGCTGAGCTCAAAGCCCTTGCTGAGCTCAAAGCCCTTGAGGACGCCCTCAACGACCGGCGCGTAGCGGTGGACGCCGCCGCGATCCGGCTGATCGTGCACCACTTCCCGGCCGCCAGCCTGGACCCGGAAGAATCCCTCCCCGGACGGTTCGCCCTCACGTGGGCCGGCCCCGACGGCCGCCACCTGGAGATGATCGTCTACAACGGCGCCACGGTCTGGCTGATCGCCGACCTCCCCACCATCGAGGCCGACGCCCTGATCACCTCCGTTCTCGGCGCCGACCCGAAGCGCTACCAAGGCCCCGACGGCTGGGTCGGCACCCTCACCGAAGCGCTCCCCGGCCAGCACGCCGTAGACCACGAGGACGGCGGCCCGGCCGAACACACCATGGCCATCCGCCCCGACGGCATCACCATCGTCAACCTGCGCCGCCTGACGCTGGACGCGACGTTGCAGGGCCTCAGCGCCTTCCATGCCCTCCAGGCCGCGCTGACCCCCGCCGGGTACGGCACCGCCCGCCACTGACCCAGTGCTGCGCCCCGGGCCGCCCCCCGGGGCGCAGCACGACACGGAAGGAGTCCGGGCCATGCCCGACAACGAGCCGCGATACACGGCGTACTGGGACGAGACCGAACAGGAGGTGACCGTGGTGCAGAGCATCCCCGCCGGGGTCTCCGGCCCGTTCGGCATCTACCCGGCAACGTCCCTCGACACCGCCACGGACGTGCTGTTCGACAACGGCTACATGGTCGTCCAGGACAACGTCATCAGCGCCTGGTCCCCGACCGCGAACGGTGACCAGTTCTGCCGCCTGATGTACATGGGCTGAGCCGACCAGCCGGGCCGGCCGCCGGGCTGTTCCCGCCGGGAACATCTGACGGCCGGTCCGTTCGGAACCCCCCGAACATCACCGTCCCCGCGCGCGGGTGCGCGCGTTGGCACGGTCCAGAAAGTCCAGAAACGCACATGTCCTTTACATCTGATCGGCCCTTGGAGGTCCCCATGTCCACGCCCGTCCCCGACAAGATCGCCCGACCGACCGTCGGCCCCCTCTCCCGCCTGCTGGACGAGAAGGGGGAGTTCGCCCGGTGGCACGTGCTCAAGGTCAGCAAGGGGGACACCTCCGTTCCGGGCGCCACCGTCCGAGTCCGGTACAGCGCCCCGGAGTCCACCGTGGAGCGGGATCGCGCCCTGGTCGTCGGGGAGACGATCGGATGGCTGGAGGACGTCCGGCGCTTCCTGGTGGCCAACCACTGTGCGGTCCGGTACGCCAACGACCGGCTGTCGTTGATGGTGATCGACCCGACGGAGAAGGTCGAGGTGGACGGCAAGCAGGAACGGAAGGTGCGGCCGGGGATCGTGTTGGCGATGGACCGGGCCGTGGGCTCCGGACCACTGCCCGTACCGGACCACCGCCGGTGGAACCTGATGATGTGGGAGAAGCGGGACGCACGGATGGCCGGAGTACGTTCGACCAGCGACGTCTGGGCGGCGATCGAGCACAGTGCGCAGCGGGGCATACCGGCCGTGGTCGGCGGCGACGGGTCGATCTGGATGGGAGACATGCTGTTCTCCCCGGAGCTGACCGCCCCTCCGATGGACGTGTGGCGGCCCTACCTGATCCCTGCGGAGTACCTGCGGCAGTCGCAGCACAACGAGTCGGATGTGCAGCGCTGCGCCATGGCGCTGCTCCCGCATCGAGGCCGTTTCCGTGAGGAGTTCTTCGACGTGCCGGGCGCCGAGCCGTCGCGCTCCCGTGAGGTGGAGTGGACGGCGGCGGTCGGGGCGGTCGAGAGCGCGTTGACGATGCTGGAGTGCCGGGTGGAGGGCAACGGGCGGGGCGTGGTGCGGGTGTGGCACCAAGGTGGCGGCCTGATGGTCCGGACGCCGGTTGCGGGGACGGAGGTGGCCGGCCTTCCTGGGCTCTCCAGGGCCGAGGCTCAGTGCTCGGTGGCGGTGGAAGCCGCAGAGGTGCTGGCCGCTGCTGGGTACGCGGGCGCGGTCGCTGGCGACTGGGCGCCGATCTCGGGGAGCAGCGGGTTCTGGGTGGAGGGGTCCCGCGGCGACCTGGTGCACATCTTCCTGTCGGTGGACGGGCAGCTGATCGGGTTGCCGAACCGGGACACGTTGGCCGGGTGGGCCGAGACGTTGAACGCGGCCCCTGGGTGGAGGGCCGGCCCGTTCTCGGGCGGGGTGTGGGCGCAGCGAGTTAGCGCGGAGGAGTAGCGCGCACAGGGAGGGGGCCTGTGGTTCGCCGGGCCCCCTTCCCCTCACTCCATTTCATGCGATACAGTTATGCATGTCGGCAGGGGGGGGCAACCCCATCGCCGGCCTTACCGAAAGGGATCACCCGCCATGTCCGAAACCCTGCTCACCGTCGACTCGCCGGCCGCTGACGCCGAGTTCTACAACGGCACCGAGGACTACTCGTACGACCTGATTGAGCTGACCGACCTCGCCCTGACCCACCTGGGCAACAAGTGGACGGCCACCGAGAGCAAGCACTTCGAGGTTCACATCGAGCACCAGGACGGCACGCTGGTGTTCATCGAGGTCGGTTACGACATCGGGGGCGACGTGGACGGCTCCATAACCGTCACCACCACTTCCGACGACGAGGACGTGGCCACCGGGCGCGTGATGGCGTTCGAGATCAACGAGGACTACGACGAGGACGACGACGAGAGCGGGATCCCGGCGCGGTGGGTCCTGCTGGAGGTGTCCGCAGCGCGACTCTCCACCATGGTGCGGGAGCAGCACGACCAGGCGGTCGCGGCAACGCGTACGGGCGCCGGGCCGGGCTTCGGCGGCAGCTGACCCTGCACCAACCCCCGGGCCGGGCACGCTGAGCGGCGCCACGGTCCGGGGGTGATTCCTGCCCAGATTGTTCGGGGCGCCCCGAACGTGCGTGATTCGAGACTTCGCCCGGCCCTGGGAGAGCACCCGGGCCGGGCGCCACCGGAAGGCCCCGCCGTGACCACCCCGAACACCCTGCCCACCCTCTTGTCATGGGGGCGCGGAGCCGACTCGACCGCGATCATCGTCGGCTTCCTGGAGGACCCGACCGCCTACGGCCTGCGGGCCGACCTGTCCGACCTGACGATCGTGACCGCCTGTACGGGCGACGAGTGGCCGGCCGTGGACGACCTGGCCGAGCGCCTGGTCCTGCCGCTGCTGCGCCGCGCGAACGTGCGCCTGGTACAGATCGCCCGGGGCGGCCCGAGCGACACGGACGGCATCGTGGTCCTGGACGACAGCCGCCAGCCGTACCGGCTGCACCGGCGCGGCCCGTGGGCGTTGTCGGACGAGCTGCGCACCTCCGGCACCGTGCCCCAGTTCGCCCAGGGGCGTAGGACGTGCTCGATCAAGTTCAAGGGCTGGCCGCTGGACCGGTGGGCAGCGGCGGAATTCGGCGGGGCACCGTACCGGCACGTGATCGGCTACGAGTACGACGAGCAGCAGCGGGCCGACCGGGACGAGACGTACACCGGGACCGGCCGGGTTCCCTGGTACCCGCTGATCGAGTGGGGTTGGACGCGCCGCCACGTGCAGCGGTACCTGCGGGCCGAGCTCGGCATCGCCGAGTACCCCAAGTCCTACTGCGCGGAGTGCTGCTTTCCCGAGTCGGCTGACTCCCTGCCCGCGCACCTGGGGCGACTGCGGGAGTACCCGGAGCTGGCGGCCGCGGTTCTCGTCATGGAGCGGGTGGCCATGTCGCTCAACCCGAACTCGACCCTGTTCAAGAACCGGTCGCTGCTTGGCCTGATCGAGGAGGACGACAACGCGGCCGCCCTCGCCCAGTTCGAGCGGGAGCTCACCAGCGGCGAGAGCGCGGTGTACGACGTGCGCCGGATCGTGTTCCCCCGACGGACCACCTGGTGCCGGGAGCGGCACGGGAAGAGCTGCCGGACGCCGGGGGCGGACTGCCGCGACCCGGAGGCAAAGGGCGTGGCCTGGCGGTCGGTCCGGCAGGTCTTCGTCGGCTCACCGGACGCCGCAGCTGCCCGCCTGCACGCGTCGGCCGCCGAGCGGGGCCGGCCCGTGACGACGAAGGACGGGATCAGCAGGGTGCAGTACGCGGAGCGGGGCCGCCTGTACCCGACGTACGAAGGGTTCCTGGTCGCCGCACCGGCGGTGGTTCGAGACAAGCAGCGGGCCGGCTTCGAACAGGCTTGGGACGACGCTACCGGGAAGCCCCGGCTACGGTTGCTCGGCCTCTGACCTGGCCCAATAAACCCGGTGGGGGTCACCCCCTAGGCGCTGGCCATTTCATGCGATACAGTTATGCATGTCGGACAGGGGGAGCAACCCCGCCCCGACCCCACCGAAAGGACCCACCAGCCATGACCGTCACCCTGATCAAGAGCACCGCGCCCGCCGCCGAACCGCTGGCCACCCTCGACACCCCGAAGGGCACCCGCGTGCGCATGGCGAACGGCGCCACCGGCACCTTGCGCTGGTTCAACTCGTACAGCCAGTCCGAGTGGCCCTTCGGGATCGAGCTGGACGAGATCGGTCCGAACAGCATCACCGCCAACTGGGCGTCGCTCGGCACCGTCACCGTTCTGGCGGACCAGACGCCCCCCACCGAGATGGCCCACGAGAAGCTGAACCGACGCATCGCCGAGCTGCGCGCCACGAAGGAAGCCGAGCAGGCACAGCGCGAGGAGCAGGCGACGGAGAAGCCGGCCCCGGCCGCTCGCCCCGTGGCCACGGTGAGCGTGCCCGGCTCGTTCGCCGACTGGCTGGAGGGCACCGGGGCGGTTCAGGGGGACGACGACAGCGACCCCGAGTGCCTCGCACTGCGCCTCGCCTTCGACAGCGGCAAGTCGGTTCGGCGGGGCCGGTCGTACTCCCTGATGATCACCGGCGACGTGACGGTGATGGACATGATCATCGAGTACGCGGACACCTTCCTGAACCTCGGCGGTGAGGCGACTCAGGCCGAGCTGAGTGGCGCCACGAGGACGCTGGAGCGAGCGACGGCAGCGCGGGCCGGCCTCAAGGCCGCGCCGCCCGCCGCCTCCTGACCCCCCGCCCCCGCCGGGGGTGCCCCGTTCCCGAACGGGGCACCCCCGGCGCCGGACGGCGGCCGTCAACGACACCGCCCTACCTGCACCGCCCGGCACCGGGCGGGCGCCTTAACGCACCCGGCGGGAGAGCACCCGCCCCACCGAAAGGGCACCAGCATGACCACGCCCAACTCCACCTTCTTCACCGACGCCGAACTGATCCAGGAAGCTGCCGTCCAGCTCGGCGCCGACTGGGGCAACGCGAGCAGCCTGAGCCACCTGCGCATCAGCCACACCAGCGGCCTGCACATCGAACTCGACACCGACGCAAGCGGCTCCGTGCTGCACCTCAAGTTCGGCGACGCCCACGACGCCTACTCGGAGCCCCGCCCGTTCCAGACGCTGCACGGCTCCACCCTGCGCGAGGGCGCCCGCGATCTCATCCGGGAAGCGCTCACCATGCTGGCGAACGAGGCGATGGCCGCCCCCACCCCTGCCCACCCGAAGGCGTACCAGGTGGACAGCGGCCACCACCGCACGGTCGGCCAGGCCGCCGCCAAGCAGCTGGGGCCCGCCTGGAAGCTGGCCGTCGACCCCGCCGGACCGAACACGTTCTCCCTCACCCACAGCAGCGGCCTGGCCGCCCTCGTGGACGCCGGCACCGAGTTCCTGTTCAGGCTCTCCGGGCATCTCGCCCCCGCCCCGGGCAACGGCGACGCGTCGAAGCTCTACACGGTCACGCCGGACTCCGCCGAGTCCGCGAAGGCGACCGGACGCCGGTTGGCCACCGCGATCACCGACGCCCTGGTGGACCGGCTGAGCGCCGTGTGCTCCAGCCACGAGCAGTTCGAAGGCCTCAAGACGTCGCTGCTGGCGCTGCTCCGCTGACCCGCCCCGGCCGCGCCCCGAACTCCCGGGCGCGGCCCGCCTGCGCCTGACCCTGGCCGCCCGGTACGTCGCGCTCGAAGCCGCGATCCAGCACCAGTTCAAGCCCGATGTGTCCATGGCCCGCGTGTACGAGGAAGCGGTCCGCCGCGGCCCGCTGACCGACTGGCAGATCGGCGACGTCCTCGCCCAGTACGTCAGCCGCGCGGCCGCCGACGCCTACCGCCACCGCTACGCCCTGACCGCCTGACCCTGCCCCTCCCCGCCGGTCGGCAGGCACCCCCTGCCGACCGGAAACCACTTTCAAGAGGATCCGTCATGATCTCCGCTCTCACCGTCAGCCGCAGGATCGCCAAGCACCTTGGCGACGCCTGGCGGGCCGAATCCATATTGGACCCGGCCTCCGCCTGGTTGCACGGCCCGTCCGGTCTCACGCTCACCGTCACCGTGGCCTCCGACGGATCCGTCAGCCTGCTGCCGCGGCTGAACCCCACCCTCGTCTGGCCGGGCCGGGGGGAGCACATCGGCGAGACGAACGGCGCGGTGAGCGCCTTGGCCGAGCTGGCCGAGCAGGTCAGCACCGTGCTTCTGCCGACCTGGCGCGAGCGGGACAAGAAGCTGGCCGCCCGGACCGAGCGGGCGAACGCGGATCTGGCGGCCCTCCTCACCCAGATCGGGGACCTGGTGGGCGACCACGAGGTTGCTGCCACCGGAACCCGGCCGGGAACGGGACGGGTGCGGTGGTCGGGGGGCGTCGTGCACGTCCACGCGGTCGGGGACGGTACCGCCCGGCTGGAGCTCACCGTGGAACAGCTCGACGGCCCGACAGCTCTGCGGATGCTCGCCGCGATGCCCGAGCCGGCCGCGAAGCGCTACGCCCTGCACTCCTCGCTCGACTGAGCACGTCGGCAGTTCTCCGTAACGGCTGCCGGCACTTCATCGGCGGCCGACCGGGCACCCGGTCGGCCGCCGCCCCTGCCGATCCACCCACCGACCAAGGAAGGGCCATGGCCTCTCGCTTCGGACCACCCATCGACCTCTCGGACCTCGACGGCTTCGCGCGGACGGATCTGCGTCAGCGCCGGTCGGTGTTCGTCGGTCGCGTGTCCACCAAGGACAACCAGCAGCCCGCCACCTCCATCCCGCGGCAAGTAGCCCTCGCCTCCGAGCGCCTGGAGGAGGACGAGGAGTTCGTCGCGTACTTCTGGGACGTCGAGAGCGGGATGCTGCCCCCCGATTTGCGCAGCCTCGGACCGCAGGAGATGTACGACGCCCTGGCCGTCCCCGTGCCCCGGGACGGCGGCCTCCAGGACCTCGTGGAGCGGGCGGAGCAGCTGGGGGTGACTCGGGTGCTGGCGGAGCGCTCCGATCGCCTGGCGCGCGTCCTGGTGACCAGCCTCACGGCGGAGAACGCGCTGGAGCGGTTCGGGGTGGAGGTGGTCTACGCGAACGAACCGGTCGGGGGGACCGAGTCCGGGCGGCTTCGCGTCCGCCGGTCCAGCCAGGTCGACGCGGAGATCTACCGCGCGGTGCTGATGGAGCAGTCGATGGGCGGGCAGGTCCAGCACGCCGTCAACGGCTGGAACCACGGCTACCCGCCGTACCCGTACACCACGGTGGTCGATGAGAACGCCCCGGTGACGGACCGCGGCCGGTTCGGCCTGGCCCGGCCGAAGCGGAAGCTCGCCCCGCACCCCGACCCGCGCCGGTTCGACGCCGCGCAGCTGCTGTGCCGTTTGCGGCGGGAGGAGCAGATGAAGGCTGCGGACATCATCGCCGTCCTGACCGCCGAGCCTGACCGGTACCCGGGCAACTGGACCCACAACCTGGTCGAGGGCCTGATCGCCAACCCGAAGCTGACTGGCCACCAGGTGTACAACCGGAAGGCCAACCGCTCCGGCCGGCCCGGCTTCAACCGGGCGAACCCGATCTCCGAATGGGCATGGTCCCCGACCGTCGTGCACAAGCCGGTGGTGAGCCTGGAAGAGTGGAAGCAGGCCAGGGAGGTCACCGCCGCGTTGCGCGCGGGGGACGAGGGCGGCCCGCTGCTGCGCCTGCGTGCTGCCGCTCGGCGGCTGGGTCTCACGGTCGCCGTGGTCGAGAGCAGCACCAGCCACACGGTGTACCGAATCGGGGGACAGCGGATGGTCCTGCCCACTCCCATTCCGGACGCGGTCGTGCAGCAGCTCATCGAGGACATGGGGAGCCCGGCGTGAACGAGGTGATCGAGGCCGTGGCCAGCAGGCGCGGCCGGACCTGGGTGGTGCACCTCCCCGAGCACGCCGTGTACGGGCACGGACGGACGTTGAAGGCTGCGCAGGAGAACACGGAGCAGGCGCTCGCTGTCGCTGGCGTGACCGCAACGGTCAAGCTCCGCCCGTCCTCACCGGAGCTGGAGCTGTTGCGAGCCGCAGAGGCGGCCTACACGGCAGCCCTGAGCACCGCGGCGGCGGCGCTGGCGCTGCGACGGACAACACTGCGGGACATCGCCCTGGCGACGGGAGTACCGACCACCCGCGTCAAGCTGCTCCTTGCCGAGCGCTCGACGGCGCCGAGCGACGTTCCGGACCGCGCGCCGGATGAACCGCCCGAGGCAGCCGGCTGAGGCCCCAAGCGCAGGCCCCCGGCACGCGCCGGTACGACTATTCGGGATCGCCGCTCGTTGTCGCTGGGATCCCCTAAGCTTCTGGTGTTGGCGGTCCTCCGGGGCCGGTGAATCTCAACACAGGTGTGCTGGTTCGCTGCACGTCTACGGGAGCTCCCGCAGCTCTGGCGTCCGCTGCGGCGGATGGTGGCGGCCCTTCGGGGCCGAGGATCGCAACGTCGAACGATCGGGACGTCTTCCGTCCTGGGTGCAAGGGGGCCCTGGAGCGTGTTCGCTCCAGGGCCCCCTTGGCGCGTCTGGGCTCAGGCGATGAGAGCGTAGACGCCGCCGGCAACGAGGGTGCCCAGGATGGCGCCGGTAACGGTCTGGGAGACGGTGTGCTCGCGGACGGTGACGCGGGCCCAGCAGAGCAGGGCGACGAAGGGGTAGCCGAACAGCCACCAGGGGTTGTAGGCCTGCGCCAGCATGGCGAAGGACCCGGCGAGGACTGCCGCGTGCGCGCTGATCTGGTACTTCGCCAGCGCGGTGATCGGCCAGATCGCGGTGATCGTCGCGAACATCGCGGTGGTCATCGCCATGAGCGGCGTCGGGGCGTTGGTGGCCGCCTCCAGGACGAGGCCGACTGTGACCGAAGCACAGATGATCGGCAGCACGGTGACGCGCTTCTGACGGTCAGTCAGGTGGCGCGTGGCCCACGTCTCGCCGCCCCTCATGTACAGGATGTACGCCATCGGCAGGACGGCGGCGAAGATGATCGCGATCACCGCCCAGCCCAGGCCCTTCCAGCCGAACAGGCCGCAGCCGATGGCCAAGGAAACCGCCACGATCACGTTGGCCGGATCAACCCAGTTGGTGATTCGGCGGGCCCATCGCTCGGCGCCGGAAACCGGTGCCTCGGAGGTGCTTTCGGCGGCGTTGGTGGTCATGAGCTGGCCTTCGTGTAGTGGCTTGCGACCTGCGCGGCCCAGCGGATTTCGGCAGTGGGGCCGCGAAGCTGCTGCTCGTGCAGGACGAGGTCGACGTTCTGATGACCGTCGCCGCCCGTCTTGCGGGTGAGGGCAGCTCGGACCCACAGCGCTTCGCTCAGGGCGTCGGTCCCGGCAGTTGTAGGGCGGGGGGCATCGGGCGCCGCCCACGGGGTGATGCTGAGGAAGCCGTCGCGAATGGTGAACGCGGCGTGGGCCACGTCGATCGAACGGTCACCGAGGGTGAACAGCTCCCGCCAACGCGAGCGGGGCTTCTCTCCGAGAAGCAGGTGGGGGAACTGCTCGGCGATGTCCGCCCACAGCGGGTGCATCCGCCAAAGGTTCCGCTGGTCGCGGCAGTACCGGACCAGCGTGCGCAGCGGGGCGACGATCAAGCCCACGGCAATCAGAAGGAGTGTCACCAGGGCGAGCGCGTCGCCGGTGACGTTGGTGACCGCATTTTCCGGCTCGCCGAAGTGGGCGGCGGCCATGATGATCAGACGCCACCCCGTGTAGAGGGCGCCGGTGGCGCATCCTGCGGCCAGGAGCATGGTCCCGGCGCGGGCCAGGCCTCGGGGGACAGAGCGCCGGTTGCGCCAGAAGGTGCGGGTTCCACTCATCATGGAGACGCCCAGGTAGGCGTAGGTGATCGCCATGTAGAGATCGACCCGCACGTCGCCCAGGTGCTGGATGATGACGTCATCGGCGCGCGGGGTGGCTGCTCGGGGCAGCAGAAAGAAGAAGATCGTGGCCATGGCGCCGGCCGAGGCGGTGAGCAGCGGGAGGCCCGGCCGCAGGCGGTCTCTGCCACCGCGTCCATGAACAGCGTCGAGGTAGTCGAGCAGGTAGGTGGCCGAGACGAGGGTCAGCAGGTGCCGCAGCAGAACGGGCAGGTTCGGCACCAGGTGGTGGATCGGGCCGCCGATCGCCTGGTTGGTCAGGAACAGGGAGAGCCCGAGGGATCCAACGGTCAAGCAGAGCGAGCGAGCGGGGCGTCCGGCGTGAATCGCCGCGGGTATTCGCCACAGGGAGATGCCGACCAGGACGGTGGGGAGGACGGCGAACAGCACGAGGTCCATCAGTTCGCCCTCCGCCAGCCGCGGGAACGAACCGGGTACGACAGCGTCTCGGTCAAGCGCCGGCCTTCGTAGGTCGTTCCGCCGTTGGTGCCGAGGTGATCCGCGAGCAGCAGGGCCAACATCTCCGCCTCCTGCTCTTGGACACGGTCGTAGCCATCCCGGGTGAGCAGCACACTGTGCACGAGCTCGGGTTCGAGACCGGGGAAGAGCATGTCCATCAGATCGGGGTTCACTCGGCAGTCGTGCCCGGCCGCGATGTGGCTGAGCTCGTGGAGCCTGATGAGCGTCCGGTGCGCGGGGCTGGTGTTCGCCTGGACGAAGACAGCGTCGACGGATGGCAGGCGTACCCACAGCCCGGTCGGGGCTCCCGGGCCGGCTTCGAGGGGCATGTCCTCCATGACGATCGGCCGGCCGCGCTGCTCCGCGAGGGCTGTCGCGAACCCCTCTGGGGTGAACGGCGTGGGTATGGGCAGGTGAGCGAGGATCGCCTCACACCGCTTGCGTAGCCCACGGGGGAGCGGCATGGCGGGCCTTTCGATGAAGTGCGCAATCCGGCAGACCAGGGGTTCGGACTCCGGAACGGGAATCTAATCACACCCGAATGGTGCATTCCGGTTATGGCCCGCCGGTCGGCCGCCCCTCCCTCAGCTTTCAGCTCTGCTGGGCGTCAGGGTTCCGCTTGGCCGCGCATTCCATCCCGTACTCATACATCAGGGCACTGACACTGTCGACGCCGTAGATATTGCGGATGGCCGCAAGGTGCTTGCTGACGGTCCGGATGGAGAGGTCGAGCTCCCTGGCGATGGCGTCCTGAGAGCGGCCGACGGCCAGGAGCTGGAGGATGATGCTCTGCACGGGCGCCAGGGGTACCAGGCTGGACACTTCGGTGGAGACCGGGGCCGGGTGCCACTTGGCCGCTGCCGACCAGCGGGCTTCGTACTCCTCAACGAGGAACCGGACGACCGCGGGGTCCTTGACCAGGGTCGCCTCCGCGTGGGCCTTGGGCTGGTCAGTCTGGGGCGCACTGGCGGACGGGATGAACGCGGCCCGGGAGTCGATGATGATCACCTGCTGGAAGGGACCAGGCAGCGTGCGGACTTCGGCACCCGACTCCGTCATGGTCGCCACCCACCGAGCAGTGGGTTCGTGCAACCGCTGGCTGTCGGGGTAGATGGTGTGGACGGCGACGCCTCGGGCGAGCAGCGGCAAGTCCCGTTCGTAGGAGCCACGCCGCACGCGGACGTCGCGCGGGGCCGGCTGTGCAGAACGGAGGGACACCTTCGCCTGGTCAAGGTAGCCGGCGATCCTGCGGTTGATGTAGTCCATGCCGACCAGGTGCTCGACCGCAGTGTCGTCGGGCCAGGAGGAGCAGGCGAGTTCCTGGACTCGGTCGGGGAGGGCGTCCGTCTGGTTCAACAGGGCCCTGGCGTGGGCGCGCAGGTCGTCAAGGTACTGGTCCAGCTCTTGAGTCGGGCCGGGCTTGATACTTACCGTGACCATTGCTTGCACTCCCCGCGCGCGCTTTGTCCGTTTTGGACGATTGATGGATATTTAATAGGTTTGTGGGCGTATTGCCTGTCAAGTTGATTTCCTGATCCGGAAGTTCGGGTATACGCACCTCGGAGCGCTTGATTCCAGATGGCCGATCATGAAATGTAGTCGAGGGGTTCCACGGACGACATGACCCCCTTCACAGTCAGGACACAAACGCTCTCAGCGTTGCGAGCTTCCAGGGGGAAACCATGATCACCAAGCGCATTCGAACCGCCGCCGGCCTGGCCGCAGCAGGTCTCCTCGCCGTCGCCGCGGTGGTCGCCGGCGCGACCGCACCGACCGATCAGGTCACCTCGGCAGACTCCATGTGGGGCTTCACCGCCGTGTCGACTCCGGCCCCCACCGAGCCGACAGCGGAACCCGCTCAGGTAGACGACTCGATGTGGGGCTGACCACTGGAAGGTAGGACCCTCGGGGCCCACCTCCTACTGGTCCTGACGCCCTGTCTTGTCAGGTCCCTGGCGCGCGTTGAGTTCGATCGCCAGCAGTCGGTCGGCAAGCTTGCTCACCACCTGGTAGCTGGTCGGCCCGAGCTGGGCGACCCGGAAGGCCAGACTCAGGCCCGGGTCGCCCGGCTCGTGCTCGCCGTCCCCCTTGATTGCCGCGAGCGCGTGGAGTGACTTGAGCTGGGCATCGACGACATCGGCAGCGGCCTGGGAGAGGAAGTACTCGGCACCGTTGCGGATGCCGAAGACCTCTCCGATCGCGTCAAGCGTGGTGACCTGCGGGTTGACCGGTGCGCCGCGCCCGTTCTCCGCCAGGTGCACGCTGCGCACAGTGCTGTGGGAGACCCGGCCGCCGGTCTTCTTGGCGATCTCGCGGTGGGTGATGTGCGCTTCCCCGCGGGCCTCTCGTCTCTCGTTCTCGGCCTTGATCAGGCGGTCGAGCCTGTCGGCGATCTCGCCGGCTCTCTCGCGGACCTTGGAGGCCGTCAGGTCGTCGTCTGGGGCGCTCATGCTCTTTCCGATCCTTTGCTCGCCGGGGGACAGATCATAGCTCTGTTCAACTGGTTGAACACCTCTACCCACTTTCACTCTCGGTAATCGACTGTGCTTGCGGGGCTGATCTCTGGTTATGCTGCCCTTGATGTTCAACCTGTTGAACAGATACGTGAAGGCGGTGACTCACCATGGGGGGCCGGAGAAGGCCGATCTCCACCGTTCGCCGGGGCGGATGCGAGACCTCGGTGCTGCTCGGCGGGAGCCTGGGGGCGCCGGCCGCGGCGGGTCGAGAGCTAACGCCCGCGAACGAGGAACTGGTCTCCGGAAGTCAGGACGGCACCGCGCCGGCGGCCGTGCCGGATGGCCGATCGCACCTCGTCCGCACCGACGACGCCCCTCCGACCTTCGAGATGCCGCACTGCGCCCTGAGCCTCGGACACGGTGAGCCAACGGCCGGTGGGCAGGTGGCGGAGCAACTCCCATGCAGGCGACGGAACCATCGGGCGTCCTTTCGGTGTGATCGGGGCTGGGTGCTCACCCAGCTCGACGGTGCTCCGCAACAGCAGCGCACCGGGGCCGCTAACTGTATCGCAAGAAATATATTCCCTGGTGAGGGCAAGCACCCCGTCTCCTCCCAGCCAACCCACCCATCAGCCCCACACTCTGGGCGGTACTCCGTGCTCCTGACGTCTCCGCGCCCGCGACCGATCCGAGGTGCCCTCTCGAACGTGAATGATGTCGACCAGCACGCGCTGATCGAGCAGCAGGCCCAGGTCGCGGCCCAGGCGACGACCGCAGAGGAGCGCAAGGCGGCGCTCGGGGTGCTGTACGCGGCGCTGCGCGACCCGGTGCTGCGGGACATCCGCGGCCGAGTGGACAGCATGGCAACTGCCGAGGACCTGGCTCAGGAGACGTGGCTGCGTGTCGCCCGCTCGATCGGGCAGTACTCGAACCGGGGTGGCGGCTTCGTTCCGTGGCTGTTCACCATCGGCCGCAACTTGGTGGTCGACCACTACCGTACGCTTGGCCGGCGGGCCCAGGAGGTCCTGAGCAGCACGCCCGTGGCCGTCGAGGTCCCCTCGACGGAGGAGAGCCCGGAGGAGCTTGCTGAACGCAGCGACCTGACGGCGGCGTTGAAGGAGTGCTTGGCGAAGCTCCCGGAGCGCCAGCGGGAGGCCGTGTACCTCCGGGTGTGCGTCGGCCTGAGCACCGCACAGACGGCAGAGGTGCTCAGCAGCCCGCTCCGACGGACATCGGAAGGGGCTGTCCGGGTATTGCTCACCCGGGGGTTGCGTAAACTCTCGAAGATCCTGCCGACTGACGAGAAGGCCAACAAGCTGGCCGAAGTCCTCCTTGCTTCACCTGCTGTCGCCGAGGATCGTGCTGCTGGCAACGTGATCACGGTGTGATCTGCGAGATTGGACGAAGGATGCGACGGGACCAGGTCGAACGCCTAAACCGCCAGTTGGACGGCACAGGCGCGGGGGTTCACGATCGTGTTACCCGACGGGCGGTGACCACGGCCTGGGCTCTGCGCCCGGCCGAACCGCTGAGCGAGGGCGCCTACCAGGCAGGTCTGGACGCAATGTTCGCCGAGGTGGACAGAACGTTCCAGGCCGAGCAGCCGGCGGAGGCGCCCTCTCAGCTTCTCGATGACCCCAACAGCACAGGTTGGGTCGTCCCCTCCACTGCGCGGGCCACCACGACGGCTGGGCTGCGGGTGATCACCGCCCGGGTGGATCCGTTGGACGATGCGGCCTTGGCCGAGATCACGGCCCAGGCCGCCGCGCTGATAGCCGATCGCGACCGGTTGGGCTCCAGGTAGTCGTGCGCCGTCGTCTACCTACGATCGTCCCCTCCGACAAGATCAACGCTGACGCCACGCTCATCATGGACGGCAACCGCGCGATCGTGGCGGTCCACCCTGCGCAGACGTTCGGCTCTGCGACCGCTGCTGTCCTTGCTGTCCTCCGCGAAGACTTTCCTCATCTTCACCCCGACCAGGTCCGGGCGATGGTCCGCGAAGCGATGCCGGGCCTGCTGTCCATGGACGAGCTGCTCGGCGTCGGCGTGTCTCCACCCTCGGTCGAACGATCAGCATCGCCAGCGAACTGGCCGGGAGCATACCCGGCCACCGGGCGCCGACGCCGGATGCTTCGCCGGGCTCTGCTGGCCGCCACCGTCGCCGCGGTGTGCGTCAGCGTCGGCTGGAGCGCCCACAAGATCGACAGTCAGTCCTCGCAGCAGCAAGTGGCGAACAGCCCGGACGCCCCGACCTACACGGACGATCCGGCTTTCCGGGAGTTCGCCGCTGCCGGCCAGATGCGGTGCGAGACCATCGGCGCGCTCCAGGCCCGCTGTACCGACGTCGACCACCTGGTGATGTACTCCGAGGCCGCGATCTCGCCGTCGTCCATCGCCTACAGCTTCAGCTACGGCTCGGAGCGCATCTACGTGATGGCTTTCCGGTCGCCCTCACACGCTGCCGAGTGGTCGGCGGAGAGCGGCAACCAGAAGGCTCTGCCGAACCTGAGCGTGGTGGACCGGTTCGTGTTCTGGGGTACGGACGGCCCGCGCCTGGAGGAGTACCGGGGCCTGGTGGTCGAGTCCAGTCAGCACACCGATGCCGCCGGGCGGGCCACGAGGATGCCCGAGCGCCTGGCCGTGCTGGCGTTCGGCACGCTCGGAGTGTCCCCTGAGCGCGTGGCTCGGATCGAGACGCAACCGACGTCCGGGACGTCCACGCTGCTCGCTGCGGTGTTACTCGTCCTCGGAGGCAAATCGGAGGCGGACGGCACCGGCAGGGACCGGGCCTTGGCTGATGGCAACCTGGTGACCTCGATACTCGGCGTGCCGAACGGCCCAGCTGCCACTTCGTCGCCGACTGTGCAGGCGACGCGCGTTCCCACTCAGCCGGACAGCTCACCGCTGAGCCCCGACCCGGTCGGGCCGACCACTTCGGCGAGGCCGTCGCCCTCCCCCTCCGTGGAAGCGTCCCCGACGACGTCCCCGATGCCGACGCCGACCGGCACCCACGCCCCGCCGCCAACCTCCCCTCCTAGTGCTGAACCGCCCCCCTCGATCAGCATGTCGCCGGCCCCGGAGGTGCTGCCGAGCCTGTCCCGCTCACCTGCGCCCGATCCGGCAGCCGAGCCGGCCCCGCTGCCCACCAGCGATGTCGCGCAGGACGGTGTGCCCCCAGGCAGCGGGCCGAGCAGTGGCACCGGTCGCGGCCCGGTGCCCACGGCCGAGTTGGACCGGCTGTCTGTCAGCCCGGAGAGCACGCCTTCGGCTGCTACGCCTTCGCGGCCAGCACCCGGGAGCTCGGATGCTCGAGGAGCGCTGACCGCGACGTTGAAGTTGCGCGCTGAGGCGAAGGCGGCCTAGAACGGCGGCTCGTCACCGCCCGACGAACCGGACCAGGTCCCGGCCTCGGGGTTGTTGGTCCAGGGGTCGCCGCCGCCTCCGCCTGCCGGGCTGTTGGACCGGTTGGCGCGGGTGATCTTGGCGGTCGCCGAGCGGAGGCTCGGGCCGACCTCGTCCACCTCGACCTCGAAGACGGTGCGCTTCTCACCGTTGGAGGTCTCGTAGGAGCGCTGGCGGAGCCGGCCCTGTACGACGACGCGCAT
Source organism: Kitasatospora sp. NPDC088548 (assembly GCF_044753005.1). NCBI lineage: Bacteria > Bacillati > Actinomycetota > Actinomycetes > Kitasatosporales > Streptomycetaceae > Kitasatospora > Kitasatospora sp. NPDC088548. Next base: position 83,320 of record NZ_JBIVMI010000028.1, read on the forward strand.
GCCGCGCTGGAGCGACTCGGCGACGTTCTCCGCCATCTGCCGCCAAACGTTGCAGGTGAGGAACAGGCTCTCGCCGTCCTTCCACTCGTTGGTCTGGCGGTCGAAGGTACGGGGGGTGGACGCCAGGCGGAACTTTGCGACCGCGGCCCCGGACGGGGTGAAGCGCAGTTCGGGGTCGTCCACGAGGTTGCCGACGAGGGTGATGACGGTTTCGCCTGCCACGGGCAGCTTCTCCTTGGTGTGGTGCGGGTCAGCGGGCCGCGGCGAGGGCCGCGATCTTCTTGCGGGTGAGCGGGCCGGCGACACCGTCGGCCCGGCCGAGGCCGGGGTACCGGCGGATCACCGCGTTGACGGCGTGGGTGGTCATCGGGCCGTAGAAGCCGGTGGTCGGCATGCGGTAGCCGATCTTGTTGAGCTGCTGCTGGAGGGTCTTGACGTCCGCGCTGCGGTTGCCCGGCCGGAGGCTGACGGGCTGGGAGGTGATGGCGGACGCGGCGCTGGCGATGCGTTGGCGGGTCTGGGGGCCGGCGATGCCGTCGGCTCGGCCGAGACTGGGGTTGAGGCGGATGAAGGCGTTGACGGCGGCAGTGGTCTTCGGACCGTAGACACCGTCCTGGGTGAGCGGGTAGCCGATGGTGCTCAGCTGCCGCTGGAGGGTGCTGACCTCCGCACCGCGGGCGCCCGGAGCGAGCGATCCGGACGGCTGGGCGGTGGTGGTCTGGCTGGCCAGATCGGCGATTTTCTGGCGGGTGCGCGGGCCGGCGACACCGTCGGCGGTCCCGAGCTCGGAGTGCGCACGGATCACGGAGTTTACGGCGGCCGCGGTGGCGGGGCCGTAGACGCCGTCGACCACCAGGTGGGCACCGAGCCGGTTGAGCTGCTGCTGGATGGTGCTGACCTCCGCACCGCGTGCACCTGGGACGAGGGCACCGGCCGGGGTGTCAGGGGTCGGGGTGGGGGTCGGCGGCTGCGGGATCGGGGTCGGCGAGGTGCCGCCCGGCGGGGTGACCGGCTTCGCGTCCTCTGGCAGGGTGATGGTCTGGCCGGGCTTGATCTCGTTGGGGTTGGTGATCTGCGGGTTGGCCTTGAGGAGGCCGCTGAGGGAGATCCCGGCCATCACGGCGATTGCCGACAGGGTGGCGCCGGCCCAGACGATGACCTTCTTGGCCGTGCTGGGGGCGGGTGGGGAGGTCGGAGCCCCGCCCTTGGCCAGAGCCAGGAGCGCGGCGAAGTTGATGTTGCCCGGGTCGCCGTGCAGGTTCTCGGGTACGTGCTGATGCCCTGCCCAACCGCGGAAGCTGTTCCAGGTCGAGAAGGACATGCGAACGCCGTTGCCGGCGCCGTAGGACGCCGGGTAGGCGCGCCACTGACTGGGGCCGTCAAGCGGGATGCCGTTGGTCTGGGCGTTCCAGGCGAGGAAGGCCGCCAGGTCGCGCAGCGCCCACTCGGGGGCCTCGGGCCAGTAGATGTGCTGGAATCCTCGGTCCGCCCATGCCTGGTGAGTGCGCGGGTCGCAGGTGCCGATCAGCTCGATCTGGATCGCGCCGGCGGTGTTGGTCTCCACGCCTCCCGAAGCGTTGACGAGGGCTCGGGCGCTGCGGTCGAAGGGGAAGTGCTGGCGGAAAGTGAGTCGGCGGCCGGCGAAGTCGGGCTTCGCAGTGATGTGCGGGGCGCTGCCGCCACCGTCGTAGTCGGGCCACCCGGTGCCCTCGGTGGTGTGGAGGATGCCGCACCGGGGGGTCATCTGGTTCCCCTGGTACGCGCCGGCGAACCACTGGGACGTGCGGTCGGCGCCTGGGTAGAACGTCTGGGTCATGCTGGCCCCTCTGGTCTCGTGAGGGGCGCAGCGTGGCGGGCGCGGTGGGTTAGTGTCGCGTGCTGTTGTCGTCCTGGTCGTCGGGGTACTCCATGGCGTGGAGCGTGACGGCCAGGCGCTCGGCGAGCTCGTCGGCGTCGAGGTGTTCGGCCTGGTCGGCAGCGGGGGTGGTGGCTTCCTCGGGCTGGGCGTCCTTGCCCCAGTGCCGGCGGTGCTGGCGTTCGAGGTAGAAGGAGATCGACTTGAAGTCCGGGACGGCTCGGTCGGTGGTCGTCTCCTCCACGATTTGGCCGGTCTCCGGGTCTCGCATGCGCCTGGTGACCTCCTTGACGACGAAGCCGCCGTTGATGAGGCGACGCAGCTGGACGACGGCGCCGGCGTGGGCTATCTCCCGGGCCTGCTCGATCTGCTCGTGGAAGGTGACGTAGAGGTCTTCGGCGGGTTGGGGCGGCTGGCCTTCGTGGCGGCGGGCGGCTTCGGTGCGGCCGCGGGCGATCCAGCCCATGAAGGTGCTCCGCGCGACGCCGGCGAACGCGGCTGCGGTCTCGACCGGCATGCCCTGGCGGGTGCCGTCGAGCAGCTTCTTCTCGACGTCGGGCGAGAGCAGCAGGGACCGGCGGCCGGTGCTGTTCCCGGCGGGAACAGCACGGCCGTTGCGGGGCCGGCGGCGGGCCATCGGGCGGGCTCCCGATCAGCCCTGACGGGGCGTGAAGCTGTCCCCGCAGGTCGGGCAGGTGATGAGGCGTAGGCCCTCGGGGTCGCTGTCGTTGTCGGTGAAGAGGTCGTCGGTGCCGGCGCCGGGCAGGAGGGGAGCGGGTTCCTCACCCAGGGACTCGGCCGGGGCGGCGCGCAGCAGGTTCTCCATCTCCTCGTCGGAGTAGGCGAGGGAGTCGTACAGGTCGGGCTCGGTGGTGACGAGGTCTTCGAGGATGGCGGCGAGCATCCTGTTGTCCCAGTCGGCCATGGTGGTGATGCGGTTGAGCTTGATGATCAGCGCTTCGGCGTCGGCGTCGGTGCGGGAGGACCAGCCGCGGGTGACGGGCAGGAGCCACGTGCCGTCTTCGTCCAGGATCAGGCCGGCCGGCATCGGCTCGCCGGCGGCGTACATCTCGATCAGGGCCTCGCGGCGCCCGTGGCCGGCGATGGTGCGGCCGGTGCGCTCGTCCACCAGGACGTTCTCCACGAACCCGTGGTCGCGGATGCTCGCCTGGATGAGGGTGATCTCGTGGAGCTTGGGGTTGCGGGTGGCGGGGGTGAGCACGTTCAGGGGCATGTAGGCCGTCCAGCGTGGCGCCGGGATGGGCGGGGTGCTCGTCACGACGGTGGCCTCTTCTTCGTGCGGTGGCGGTTCGGGCGGTCGCGGGGCGGGGGCTCAGTGATTGACCGCGGGTTCCAACCGCGCGCCCCTGTCACTGTGCGGGGCAACCAGGAGGACGTCAGCCCTCGCCCCGCGACCGGTGGTGCTCGGCCGCGTCCCTGTTTCCCGGGTGGGGCGGGGCCGACGCCTTGGGTCGGCCGCCGGTGCGCACCGGTGGCCGTTCCAGGGCTGGCCGGACCGTAGGCGGGTGGGCGGGTTTGTGTCGCGGGGTCAGGTCCCACACCTCGCGAATTTCATCTGATACAGTTGCGCACGCCCAGGCTGGGAGAGCACCCAGCCCCAGGGGGTCTGTAACGCTTTGCGGTCCGCCGTCGTCCACCAGGACGTACGGCCTACGCAGGGTGGGCCGGCCCCCGGCACCACGAACGTCCGGGAGAGCACCCGGGCTTCACCGAAAGGCACGACGATGACGGACCCCCAGGCGGCTCCGCCTACCCCCGCTCCGGCCCTGCCGGAGCTCAGCCAGAAAGCCGCCGTCCTCACGGTCATCTCCAAGAAGTTCGGCGCGCTGGCGGAGGAGGCCACCACCGACCTCCGAGAGGAGATGCTCCGGCGACACAAGGCCGAGGGGGTGAAGTCGATCACCACCAAGATCGGCGAGGCCAAGGCCGTGTCCTGGACCGTGCGGGAAGCCACGGCACCGGGCAAGCTCGAGGTCTCGGACCTGACGGCGTTCCTGGACTACGTGGCCGCGAACCACCCTGAGCACTTCGAGTGGGTGCCGACGGTCAAGGAGGCGTTCAAGAAGCTGCTCCTGACGACCGGCGTCTACGACCCGGAGACCGGGACGGCGGTGAACCCCAAGACCGGCCAGGTGATCGACGGGGTGAAGTGGGTGCCGTCGCCGCCGCCGTCGAGCATCGCCCCGAACTGGGAGAAGACCGGCGCCGAGCTGGTGATGGGCCTCCTCCGCGACGGCGCGGCCGCCGACTACATGCGTGGCGCGTTCGAGCTGCCGGGTGGTGAGGGCTGATGTTCCCCGTCGACCAGTTCCCCAACGGCATCTGCCGCAAGGTGGACCCCGAGGTCATGTACCCCAACCCCTCCGACGCGGAAGGCATCGCCGACGCCAAGGAGGTCTGCCGGTTCTGCGAGCACCGGACCGACTGCTTCGAGGCGGCCATGCTGCTGCCCGCGGCCAAGGACTTTGGCGTCTTCGGCGCCACCACCGACGACGAGCGGAAGAAGCTGCGCAGGAAGGCCAAGAGGTCGGCGCCGACGGACCGAACCGCCGATCTCGCGCTGACGTCCTGACCGCCCGTCGCCTCGCCCGGCCGGCGACGTCGGCCGGGCCCCTCACCCGAGGACTCCCATTGAGCACCACCCTGCCCATGGCGGCGCCGCCGCCTGCCCCGACGTCGTGCTGCCGCCACTGCGACCAGCACCGGGCGGCCCTGAGCACCGACCTGTCCGCGCCGGCGTACGCGCTGTACTCCGCGGTGCTCCTGCGGCTCGGCACCAGCAGCACGACGTCGTGCTCCGACGTCGCCGACGCCGCCGGCGTCACCCCGCACCAGGCCCGGCCGTTGCTCGCCGAGCTCGTCCGCGTTGGCCTGGTCGCCCGGGAGCGGCGGATCAGCCGCCGCACCACCGTCACCTCGTTCCGAACCCTGTGGAAGGACCCGCGATGAGCCTGGACCCGATCCTGTGGGCCCTCAAGGACTCGCCGGCCGCCGACACCATCGAGCGACTGCTGCTCATCACCCTCGCCGAGCGCGCGGACCCCGACGGCTGCAACGCCTTCCCGTCCCAGGCCACCTTGGCGAAGGCCGCACTGTGCGACGAGAAGACCGTTGGCCGCAAGCTCAAGAAGCTGGTCGAGCGCAAGCTGATCGCTCAAGGCGACCAGTCGGCCGCCCGGTACATCCCGGAGTGGCGCCGGCCCGTGGTGTACGACGTGCTGATCCCGTACAAGTGGTTCGGCGTGCGGGCCGCCCGTGTGAACGACGAGCGGTCGCAGAGGGGGTTGCCGCCGCTCACCGAGACGTCCCGGCCGAACATCGCTCCGGCGCCTGAACGCGCCAGGCGCTCCGACTGCGGAGTGAAGCGGAAGCCTGACGGCGACGATCCTGCACAGCCCGGCAGGGGGGACTCTCAGTCCTGGGACTCAGAGTCCCCCCTGTCCTCGAGCTCCGCAGGGGGGACTGACAGTCCCGACAGGGGGGACTCTGAGTCCCAGCAGGGGGGACTGACAGACCCCCAAACCACTCCTGTAACTCACACCAGTAACCCACCCCATCTGGCGGGCGCCTCGGAGCAGCCGGCCGTCGACGCATCGACCCAAGCCAGCGGGGACGGCAAGCCGCCCCGCCCGAAGACGAAGCGTCAGCTCGAAGAGGAGCGACGAGCCGAGCGCACCGTTGCGGAGGCCCAGCTCAACGAGGCTGCGAAGGCCGGGGCGACGAAGTGGTGGGACCACGCACAAACGGCCTTCGGGCCGTGGGCCGGCGGTTCGAACGGCTTCCCCGCGCTGATGGCGATGATCAAGCGCGCCTTGAAGGCCGGCTACTCCAAGCAGCAGGTCTGGGCAGCCCTGGACCGGTGCGGCAAGCACCTGCCAGCCGCCCAGCAGTGGCAGGAGGCCCTCGGTGCGGCGACTGGCCGAGCGGTGCGGCCCGGGTCGCGAGGCCAGGCCCCGATGTACAACGACGCCTCGACCCACGAGCGGGCCGAGCAGACACCCGCGGCCACCAGCCTGACCCAGGAGGAGATCGACGCGCTGTTGAGCAAGGGATGACCGGACGCAGCGACGAAGGAGGAGGTGACGAGATGATGGCGACGATCGGCGAGCTGACGCTCCCCGCCGATGACCGCCTGGTGGCGAAGGTTGCCGCGATCCAGGCTGCCCGGAGCTTGATCGCCAAGGGCGCGACGGAGCAGCGGCAACGAGGGGGCATTCCGGCCGAGGAAGGGCCGCTTTGGACCCGCCCGAGGGAGTACCAGCAGTCGATGTACGAGACGGCTTGGCTGCGGAGCCTGGAGCGCGCCCGGCACACCGGGTACCTGCGTCACCACCTGGTCGCCCCCCACGGAGAGCTCCCCACCGGCCATCACGTCCTGGACGGCGAGCAGTACCCGGCGGTGCTGGCGCAGTGGGTCGACCGGCTGGCCGCTGGTGTGCCGGGGACGACGAAGCACGTTGTCGCGTTCGGCCGGGTCGGGTCCGGGAAGACGGCCGCGGTGATCGCCACCGGCTCGGCGGCGGTCCGGGCCGGCATCATGACCCGGTACGTCAAGCACTCCGACTACGTTCGGTGGCTGCGGCCGGACGGCGCGCCCGCCGGGATGACTCCCGTGCAGGTCCGTGAGTTCCACGACCGGTGCAGTCTGCTGATCATGGACGAGCTGTGCGGGGAGATGGACGGTCAGGCGACCGAGTTCATCCGCCGCGAGACCGTCGACCTGTTCTCCGCGCGGATGGCCTCGGGTCTGCCGACCATCGTTGCGACGAACCTCCGCTCGGAGCAGATCGCGCAGGTACTGGGAGACCGGTTCATCTCGCGGCTCGGCGAGAGCGCGATGGCGCTCAACTTCAAGTCGGAGGACCGTCGTCGGCCGACGACGTGGTGAACGCCGTTGGGGCCGGCCGTTCGGGCCGGCCCCAACGGGGGGGTGCTACGCGACTGCGACGGCCGCGGTCTCGCGGTCGGGGTCGCCTTCCGACTTCTCGCGCTTCACGAAGCCCAGGGCGGTTGCCACCTCGTTGTAGTCCTTGGACTGGTGGCTGCTCGGGGCGAGGATGGGCATCGGGCACTCGTCCCGGTAGATCGCCTGTGCCTGGTCCGAGTAGCGGACCTGCGGGAGCAGCAGGTGACCGTACTCCCCTTCCACGACCTCGTCCACGGCCAGGCGCTCGTCGTTGCCGCGCTTGTTGCCGCCGGTGGGGACACCGCACAGGAGGAGGTAGCCGATGTTCGGCCGGGCGGGGAAGGCACGGCCGCGGCGGAACTCCTCGCGGATCTCGTCCAGCTCTGCCTGCAACTTCCCGAGCGCGATGTTCCCCTTGGTGCCTGCCATGATCGCAGGCAGGACGATGTCCTCGTCTTCGAAGGCCACCAGGGTGCTGGCCGGCAGGCGGCCGTAGGAGGCCCGCATGTCGATCAGGATGACGTCGTGGTCGCCCTCGTACTCGTCCATCTCGTTCTGGAACCAGTTGAAGCGGCTCTGCTTCACAGTGAGGTCGACGTCGGCGTTCTTGAGCAGGGGGCTGCTGGGGATGATGTCCAGGTTCTCGATGGCTTCCCAGATCGGCACCGTGATCGGCTCGCCGTCCGGGTCATCCGGGTTCTCGACTTCTTCCGAACCGACCTGGATACGGGCCGGGACGATGGCGTCGTGAAGGCGGGCCTCGCCCAGGATCACGTCGTAGATCGTCTTCTGGCCCGGGTCCAGGTGGTGCCAGCCGAAAACCATGCTGGCGTTGCACTGGGCGTCGAGGTCCAGGGCCAGGACCTTGTATCCCCGCTCGGCCAGGATGGCCGCCAGCGCGGTGATGCTCGAGGTCTTGGCCGTGCCACCGGCCTCGATGATGGCCTCGATCAGCAACGGGTACTTCCGGCCCTTGGGGCGGAGGTGGACGGAACGCCCCCGGAAGTCAATCAACACGGTCATGGTGCTCTCCTGTGGCGTCAGACTGCGGGGCTGTTCCCGGCGGGAACGTAGCCGACGGCTTCTTGCTCCCACGGCGTCTTCGGCTCGTACGCGGCGTGGTCGATGAGGGCTGTCACGTGGGCGATGTCCGAGCTGTCCCACTGGCGCCGCCCGTCGGCGGCCCTGATCTCGAGCGCGGCAAGTGCAACGGCAAAGCTACAGCGCCGCTGGAGATCGTTGTCGGAGGACGAGCGAACCGCCTCGAAGTAGCCGGCGGCCTGGGAGACGTCGATGCCGTGCATGTCGGCGGCGCGCAGCCAGGCGTGGGCTCGAATGTGGACGGCGTCCTGCTGGCGCGGGGAGGTGAGTGCCTCGCGGGTCAGCAGCGCGCGGCCCACCACCCCGATGAACAGCTCGTCGGGGATCTCGCCCGCGATCAGCGTCTTGCAGACCTCGTCGCGGTGAGTTCCGGCCTGCACTCGCTCGTCCGACGCACGACTTCGCTCGACTGCCTTGGCGTTCCGAGTTGCCGGCTTGGGGGCCTGTGCTGCTCCACTGGGCACGGCCGCAGCGGCAGGGGCCTTGGCCGCCGGCTTGACGTTCGACTCCGGGGTGCGCCCCGCGGGGACGATCGGCTTGGCAGGATCCGGGCGGGAGTCCGCGTCTTCGTCCTGGCCGTCCGGCTCGAACATGCTGGGCGTGCCAACGGTGTCCGTGTCGACCATCGACTCCGCAGGGGAGTCCTCGGTCTCCGGGCCGTCGTCCTCTTCGACCTCCTCGCCGAGGCCGAGCGCCCTGTCGATGGCTTCCTGGCCGGCCAGCACCAGGGTGACGGCATCTTCGGGGCCGTACTGGTGATCACGCATCAGCCCCCAGGTCGCCAGCTGCTGGTCGTGGTCGTCGGCGAACGCCTCCCGGATGATCCGGGCGTGGTCCACGGGCAGCTTGCCGTCCTCGACCGCCTCTTGAAGGTCGGGGTGCAGCTTGAGCAGGCCGAGACGGCGGGAGACGTGGCTAAGGCTGCGACTGACCCGTTCGGCCAGTGCGCGCTGGTTCATCGGCTTGCCGGCAGCGACGGCCTCATCGAGCATGTCCTGGAGCAGGTTGGCCTCTTCGACCGCGGTGAGGTCCTCGCGCTGCCCGTTCTCCAGGTAGAGCAGATCCAGGATCTTGGGGATGACGTCGTTTCGCTGCGTCGCCATGATCGTGGTTGCGCCGGTCAGGACGGTTGCGCGGAACCGCCGCTCGCCGAAGGCGATGACCTTGCGCTTGTCGCCGATCTGCTCGGCGGTGTGCGGGTACCGGAGCAGCCACTCGTCGGCGTCCATCACTGCGATGGGCTGCGCCAGGCCGTCCTTCTCGATGCTCGCGGCGAGTTCCTCGAGCTTGCGCATCTTGCGCTTGTTGTAGGGGTTGGTGGCGATGTCCTTCAGCTCGACGTCCAGACTGTCCCAGTCCTTGTCGGGGGTCTGGAGAAATGTCCGGGTCTGAGAGGGAGGCCCTGCGTTGGCCTTCGGCCCGCTCGGCGCGGTGCTAGTGGTCGTCTTCGTCGAGGTGCGCTTTGCGCCGCGCACGGGCCGGCTGTTCGCCATACCTACCCTTCCGGTGTGGGTGCTTCCCATCGGGAGGGTAGCCGCTTTCGGTGGGCCGCCACGCCGCACCCCCGGGATATTGTTCCCGGAGTGTTCCCGAAAGGACTGCCTGCGATGACCGATGTTGACCCCGCGGCCCGCGCGTTCGTCGCCGCAGCGGTGGCCGACCGAGACGTCGCCGAGTTCGCGATCGGCTTGATCGCAGCCGGCCCCGCCGACCAGACGACCGACGCCCGGATCCGTGCGGCACGGAGGCTTCGCCTGCTCGCGCTGGAGGTTCTGGATCGGACCGTGATCGCCGAGGCGCTGGCAGGCGCGAGCTGGGAGGAGTTGGGGGCCGCTCTTGGCCTGGATCCCGCGGTGGCGGAGGGGCGGTATGCCCAGGCGGTTGAGCTGTGGCAGGACCCGGCGGGCGCATGGATGCGGGGCCCTGGTGAAGCCGGCGATCCGGATGTGGCGGGCACCGCGGCTGCTGTGGACGCCTGGTTCGCCCGGGTTCAGCCGTTGCTGAACCCTGGTGCGGAGGCCGAGGAGAGTCCGGTCTCGCGGCTGTTGACGGACCAACAGTGATGCATTTCATGTGATACAGTTGTGAGAGCGAGAGCTTAGCCTCTTCGCACGGCACCATCACCGGGAAAGCACCCGGACGACCGAAAGAAGTGAACGTGACGGCGCTGCTCGCGCCCCGCAACCTTGAGCGGGGCACCACCGTACCCAACCGCCTTCCGGCCTGGCCCCGCATCCTGCTGGCCGGCGTGGAGAAGTCCGGGAAGTCCTACTCGGCGGCCGAGGCCGCGAACTCCGACCTGATCGGGCGGACCCTCTGGCTGGAGATCGGCGAGGACACCGCCCACGAGTACGGCTCGCTGGGCCCCTACGAGATCGTCCCGCACAACAGCTCGTACGCCGACTTCCTCGACGCAGTTCGATGGGCCGTTCACCAGCCCCGTACAAACGGGAAGCCCAACTTGATCGTGGTGGACTCGGTCACCATGCTCTGGGAGCTGCTGTGCGACGAGCAGGCCATCATCGCCCGGCGCCGGGCGACGGAGCGGGGTGTGCCGCTCAGCGCCGAGGTGAACATCACCGCGGACCAGTGGAACAAGGCCAAGGAGCGCTGGAGGGACGTCATCAACACCCTCAAGCACCACGACGGGCCCGTGCTCTTCCTGTCCCGACTGGACGACGTGGTGGTGTTCGACGGCGACAAGCCGACTCGGGAGAGGACGTTCAAGGTGAAGACCGAGAGGAGCCTCCCCTACGAAGCCACTGCCGTGATCCAGCTGCGCGCCCGCGACTCCGCATTCCTGACGGCCGTTCGGAGTCTGAACCACGACCTGACGGCCATGCACATCCGGCCCTACCCCGGCTTCACCGTGGACAAGCTGCTCCGCGACCTCGGAATGGATCGACGCGTCCGCTCTACCTACATCGCCCCGAACGCTGCCGCGTACGTCCACGAGCAGGCGGTCGAGCAGATGCTCGCGAGCCTGCCGGTCAACCCGTCCCCGGACGACCTCGCCCGCATGATCAAGCTGGCCCACCGCGCCGGCGACCCGGAAGCGCTTCGCCGGATCGGCATCTTCTACGGCCGTGAGGCACTGTCCCGCAAAATGATCACCAGCGAGAAGGGCGAGACGAGCGTCACCGATGCCATCGACTGGGCGCTCAACTCGCTCGCCCGACCGGCCCCCGTAGAAGCGAGTACGTCGGAACGGGAGCAGGCGCCCCCCAAGCCGGTGCCGAACACCGAGCAGCTCCCGCCGTCGACCCCCGAGGCGACGACGCAGGTTGTTCCCGACGGGAACACACCATCGAGCGAAGACCCCTGGGACGGCTGGAACCCGTCCGAGGAGATCCCCGGTGGCGGGGAGCCGGCCGACCACGAGCTGGAACAGCGTGGCTCGGCAGTGGCGGCCCCTCCTCAGCCCCGCCGGACCGGCCCGCTCAACCCGCAGCAGATGCTGGAGGCAGAGGCGGCCGAACAGGCGCGGGCCCTCGGGAGGACGTTGGAGAAGCACATGGAGTCGGTACTCCCGCCCGGCGGGTCGCTCGCCGCGCTGCCCCCGGTGCGACTGCAAGGGCACATCCGTCAGTCCCGGCCGCTGGTGATCCGCGCTCTTCGGGAGAAGGGCCTCGTGGAGGTGGCCCAGCAGTACGAGCAGCTCGGTGACCGGGCGCCCGTGGTGGAGGCCGCCGAGATCCTGGCCGGCGCCATATACGACTGATCGCTTCACGACGAAGGGGCTCCCGAGGGAGCCCCTTCGTCTCAGTCATGCTGCTGTGTAGCGCGATGCCTGCCGGCGTGCCGATCTGCCCTGCTGCTTCGCCGCCCGGCGGGCCTCGGCGGCCTTCTGCTCCTCTTCCTGCTTGAGCTGAAAGTACTGCTCAGGGTGTAGGGCAGCCAACCGGCGGCGCGCACGGTTGGACGGGTTCGGAGCGGCGGAGATGTGGCCAGTGGCCCGCGCGGCGTCGCCAGCGATGATGAGCTGTGCACGGCGCAGCTCCAACTCCATGGCTTGCCGGGCCCGGCCGGCCCGGCGAGTGAAGGCGTTGCGGGACTCGTTGTCCTCCTGCTTGACCAGCGGACCGTGATCCCGAAGGAGCCGATCGGCTGTCTTGGCTACCCGCCTCACGACCTCCGGGCTGCGGAAGGCTGCCACGAGCTCAGCCTCTGGGGAGCGCGCAGTGACGAAGTCGACCAGTTCCTCGGCGAAGGCTTCCTCTGTGGCTCCGCTGAGGAACTCGACTTCTTCGGCAAGGTCGTCCGGATCCAGGACTGGAGCTTCACGCACAGGCGTTGCCACGGGATCTCCCCTTCGGTGAGGCTGCGGGGGCGAGTGCTTCTCGTCCATCCGAAGCGGTGGCCGTCCTGCTGGCGACCCCACCGTGTGCTGGATCATCGCGGAGCAACGCTCACCAGCCCCGGCATCATGCTTTCGCACTGCCGGTGGTCTCGGGTGTTCTCCGGTTCCCCCGAAAGAGTAGGAACGGGCACCCTCAACGGTAGGGGTCGGCAGCAGGACGGCCACCTCCTCTAGATGGTACTGGGTTATACCCGCTCTCCGGAATCGTTGCGGCTATTTGCTTCGATCGGTGTTCTCCGTGTCCCCCTTGTCGAGTCGGGCCAGCAGGGCCGCGAAACTGTCGCCGTCGTCCGGCGGCGCGAGCAGGTGCGGGCCGGGGGTCGGGCTGGTGGCGGTCTCGATCCGCTGCGGGAGGCCGGTTCGGTGCCACAGGCCGATGTAGGCGAGCTGGGACGCGGCGTAGACCGCGGCGACGGCGGCGATCACTGCGCCGGGGCTGTAGTCGCTGGTGATCTGGCCCTGCGCCGCGACGGTGGCGAGACCGGACACGACGGACAGGGCCATGACGATCCAGTGCTTCACCTCGGGGGACCAGTGCGGTCGGAGAACGACGGAGGCGACCAGGGGGAGCGCGGCGCCGGCCGCGGCGCCGTAGCCGGCGCTGTTCAGGACGAGCGTGTTCAGATCCATGCTGCCTTCCGGAAGGGGGGTGGTGTGCGGTGCAAGGAGCACGGTGGCCGGCGGCAGCTGCTTGTGTCGCGTGCTCTACGGCTCCAGATCGGCCCGGATGGGTTCCTCCGGCTCCGGGTAGGGGGCCCCGAGGGTTTTGATCTGGGCGCGCAGGAGGCGGATGTAGCGGATCGCCGCGTCCCGCCAGCGTCGGTGATCCTCCACGATCCGGCCGAGTTGCTCGTCCTGGCGGGCCTGGCGCTCCTCCAGGGCGCCGATGCGGCTGCGCAGTTCGGCCCGCTCCTCGCGGTGCTCGGCGTACAACGCGATGAAGCCGGCCTGGAGGGCTTCAGCCGCGGACGCCGCCGCCGTTACTTCGGCGGTCTCGACGGTCGCTTCGGCCTGGGCCTCCGCGGCATCGGCCTGGGACTCGGCTACGCGCTCCTGCGCGGCTGCTTGCCGGGCGACCTGTCGGGTGACCAACCAGCCGCCGCCGATGACACCCAGCAGCGTGCACACCGGGGTGACCACGGTCGTGATTGTGTCCATGGGCGCCAAGCGGATCGTGCCTTCCTCAGGGGTCGATGCGCGGGCCGGGGCCCCGCGGTGGCAGGTCGTGGTGATGGCCCCCGCCCGCGCGATCCCAGGGTGGCGATCCGGTGGCGTTGCGTCGCGTCCTGGCTAGTCCACGACCGACCACTCAGTGCAGCCGAAGCTCAACCACCCACCGAGGTTGCCGGTCGCGTTCCAGACCTCGACATTGCCGTTCGGCTGTACGAACAAGTTCGCCTGAACGTTGTTCGGCGTGGCCACGGCGAAGACCTCGCCGACCCGGGGGCGTAGCGCGGGGTCGTCGATCGTGCAGACCACCCCGCTCGTGAAGCCTGCGGGGATGGAGGCGATACCCCGCATTGCCACCATTCCGTCCGGGCGACGTTTCACCCCGACGGCCTGCCAGCTCGCCAACTGGGCGCAGCCGTTCTTCCAGGTGGGGGTGACCCAGGAGGTGTAGGCGTTCTTGATGATCCCGTTAGCGTCGAGGGTGATGTTCCCGCCGTTCATCCGGATGCCGTCCTTGGTCTGAAGGAGGACTTCACCCAGGAGAGCCCTGATGATCAGGCCGTTGGACTCGAGGTACATGGCGGCGATCTGGTCGGATAGCTGCACTGACCAGGACTCCGGGCGAAGCTGCTCGATCGCGACCTTGAGGTCGGTGTACCGGCGCACATACGAGTAGACCAGTCCTTCGGAGCCAGGTGCGTAGCCGGCGGAGCCACCCACGAAGGTCTCGCCTGCGAGGCCCGTGCCGGAGGCGGACAGGCTGAAGCTGCCCTGCTGGACGTAGCCGGTGTTCGGCCCGCCGCTGTTGAGCTGTAGGCGAGGGGTGTGCGAGCCGTCCGTGGTCATCTGGGGGGCAGTCAGGCGGGCTGTTGCGGCGCTGGGGAGGACAGACCGCGGAGCCATCTGTCCGGTCGCGCCGGCGCCCTCGTTCAGCACCCGCACCTCTGCGGTGAGGCGTGCTGGTGCCTTCTCGGTGTTTGCTCCGGAGTAGAGGAGCGCGGAGGGGTTGTCGCTTCCGTCGGTCGGGTCTGTGGGGGAAAGCAGGACTCGGCGGCCGGTGAGACCGGTCTGAATGGTGGAGCCGACGATGGTGACCCCGGTGATGGTCTTGCCGTCGATCGCGTCCGCGGAAAGCTTGGCCGCGGTGACGGCCCCGGCGGCGAGTTGCCCGGCCGTGATCGAGTTCGCGGCGATTCGGTCGGCCGTGATCGTCCCGGCCTTGATCTCTCGGGCGGTCACGGCGTTGGCGGCGATCTTCCCTGCGGCGACGGCATCGGCAGCGATCTTGGCGGCGATCACCGAGTTGGCGGCGAGCTCCGTTGCCGTGATGGTCCCGGCCGCGATCTTCCCCGCGGTGACTGCCCCGGCCGCGAGCTCCGTCGTGGTGACGGCGCCGGCGGCGAGCTTGGCCGTGGTGATCGCCCCGGCGGTTATCTCGCGGGCTGTGACGGTGTTGCTCGCGATGGTGCCGGGGGTGACGGAGTCCGCGGCGAGCTTGCCCGCGATGACGGCCGCCTGGCCGATCTTCGCGGCGGTCACGGCTGCTGCGGCGATGGCGTCGTTGTTGATCGCCCCGACGGCGATCTTCGCGGCGGTGATGGCGCTGTTGGCGATCTGTAGCTCGCCGATGATGCCGTTCACCAGGTCGTCGGAGACGACCTTGAGCGCGGTGCCCTTGGTGGCGGCGCTGGCCGGGCCGCTGGCGCCAGCGGCGTTGATGCCGACCAGCCGAACCCACAGCGGCGTGTAGGTGGTGGTGGCCAGGGTGATGCTGGCGCCGGCGGCCGCGAGGGTGGCGGCCATGGTTTGCGGGTTGGGCGTGAAGTCGGCGCCCTCCCCGACGTGGACTTCGACGTGGGAGAGGTTCAGCGGAGACTTGTAGGCGTCCACCCACTGCCCGTCCCAGGTGACGTTCAACGCCGCCATGGCCGGCTGGACAAGCGGGGCGAGCGGGGTCGGCGGCGGCGGGGAAGCGGCCACCGTGACCCCGACCGTGCCGTCCACCTGGCGGCCGATGGTGCTGATGATCGTGCCAGCGTCGTCCACGACGTGGAGCTGGCCGCGGGCTGCGCTGTAGGGCAGTTGGGCGGCGCGTTCGAGGTTGTCCAGTCGCTGGTCGATGCGCTTGAGGAGAGCAGCGAGTTCACGCTGCTGGACGGTCTGATCGAGTGCGTTAAGCAACAGCGTCCCTTCGGGCTGGGCCAGTGATCAGCCCAATGCGTCCGAGCGCTTGAGGGACAGCAGGACCGTGCCGTCGGTGCGCAGCTCGTCGGAGACGATGCGGTGCCAGATAGCGATGTCTCCGACCCACGGAACGTGGACCTGGACGAGGATGTCGTCTCCGGGGACCCACGAGCCGACGGGCGCATTGGGGTGATCGCGGACTTCGAGCATCGGGATGTACAGGCCTTGTGTCCTGGCCTGGAGCTCTTGGTTTCCGCGGGCTCGCAGAGCGGCTTCACCGGTGGCCGCCTTCTCGGCGACGACGTGGACGCGGCGCAGTCGGCCGTCGGGCCGGCCCAGCTGGAGGCGGGGCATGGTGACGCCTTCGCCGCGGCCGAGGACGAGGATCTCGTTCGCGAAGTCCTCGCCGAGGGTTCGAGGTGTGGCGATGTTGCTGATGTTCTCGCCGTCGGCGAAGCGGAGGTCGGTGCGCTTGCGGCCCAGGCGCGGGGTGCCGAGGCGTAGGCGGTGCACGATGGTCGTGTTGTTGCCGTCGATGTCGGCCCAGGCGTGTTCTTCGAGGTAGTCGAAGCCGACCTGTTGGGCGATGGTGTCGATGCTGCTGCCGCAGTCTGGGGTGTCCCACCAGGCGAGTTCGTACGGGTCTGAGCCGTCTTCGGCACCGAGGAGAACCCCGGCCTGGTGCTGGTCGATCACCAGGCCGAGCCGCCCGTTGTCGTAGCTCTGGACGTGGTCCCAAATCTGGCGGACAGCGTCGTAGGCGTCGATGCGGGGTCCCCCGTAGGACGGGGGCGGGGGGCCGACCTGGATGGAACGCGGCGGGTCGGTGAAGTCCACGTACCCGTCGTGGTTCTTGTCGAGGCCCTCGTTGGGGTCGGGCGGGGTGATGCGCAGGCCGGACTGGATCAGGCCGAGGAACGGAAGTCCGTGCGGATACGAGGCGTAGCCGGCGCAGCGGATCATCCACTTGCCGTTGTCGGCGGAGGTGTTGACGATCAGTCCGCCGCCTCGGATCTGCCCATTGAGCTCGGCGAAGATCGCGGTGTCCCACTCCCGGAGGAGGGGTTCGCCGTCGGCTGCGATCAGCCGGGCGTACTCGGGCTCGACGTGGCCGCTCATCCCGCCTGGGCCGGACAGCTCCCGCACGGGGAACGAAGTCAGGGTCAGCGGGACGTCCCAGTCGAGGATCTGCCCTGTGAGGACGCGCAAGGCGATGAACCGCCAGTTCACCGCTATGCACCGTCCTGCGCGGCGGCTTCCCGGAACAGCACCCGGACCACGACCTGGGTGGTGCCGTTGACGTCCAGCCGGCCGGGGTCGAACGCTGCGGTCTGTACGTGAAGGGTCTGGGTTGTGCCGCGCCAGGCCGCGGGGACGGAGTAGGTGTCGGCCAAGAGCTTGTCGGCCCGCCGGAAGCCGGTGCCACCGTCGTCGTCCAACTCGCTGGTCGAGCCGGCGACGCCGCCCCACATGTGACGCATCCACACGTACACGTTGTTGACCGACAGCCGCATGCCCGAGAAGTTCGTGGTGACCGTCGCGGTGACGGCCCACTCGGGGATGTCGATGGCCCAGTTGGCGCGCTCGGGCCAGGCCTTCCACTGACTATCAGTCGTGTCGATGTACGAGTACTCGGGGTAGCCGATGATCGTGTAGGCGCGTTCCTCCGAGCGCGGCCGGGCGACCTTGCGTAGGTCCTTGATGTGGCCGGGCAGGACGCTCGAAGTGTTCGGCGGTAGGTCGATCCGGGCCAGGGTGATCGCCGAGTCGTTGGGGCGGATCTGTCGGATCGACGTCGTTCCGGCCGGCACCCCGGAGATGACCCTGGTGAAGATGTACGGGCCGGTGGCGGGAGTGGATGGCTGCGCCCAGGTCTCCCCGAGCAGGTACGGGTTCTCGACCCGGGCGACGATCAGATCAGAGCGGCCGGTCGGACCGGTGGGGGTGATGGGGATCTTGTCGATGGAGATCATGCGGCCGGCGTACGCCTCATACTGGGCCCCTGCGGCGCGGCTGAGGATGGAGCAGGCGCCGGTCAGGACCTCGACCTGCTGGCCAGGAGCAGCGAGCGCCCGTACGCGCAGGTCGTTGGGCCCGATGACGCCTTCGGCGCCGCCGACGCTGTTGTAGGCGAGCAGGCGAGCGATCTGCGCGGAGTGCTCAGCAGAGCCTTCGATGAACCACGGCACCGAGTCCCAGGACACGGGGGCCTCCTTCGGGGGTCAGTAGAAGCGGTGGGCGGGGCGCCAGGAGACGGTGGCGCGCGAGGTGCCGGTGTCGTCGGTGACGGAGTAGCGGACGTGCTGGAGGCCGGGAGGCAGGACCATGTCCTGCATTCGGGGGCTGGTCCTGGTGAGGGCGCCCGCGACGCTGGCGGTGCCGTTGCGCAGCATGGTGCGGGCCCAGGGGCGGGGGTCGATGGTGACCCACTCGCCTTCGCCGAGGACCAGGTCCAGGCCGATGGTCATCCGCTGTTCGAGGTCGCCGGCCTGAGTGCGGCCGGGGCCGAGGAAGGTCAAGGTCGGGTTCCGGCCGGGGCCGAAGACGGTAATCACGGGCCAGGTCGGAACGGTGCCGGTGACCGCCATCGCGCCGGGCGGTTGGGGCGGCGCCGGGACGCGCTGCGACAGGGCGGCCGTGAGGGGTGCCTTCAAGCCGCGGATCGGGGCCGGCGCCACGGTCGGGGTGGTCGATTCCTCGAGGTCGTCAAACCACAAAGTGCCCGTGGAGACAAAGGTCGCCACCATGCTGGTGCTGCCCTGGCGGGTGAACCTGGTGTTGGCCGGAGCGATGCGGCGGGGCCGGCCGTAGGTACGCCGGACTCGGCCGCCCTGGTTGGTGCGCAGTACCGCGACGGCGCCCATCCGGCGGCGGACGGCGGCAGCGTCCCAGGTCGCGAGCAGGGTGTCGACGGCGCCGAGGTTGGCGGTATGTCGGCCCGCCCGAGTGGGGCTGCTGGCAACGGTGTCCACGGCCAGCTCGAAGCTGATCGTCGTGGTGGCCGTGGTGTCCTGGCCGAAGCGAACGCCGTCCTGCAACGGGAGCGGGGCGTCCCCGAGAGTGCCGTCGACGTAGTCGATGGCTGGCTCGGACAGCAAGTAGATTCCGGTGGCGAGCGTGCCGAACGTCAGGTCGGCACCTGGGTGGGGGCCATCCCCGTCGTAGGCCAGGTGCCACTGGCCCTCACGCAACTCCGGCATGGACACCCCCCAGGCGGGTTCGGCGCAGTTGGAACATGACGCCGGTGAGGGCGTCGCCGCTGCTCTCGGTCTCTGGGCGGGTGATGATCAGGTCGCCGTTGACGAGGGCGGCCGGCTGGGCAGCCGCCGCGGCGGCGGCGCGCGCGCGGTGCTGGGTGGAGCTGCGGTAGAGGTCGGCGGGGGTGAGGCCGCCGGGCTGGCGCAGCGCGCCGGCGGCGTTGTAGACCACCTGGCCGCCGAACATCTCAGCCACGCGGTCGAGGATCTGCTCGGAGCGGCCTCGCTTGGCAGGGGACAGCGGGATGTAGGCCTCGCCGCCGGTTTCCGGCTCCGCCCACACGCGCCATTCGCCGGGGCGGGCGATCTGCGCGATGTGCCGTTCCGCGCCGTTTGCGAAGGCCTTCATTCGGGCGAGGATGCCGCCGTTGGCGAAGCGGAGGATGCCGCCGTCCGCTTCCGCTCGGTGCAGGCCGGCCGGGTAGTTGTACTGGACGTCTACGGAGACGGTCTTGCCCTTGAGGGCGTTGATGGCGCGCTGGATCAGGGAGACGGACCCTTCAACCTCGTTGCTCGGCGCGCTGATCTTGATCTGGTGGTCTGGCAGGCGTTCGACCTTGAAGCCGACCGCCTGTAGCTGGGAGATCGCCAGCTCCGAGGGTGCCTCGACGGTGATGCTCTTCTGTCCCGGTGTCGCGGTCAGCTTGTCCTGGATGGCCTGCATCTGGCCCATGGCCTTGAGCGTGGGCACGTCGACATCGAGCTTCTTGCCGGGTGGGATGGTCGCCAGGGCCTTCATCACGGAGTCGAGTTCGGCGTTCGCCGTCGCCGACGTGGTGGTGATCTGCACCTGGCCGTCGGGGAGAGTGACCACCGTGTAGCCGATCGACTGGAGCAGCTGCTGTGCCTCATTGGTCATCGCCTGGACGGTGATCTGCTTGGAGCCGGGAACCTTGGCGTACTCGCCCTGGACGCCGGCGAGCTGGGCGATGACGGAGTCGACGCCGGTGGCGGCAAGAAGGGTGGTCACCTTGTCGGGGACCAGGCCCATGGCGGCCGCCGCCTTCTCGGCCTGCTCCTTGCTCAGGCCGTACCCCATGGCCGCCTTGATCGCGGCGTCGTACAGTCGGCCCATCTCGGTCTTGGCCACTGCGATGGCTTCGGGAACGGTCTTCTTCTGGCTGATCGCCAGGTCGTACGCGGCCCGGGTGGAGTCGAGGGTGGCATCGCGGATCGACACCAGCGAGTTGTAGAGCTGGTGGCCGTTGTCGGTGGTGGTCTTCAACGAACCGTCGGCCTGGAGGAGCTCAGCACCCCAGCCCTTGAGGTACTCGTTGCTCTCCTTCAACGCGCCGTTGCGCTCGTCAATGGCGGACTTCGCGGCCTGCATCGCGGACAGCACCTGACCGTCTGCACGGGCCTGCGCGTCCTTGAACGACAGCGTGCCGCCGGCCAGCAGGTCGAGCGCGGACTTGAGCGCGTCGGTGCGCGCCGTGGCGTCGAGGGTCGCGTTGGAGTACTGGCCGACCAAGCCCTTCAACTTCTCGTAGACCAGGCCGGAGCGTTCGAGGCTGCCGGCTGCGGCTGCGGCCTCCTTGGTCTTTGCAGCCTCGGACTCCTGGACCTTCAGGAGCTCCTGGATCGCCTTGGCTGCTCGCTCGGCGTCGCCGGCCTTGGCCTTCAGCTCATCGGTCGGGTGCCCGCGGTAGGCCTTGAGTGCGGCTTCGGCTTGCTCGTTCATGGTCTTCGACAGCTCTTTGAGGCCGCCGTTGAGACCGAGGTAGCGGGTGGTCAGCTCCGGTAGGCCGACGTTGACCTTCGCCATGACGTCGAGGAGCTTCTGCTTGCCGTCCAGCACCTTTGTGTCCTGGAGGAGCTGTGCGGCGGTAGTGCGGACGTCGGTGGTAACCGCGCCGTGGGTGTCCCGGAGCGCGGTGGTGAGGTTCTGCTGCGCGCGGCGCTGGTCTGCGGCGGCCTGGGTGGCCCGCTGGTGGTAGTTGGCGAGCAGCCCGAGGCCGATGCCGAGGCCTGCGACGGCTAGGCCCATCGGCCCGCCCATGAAGTTGACCAGGCCTGTCATAGCGCCCTTGAGGCCCACCCTCATGGCACTGCCGACGCCGGTGACGCTGCTGGCGGCGTCGCCGGCCGCCGACCGCGTGTTGAGGAAGGCGCGGTTCATGGCGTCGACGGTGGGGATGGTCGACTGTAGCCGGGGCACGTTGGACTGGAGGGCAGAGACGGCGCCCCCGACGCGGCCGAGGGAGACACCGGCCTGTTCGGCGTGCCACTGCTGGAGGCGGATCTGCTCGTTCAGGCCGCGGAAGGTGCCGACGAGGCCGGTGGTGGTGCGGGTCAGCCCGGTGGCGTTCGCGTTCGCCGCGGTGAACATGCCCCCGATCCCCTGGGTGGCCTTGATGGCGAGCATCACTACGAGCAGGCCGCCGAGCGCGGTGGAGAGGCCAGGGACGGTGCGCAGGAGGACGGCCAGGATGTTGGCGAGGCCGGAGAAGACGGCCAGTACCGGGCCAAAGGCGGAGGCGCCTGAGGCGAGTCGGCCAATGATCTCGGCGACGTTGGACAGGGCACCGACCACGTGCGGGCCAAGGCTGCCGAGTCCGGTGATCAGGGCGCCGATCGCGGGGACGAGCTGGGTGCGGACCTGCGAGACCAGGGAGGTGATTCCGCCGTCGGCGCCGAGCTTGGCGAGACCTCGGGCGAGGTCACCGACCAGGCCGATCATCTCGCGGGCGCCGGGCAGCGCCTGGTCGAAGTAGTCCTTCATCTTCGACTTGCCGGCGTCGGAGTGCGTCCACTTGTCGAACCGGTCGAGTGTTTTCTCCATCCCGGCGAGCAGCGAGTTCCCTGAGTCGCGCCCAGCGGTGAACACCCCGCCCAGCCCCTTGCCCAGACTGCGGACCGACCGGCCGAAGGAGGACGCCACGTCGGCGCCCTCGTTCATCGCACGGTTGAGAGAGCCGTTCTCGCGTGCGGCGGAGGCCGCGTTGCGGGCCCACTGGGCACCGCGACGCGTCGCTTCGGCCAGGCGCTCAACGAACGGCCCGGAGGAGACCAGGACGTCTTCGGTGGCGTGCCCTACCTCGCCGAGGGCCAGGCTCATCGTGCCCAGCACGCGAGAGTTGGAGCGGACGATCGCAGCGGCGTCGGCCCTGAACACGGGGGTCTGCATCCAGCGGGCGGCGCTGGTGGCGAAGCGGTCGCCAACACCGGCGACGCCGTCGAGCTGATCGCGGACCAGCGGCAGCAGCGTGTTGCCCAGAGGAGTGAGCTCGCGGGAGATCCGCGAGAAGAAGCGTTCCTGCGCGTCGAGCTTGATCTTCTTCCAGGCGTCCTGGAAGCCGAGGACCGCAGTGATGCTGTCCCGGGCGGACGGCGCGACGCCGGCGATGGCCGCGTTCATCTTGGCGAACTCGGCGGCGCTCATGGTCGTGCCGTCGCGCACCGACGCGATCTTCTGCGCGAGGCCCTGCGCTGCTGTGCCGACGCCGCCGAACAGCACCTTGGTACTCAGCAGGCCCGCACCGAGTGCGACCAGGATGCCCGGCAGCGCGCCGAGGGTGTTGACCGCGGGCAGAGCCGAGCCGACCATGGCCGTCAGACCTGCGCCGAGCTGGGCGAGCGCGCCGACGGCCGGCTGGACCAGGGCGAGGATCGCCCCGAGGAACATCGTGCGGCCGGGCAGCTTGAACGGGATGCTGACCCCGCCGCCCTGGGCGACGTCGTCACCGGCTTCTGCAACCCGGCGGCGGACCGCGTCGACCAGGGTACTGCGGTCGATGTCGGGGCGGATCCGGACAGCGCTGCTGGAGTCACCGGCAGCCGCGGTGACGACGCGCTGGAGCTCCTGACGGAAGTGGTCTTCGTCAGGAGTGGCACGCACCTGCGCGCGTACGCGGGAGGCCGCGTTCGCTACCGCGCCTTCGAGCTTGCCCCGCAGGTCGTCCTGGTCGACGTCGACCTTGACGGTGGCGGTGACGCCCTTGGCGGCCGTCTTGACGATGGCCTTGAGCCGCTTGCGCAGACCTTCACCGTCGAGCTCGATGCCGATCTTGGCCGTGACGCCGGCAGCGGCTGCGTCCACCTTGTCGCGGAGGTCGCGGGCGAAGCCGGCGGCAGAGGCCTCGATCTCGAGCAGCAGACGGCCAGCGAGGTGCCCCTCAGCCATGCTGGATCCGTCCTCTCTGCGTCGCGGCGGCGAGCATCTTCTGGAACCCGGACGGGCCGCGGCGTCGGGGTGCGCTGGTCAGGCTGTTGGGGCGGGGGATGGTGAGGGGCTCCTTGAACCGGTGGTCCGAAGCGAGGACGGAGACGACCTCGACAATCTGGGCCAGCAGCTCCTCTTGAAAGCCCCACCAGACGGCCTGGCCGAGCGGGCGACGGGTGCGGGCCTGCTCGGGGAGCCCGTCTACCAGGACGATCAGCCGGCGGACTCCGAGGAAGTGGGGATCTCCGGGGCGCCGCCAGGCGTCGCGGGCGTCTCGCCCGTGGTGGCGGGAGAGGTCGTATTCGAGGTCGTCCCACCGCTGTTGGGCGAGGCGGGCGACCCGAAGAGCTTTCCCAGTTCCACCCCATAGGCCTTGGCCAGGGCCTTGGTGAGCCGGACGTAGTCGGGGATGCTCGGCTTCTTCGCGATGAACCGCTCGTACTGGTCGGCGCCGAGCAACAGGAGGTAGACGTCCCGCATCGCGGCGAGGAAGGTCCGGGGGAGGTGCGGGCGGGTCAGGAGCAGGTCCACGATGCCGCCGGCCACGTTGCTGTTGCCCTCGTCGGTGATCACCTGCGCGGCGATCCCCATCAGATCCAAATTGTTGGCCAGCAGCGGATCGAGTGCGTCGAGCGGCAGCTCGGCCGGGAAGAGGAACGTTTCTCCACCGAAGAGAGCCGGGATCCCATCGGGGTAGGTGACCTCGCGGCGCGGCGCGTCAAGGTCGATCAGCGGGGGTGGGGTCGTCACAGCGGAAGGCCTTCCAGTAGTTGGTGGGCGGGACCGTCGCACACGGGCGGGGCTTGTGGCGCGTGCTGCCGAACTACGGGGCCATGCTGAAAGCCGGGTCGTTGGTGAGCAGGTACCAGGCGTCCGAGTCGTCGCCGCCCAGCACACCCAGGCGCAGCGGAAGCTTGCTCGCGGCGCCCTTCTGGAGGTCGTTGGCGACACCCTCGAGCTGCATGACGCGGGGGCAGACGAAGCGGTAGGACTTGCCGCCGTCGATGACCTCCACGATCGCGGCGACCTCGGTGCGGCCGCCGATTCGCGGGGGAACGAACTTGTAGTGCTTGGGTCCGGCGCCCCCGCCGGCCGGGGTGATCTCGGTGATCGTGCCGCCGCCGTAGACCGCGACGAAGTTCGGGCCCGACCACTGCTCAAGGTCGACTTCGATCGTTGCGGAGTCGCTGGTCTGGAACCGGCGGACCGGGAAGTCGCTCTGCGCGCTCTTGAGCTCCTCGAACGACGGCTCCTCGTTGAACTTGAGGCTGTCCTCGGTGGTGTGGCCGACGCTGCGCCAGCCGGCCGCGAGCGCCACGGTGGCGTCGGCCGGCGCCGCGGTGCCGGTCGGCGCGAGGTAGACGAAGGTCCGGCTCGGGATGACGGTTTCTGCGGCGTTGGTCTTCGCTGGTGTGCTCATGGAGTCCTCTGCTCGGTGGGGTTCTGCCGAGCGGGGACAGTGACGGCTTGGTGGTGCTTGTGTCGCGCCCTCAGTCGACCCGGGGGTGCAGTACGACCTCGAAGGTGGCGCTGTACCGGTAGCTGCCGACGGTGAGTTCGGTGAGCGCCAGCGGGCCGGTGGGGGTGACGCGGCTGACAACCGGGCTGTCGGGTGGGCCGTCCTGATCCGGCATCTGCGCCAGGGCGCCGGCGGCGATCAGGGTGAGGCGGCGCAGTTCGGCCGAGCCTGGCCAGCCGGTGGGGTCGCCGATCACCTCCAGCAGAACTTCGGTGGCGGTGTCCCAGCGGAGCGCGCGGAGGTTCCCCCCAGGGCCGGCCGTGACGCGCAGGCGGGGCCAGGGCGCTTCGACCAGGCCGGAGACGTGGTTGGGCCCGCCGAATGCCGCCGTCACGTCGGGGTGCTGCTTGAGGTGGGCGAGCGAGGCCGCCACCGGGTCGGCGGCGGCCACTGCCAAGAGGTGCTTCGGGTCGGTCATCAGCGGCGGGTTCGGGCCACGTAGCCGTTGGTGCGCAGCTGGCGGGCGTAGTCAGGGGAGACGAGGAGGTCGGTGCCGGGCAGGTAGTCGGCACGGTCGATCGCCAGGTGGTGGGCAAGGCGGATCGGCTCGGCCTCCTGGCCGTGCTGGAGCGGCGGGCCCACGAACGGGGGGCCAGCCGCGGGGGCGGCCGGCTCGGTGGTGGTGGGGGTCTTGGAGGTGGTGTTGGTTGCCATGACGGTGCACCTTGCAGGGCCGTCCGGCTTGTGTCGCGCCCTCAGTACTGGGCAGCGACAGTCCGGGCCGCGCGGGCCATGAAGTGCAGGCCCGCCGCGACGAGGCCACCCGGGTAGACGTCGCCGAGTTCGGCCTGGACAACGAGGTCGCCCTCGCAGACCACGGTCACCTTCACCGTGTTGCCCGCGATGACCGGCAGCCGGGCGTTGATGCCCCGGGCCACCCCCTTCGGATCCGTGGCGACCTGGCAGCGGCAGTTCTTGAGGTTGGCGACCGCTCGGCTGCTCTGGTCCCGGGGCGCCTTCATGTAGGTGAAGGCACCAACTCCGCGGTGCCGCCGGTCCCAGTCCATGGACGGCACGGCGAAGCGCAGGTTGTTGGGGACGGTCTGCCCTTCCGCCTGGACGTGGGTGTGCCGGACCCGGTTGTCCGCGACGGTCACCCATCGCTTGGTAGGCGGGGCCAGGCGGCGGGCCTCCGCGACGACCTTCTCCCCGACACGGCGGACTTCCGGGGCGACCAGGGACGCCACCAACGCCTCCAGGCCGGGGACGGGGATGAACTTGGCCATCACGGCACCTCGGGCGGATCGAGCGTGGCGGTGACCGCGATGTAGTCCGCGGCGGTGTGGCCCGCCACGGCGCACAGCCGGGCGGTGTCGACGGTCCACGACTCGTTGGTGGTCGCGACGATCCGATCCCCGACACGAAGTGGCCACAGCGTCGGGTCGACGCGCAGCGACCATGTGCCGTCCTGCTGCTTGATCGCCGATCCGGGCAGCGGCCGGCTGTTCCCGGCGGGAACAGATCCGGGCGCCGGGGCGATGGGGGTGCCGTGGGCGTCGCGCGGCCAGGGGTGCGGGCTGACGTGCGCGGTGAACTGGCGATTCGCCAGGATCACCGCCATCAGTACCGTCCCCCGGCCGGCCACGGGGCGATCGGCGGCCGCGGACGGACGTACACCGGCGGCTGCCGGTATCCGTCGAGCGACAGCAGGGTCGGCAGTGAGCCAGCCTGGCCGGGCCCCGGGGCGCCGTCGTAGCTGATCGACTGGCCTTCCGCAGACAAGGACGACACCCGACGGTCCCCGTCCGCGCCCGGGGTGTTGCGGCACGCTTCGGCGGCGTGCGCCACGATGTACCGCCTGATCGGGCGCTCGGCTGCGCCGTCCAGGCCGACGCGAAGCTGTACGTCGTAGGTGCCGTCCGATCGGACCGTTAGGCCCTCGATGGTGAAGTCGTCGTCCGGCCCGCAGTGGGCCCACGCCTTCCAGGTAGTCAGGTCGACCCCCGGTGCAGGGCGTGCGCCGGCAAGGGTGACCAGCTGCGGGATCAGCGGACGTGCCAAGTACGCCTCGACGTCCGACTGGGCGTCCTCGATCGCGGTACGGAGATCGTCCCGTTGCGTCTCGGTGAGGGGTAGCGGGATGCGGAGCTTGTCGGCCACCTCCTCGGGAGCAGCGACCAGACCGGCGCCGGTCGGGAGGTCGATGCGGATCGCGTGGTCGATGGCCGGCGGGGCCCCGGCTGACGGGATGTAGTGGACTGCTCCCCAGTACCGGCCCGGAGGCAGGGTGTCCGGGATGTCGAACCGGTAGGTGCCGGGCCGCAGAGGTAGCGCGGCCGGGAGGGTGACGACGGTTGCGGAACTCGGCTCGGGTTCGGCCCGCAGTGTCAGCGTGGTGACGCTGCCACCAGCGCCGCCCAGGTCGTACGTCGCGCCGGCTCGTCGGGCCTGCCAGTCGAGCGTGGACAACCTGCCCCCTAGGTGGTGATCGCATTGCGGACGTCGGCCTGGTCATTGAGCCGCTGCATGATGCTGGCCGCGGAATCACCGCTGAGGTGAGCTCCACGGGCGGCGAGCAGCTTGGTCATGGTCCGGCCGTGGTGGTCTGCGGTGTGCTCCACCAGGCGCAGCAGGCTGATCTGCGTGGTGCCGTGAGCGGTGACCTTCTCGAAGATGGCGTCGAGGTCGGTGGGAGGCCGGCCCGTGGCCGAGTCGATGATCAGGCCGGCGAGCGTGGCGGGGATGGCGTCGGCAACGGGTACGCGGTCCGGTGCGGCCGGGGGTTCGGTGGGCTCGCCGGTGGGCGGCTCCAGGGGGGCCGCTGTCGGGAGGGGGGTGGAAGCGGGGGCCATCTCGGGGGCGGGAGCCACCTCGTCGGCCGGGCTGTTCCCGGCAGGAACAGCGTCGGCGACGGCCTTGCGAGAGCGGGAGGAAGTGGTCACGGGTGTCCTTCACCAGGTCTTCGGCAGTTGGTGAGGGCAGAGTGACGGGCGCCGGCCGTTGTGTCGCGTTCTGGCCCGCCACCCTGCCGTTGCCGGTTAGGAGTAGGTGAAGGCGCCGACCTTGGTCACCGGGCCGGCGTCGTCGGTCAGCACGATGTCGACGGCGCCAGCCGCCTTCGCGGGGGTGGTGACCTTGATGACGGTGTCGGAGACGACCGTGAGCGCGGTGCCCGCGGTGCCGCCGAAGGTGACGGCGCTGACTCCGTCGAGGTTGGTGCCGGTGATCGTGACGACGGTGCCACCCGCGGCCGCCCCCGTGGACGGCAGGACCGAGGAGACGGTGGCCGCCGGGAAGAGCTTGGCGATCTGCGACTCCTTGATGGTCGCGCCCGCCCGAAACGCGATGGTGCGGATCGAGCCTTCCGGCTTCCGATCGCCTTCGCTGCTGCGGCGAGTGCTGTAGACGTCGGCGGTGACGGTCATGGTGCGGTCCGCCACCGGGGTGGCGGGGAAAGCGGCCTTGGTGATCCGGGCGCCGGCGGCGGTGTAGAGACCCACAGACGAGTCCTCCTTGATCGAGTTGCTGATCTGGCCTGCGGATCGTGCAGGTGCGCAGCTGCTACCGTCGCCCGCTCACAGCGACAGTGAGTCCTCGTAGGGGCAGCCGGTCAGGGGGGTCTCTGGCGCCAGCGCCTCCCACTCGGCGAAGCTCATCTCCATCTCCGGGATCCGGAGACCCTCCTCGATCAACTGCCGGATCTGCCAGTCCCGGACGGTAGGACTCGACGTCGTGATCTTGAAGGCAGGCCGCTCTCCTGGTCCCCACTTCGCCCGTACCCGGGCGAAAACGGCCGCCGCCTCAGCGTTCGGCACCGGCGCAACGTAGCGCTGCTGCTCGGCCTGGGGCTCAGCGAGGTTCTCGGTGAGCAGCCGGCTGAGCCCAGTACGGAGGTAGCCGACCGGGTTCGTCGGACGCCACCGGAAGCCCTGATCATCCGTGCCCCACACGGTCTCCCACGCCCACAGCTCGGATCCGATTTCAGCCTCGTCCCAACCGAGGTCGATCAGCGGCCGTAGCGTGAACGCCAGGGTCCTGAGCGGGATCCGCTGTGTCCAGGACGCTCGAAGCCGGACCTGGCCAGCAATCCGGATGTCCTCCCGCAGCTGAGCAATCGGGCGCCCGGTGCTCCGCCGGACAGCGCGACGACGTGGGGAGTTTTCCACAGGGCGAGATTCGTTCGACTGCGGCTCTGCCGTGTCTTGATTGATCTCTCTCACGGAAGGTGAAGCAGAGTGGGTGGTTGATGCCCGGAGGGAAGGGGTGCAATTGATCTTGGAAATCGGCTTCCGCGTTGCGACGACGCGGGCGTTATCCACAGCCCGCTGGCGCCCCTCCGGGGTGACGCCGATGACCCGTGTTCCGTAGTACCCGACGCCCTCCAGGCGACGCCCCATCGCCTCGTCCCACACCGCCGGCACGCACATCGCGTACACCGTGCCGGTAGCCGCGTAGCCGCCCTCCCCATCCCGCTGGCTGTTCTTCAACGAGCCGCGGACCAGCCAGGCCAGCGCGCCGAGTTCCCGCAGAACTCGAATGTGGTCAGCGAGTCGACGCGGCTTCAACCCCACCCGCTCGGCCATGGTGTCGCGGCTGTAGAGCACCTGCCCACGCCAGCCGACACGCGCCGCCAGGTCTTCGGCGACCCGGATCGTCGTGGTGCCGGCCTTCGGATGCAGGCCGGCACCGACCGCCCAGCGGACATACCGCACGAACTCGCCAGCGTCGGTCATGACACGCGAGGCAGTGGTGTTGACGTCCTGGTCAGCCTGAGAACAAATCAGGTCAAAAGTGATCTCTCGGGCAGGGGGGAGCTCAATCTCAGGGGTGACATATCGGATCCGGGGCCGACGCGCCACCCTGCGGGGGTGGCAAGTTGCGCGGGCATGCTGCATCATGGTCCTGCCTGCCCGGCTGATTCCGGGCATGACGAAGCCCCCTTGGGGCTGCTGCTGGGAGGCAGTGAAGCTACCGACTTGTACTCGGTAGTACGTTCGGCTCGTCAGACGGGGTGGAGCCCGAAAGACGGCCCGGAAGGCACGAAGCGCCGGAGGAGCAACCCGGCGACACGGCCACCGCGCGGACGCGCTTACCTCATGGCCAACCCCTCAACACCAGCCAGAACAGCCACAGCTGTCCGGCCCCAACGTGAAGAACCCCCAGCCGCGCTCATCGCGCCAGGCCGGGGGAAGCCAAGGGTGCGGGCTGTCGCCCGACTCAACTCATCGAAGGACCCGCCGATCCCTGCCCACGCCCGCGCATCGCGGGGGGCAACGTGAGTCCGGCCAACCGGACGCGGGGGGAAATGGGTACGCTGCGGCACAGCGAGACCCTCCTTCGGTAGGAACGTGGTCTCCGCCAGCCGATCGCACCCATGCCAGATGACTCCCACGTCTCCGGGCAAGGTGGCTAAGGGCCGGTGTCGAATCTGCGGGCATACCGGTTGCTCGGCCGGGCGCCCGCGACGCTTCGGCTGATCCTAGCCTTACCAGGCCGGATCACATACACACCGGGTCCAACTCGAAGCTGACCGTGTCGAAGTAGGACAGTCGTACCGGACGCGCTGGGGCCGGGTGGAGGCGCTGTGCTCGTCTCCACCCGGCCCCTCCTGACACGGGGTTACGCCCAGGTGCCGACCACGAAGCTCTCCGGCCGGGCGACCTCCAGAGCGACGCGCTCGTCGGCGCGGATCGAGATCAGGCCGTTCTCGAAGTTGAGACCGTTCTCCGAGGACACGGTGACGCTGACCGCCTCACGGTCGTACAGCTGCGCGCCGTTGCCGAAGGCACCGACGAGGAACTGCTCGTCGGCCATGGCGGTCGTGTCCACGACCCCGAGACGCCAGACCTTCTTCTCCGCGCCGACCGCGACCTGGACGGCGATCCGGAACGCGCCGGTGTCGTCCGTCTCGAGCTCGAGCTCCTCCCAGAGGTTCGGGCTGATGACCAGGCCGGACATCTCGTACTCGGCCAGCACACCCTTGGTGATGGCCCGGCGGACCTGCACGGACCGCTTGTCGGAAGCCACCGCGGCGTACTCCTGGACACCGGGGACGTTGAACAGGCCGGTGAGCTTCTCGCCGTCGCCGGTGCTGTGCAGGAGGTCGAAGTCTTCCCTGTACTTCACGCCCTCGACCATCCGCGTGTTGATGAAGGTCTTGAGGCGGGGCTCGTCGCTCAGGATGTTCTTGTGGGCGTGCAGGACGTGGGCGATTTCGGCGACCGGGTACATCACCGGGACGAAGTCGAGGCGGGACTCCGGCGCCCGACCCCACTGGTCGCTCGGCAGGCCGGCCGCCGGCGACGAGCCGTCAGCGGCGGTGCGCTGACGCACCTGCGCCGCGTTGTTCGTCCAGCCGACCTCCCGGACGCCGTACAGCACCGCGGCCTTGGTCGTCGCCTTCGGGAACAGGTCGCGGATCCTCGACTTGCGCCGGGCCATGTCGGTGATGCCCAGGTTCTGCGCACCGCCGAAGGTGTTGTGGGTGACCTGCCCGGCGGACAGTGCCCAGATCGACTTGCCCTCCATGCTGGCTCGGATCGCGGCGTCGCCCTCGAACCTGCGGTCGCGGGCCCGCTCGTAGCCATCGCTCTCCACGAAGAGGTCACCGAGGCTCTTCACCTCGGTGCCCTGCGGAGAGCCGTAGAACTGGCCGGCCGCCGACGGGGACTCCGGGGCCTGGAGGAAGGAGTCGATGTCGTCCGCGGCCTTCCGCGCGTCGATCAGCGCCTTGAGCTCCTGCGCCTCCTGGATGACCTTCCGGTATGAGTTGTTCTGCTCGGTCGAGATGGTGAACCGGCCCTTCTCGTCCACCTGGAAGGTGTCCGAGATCCTGCGGGCTTCGGTCTGCCGAGCGGCCAGCTCGGCGGTGAGGGTCTTGAGGGGGATGGTCTCAGTGGTCACGGGTGCGCCTTCCAAGGTGCTGGTGGATGAGTTGGGCGTGCGTCGCTCGCCCGGCCAGCACCGGGACGACCCGAACGTCGGGGGTCAGTGGAAGGCATCGGAGGTGTTAACGTCGCGTGCTCCCCACCCCGAAGAGGCAGAGAGCACGGGATCAGGCGGCGGTCAGGGCCTTGAGCTGCTCCTCCACCTCGTCGCGGTCGAGCGTGACCGACCCCCCATCACCGCTGTCGTCCTCCTCCTGCTCCTGGTCGACCGCCTTGGGCTGCTGGGGCAACGCCGGCGGGTCACCCTCGTCCTCCCACTCCTCTTCCTCGTCCTCCAGCTCGTCGTACGGGTCACCCTCATCAACCGCGCTGGGCGGCGCGGCGCCGACGCCCGGGGCCCCGGCGATGTGCATCCCCTTCTTGGCCAAGGTGTTGAGCAGCTGCGTCACCGCCGGCCGCAGGAGCTCGAGCTCGGACGGCTCCGCCCCGGACACGGCCAAGGCGGAGGTCGCGTCGACCAGGTGCTCGACGGCCGGCTCGACGTGGCGCACGACCCGGGCGTCGTCCTCGGGGGCCTCTGTCTCCTCGCTCCCGGCGGCCGGAACGGCGATGACGGCGACTTCAACCTGCTGCGGCGGGCCGAGCACCACGTCCTCGCCCTGCCAGCTGTAGGGCACGGAGTACGACTCAGGCCGGGAATCCCCAGCACCGGACACCGTCACGATCACGCGATCGGGGAACGTCGACTCCACGCACACGTACCCCACGTCCGGCACCGGCCCGTCACCGGCATCCGGCTGGAACAGGACGCGAACGGCATCAGCAACGCCTCGGCGCTGCTCCTCGTAGGAACCGGGCAGCGAGTCCAACATCGTCTTCTCCTCGATCGGCAGGGCCGGGCGCAGCAGGGCTTTGGCCTCGGTCACGGCCTGGTGGGCGCTCTTGAACTCGACCAGCCGACCGCGTGCACGGTCGACGGCCTGGTGGGCGCTCTTGAACTCCGGCACCGGCGCAGCAGTCGGTGGAAGCGGTTCCGCCGCCGCAGTGACCGGGGTTGGTGCGGCGGTGAGAGGGACCGGGGTCCGGTCGTCGCCGACCACCACCCACACGGTGTCGAAGGACACCGCGGCCGCCGGCACCGGGCCCCGGCCCTCGAGCCCGTACCCAAGGGTGATGTGCGGGGTGAAACCGTGGTCCGTACGGAGGTCAGCGCCAAACTCGGATGCTGACAGCGCGTCGGCAATCCGTTCGCGAAGGGCCGTGAGCCCGGGAACATCGACGGGCACCCATACCGGCTCGCCGTCACCGCCGTCCGGGAACCGGCCGATCCCGCCGACTTCTCCCTCCAGCGGCCCGGCGGAGTCGGCGGTGCTGCGGACGAGCTCGGCCAGGGCGGCCGGTGTGCCGCTCAAGGCCTCGGCCGGCCCGAGATAGGCGAGCGTGAGGTGCAGATCGGAGGCCGGAGTGCCCTGCGGATCGGCGAGATTCTCGGCCAGGTCGCCGGGCGGATAGAGCGCGACCATCACCCCGGTGCCGGCCATCGGCTCAGCGAACGGCCGATCCGGCGTCGCCTTGTACTCCAGCGCGAGGGCTGCGGAAGCCGGGTTGCCCTTCACCTCCAACGACATGGTCAACGGGTGCGCGCCGTGCAGGACCGGGCTGACCTCGTACAGGTCGAGTTTGTGAATGATCCGCACCCCGGACCGCTTGGTAGCGCCGCCCTTCGGGACCACGTAGCCGATGCTCCACTGCGCGCCGCCGCCCTCCTCGTGCCACTGCTTGACCTGATGGAAGACGTCGCGGCCGCGCGCGGTCCGCATGTTGAAGGCGACCCTCGCCACCAGGGCGCCGGCCTGCGCCGGCCACGGGTCGCCCATCGGCGTCGTCTTGGGAAGCCGCGGGTCGCCGGGCATCCACTCCTCGACCTGGCGGCAAGCCCCGATGGGGTCTTTCCACTCGTGGCTGAACACGGGCTTCACCGGGCGCTTGCGCAGCGTCTCCTGAAAGGCGCCCGGCAGGATCAGGTCTTGGACTTCGTCTTCCACACCGGTGACGGCGCAGATCGCTGTGCTGATCCCCTGGGGTGGGGCACCAGCACGAGAGCGGGGAGGCGGCACGGGCGGTCCTTCGGTGGCCGGGACATGTCGCGCCGACCGTGCTGCCTGACGACCCCTAGTGTCGCGTGGTGGCCGCCTCCTCGAAGCCGCTCACCCACCACCGCCGCAGCCAGCGAGTCGTGAGGTCACCGTCCTCCGAGTGCGGGCAGTTCTCGACCTTCTGGCCGGCCAGAGCCGCCGCCGCGCCCTCCTCCGCAGCGCCGAGCGCGGCCTGACGAGACAGTCCCTGGTTCTCCTCCAACGTCGTCCCCTTCTACTTGAAGCCGTCGAGCGTGAGCGGACCCAGGTCCCCGGTCGTCCCCTCTTCCTGGTCCGGCGGGGTGGGCTCCTTCTCCTCCTCCGGTTCAGCCGGGCCATCGGCGCCGGACGGCGTCATCTTCGCATCGTCAACGTCGATGGCCCAGGCATCGGGATCCGAGTATCGCCACACCTGGCCCGTGCCGTCCCGGACCCACCCGGTAAGGGTGCCGTCGTCGGCCCGCTCCAGCCACGCCTGCTCGTCGGCCTGGCCGCCGAACACCGCGGTCACGGCCGGGTCGTCCGGCTGGGTCTCATCCCCTTCGTCGTAGGGGTCGCCCGCCCACGGGCGCGCATCATCCTCCGGCGCGGCTGGCGCAGCCTCCGGATCTGGCTCCGGAGGCTGCGGCTCAGACGCGGCGGACGGATCGACGGGGGACGCCTTGATGGCGATTCGGTACTTCACGGAGCGGAGCTTGCCCCCCGAGGTCGTTAGCGTCGCCCTGTCTCCGTCAGTAGACCCGGCCGGCGACGTGCCGCTCCGGGGCAGGAAGGTCACCCTCCAGCTCCAGGATCTCCGTCCGGTCCTGGAGCAGAGCCACCACCGACCGCACGTCCGCACCGTCCACCGGCACGGCACGGGCGGTGGGGTGCGGGCGCACCAACTCCCCGCCTGCCCGCTCGACCATCACCGCCACCAGCTTCGAGCCGACGACGGGCCGTGCCGGGTCGCCCGTCACCTGCACCTCGTACAGCTGACCGTCAGGGAAGGCCCCCTGAACCCGCACCGTGCTCATCCGCTGCTCTTCTCTCGTTGTCACGGGCGTCGCCGCCCGAGGGTGCCCAGCATGCCGAGCAGGAACTGCCGAAGGTCGTCATCCAGGTACCAGCTCCCGGAGAACAAGCCCTCCAGGCCGGTCGGCAGGATCTCCCAAGACCGGCCGTCCGCCGGCTCGGCGCCGGTGAACAGGTGCTCCCAACCGCCCGGCCGCGCGGTGGCCGCCGGACTGTGGCCAGCCGCTGGGAAGCGCCGGGCCAGACGGGTCTGAGGGGTCCGCTGCCGCGCGCCGATCCGCCCCGTCGACGTACGCACGAAGTGGTACGCCTCCTCGGCAGCCGCGACCTCCGGCACCGCCCGCTGAAGGTGATGTGCGAGACCGTGCAGCGCCACCCCGATCGGATCGGCGTCCGGGTCCGCGGTGACCACCACGCGCCCGGTGCCCGGGTCGTAGGACTCGCGGTTGCCTACGGCGCCGGCGACCGGGCCGGCGGCCGCCAGCCAGTCCGCCGGGAAGAACCGCTCGGCCAGGCGCAGCGCGTCAGCTCCTGCACCCCGACCGTGGATTTCGAGCGCCGCCCCTGGCTGGGAGCCCATCGGCCGGATCTGCGACAGGGCCTGCGCCGCCGCGTCGGCCAGTGCCGCAGCGTAGGAGGCCTCCACCCGCCGTGCCTCCAACCGGGCCTGCTGCGCCTCCATTCGGGCGCCGGCCTCCTCCACGGCTGCATCCGCATCGCCAGCGCGAGCAGCTGCAATCACGCGGTCGGCACGTCGACCAGCGGACTGCTCGTACGCGCGGGCCGCCGTGACGGTGGCCCGCGGGTCCACACCGAGCTCCGGAGCGGCTTGGGCGATTCGCGCGGAGACGTCGGAGTCCAGCGCCTCGCCGGCCCCACGGACCGCCGCCAGGTGACGCATCGCGGCGGGGCCCGGCCCGCCGTCGACCGACCTGTCGCGGACCCACTGCGTGCCCTCGGCCATCTCCGGCAGTCGCCCAGCCTCCAGGTCGCGGACCCGGGCTCGCCGCCACGCGCGCACCTGCCGCTGCTCCTGCCCGAACCGGCCGGGCTCCGGGATCAGCGTCGCCCAGTGCTCGAAACGCGCCACTGCATTCGCGCCTTCGCCTGGTCCCTCGACGGCCGCAGCAGCCTCCTCGCGGAGCTGCTGCGACTCCGGCCACAGGCGGATACGCCGGACCAGCCGTTCGCGGAACCGCCGCAGGCGCTCGTCCCGCTCGGCCCAGACCTCCTTGAGCTTGCGCAGCATCGCCTTGAGGATCTCCGCCACCCGCTTGGCGATCCGGACCAGCGCGGCCATGATCCGGGCGAACAACCCCGGCCGGCCAGCGGTCGGATCGACCCCGGTCTCGCTGGTGATGGCGTCGATGATCTCCTGGGCAACTGCCTCACGATTGCTGGCCAGCGCGGCCAGCGCCTCGCTCACGATCTCGTCCGCCCGGTCCGCAGTCAGCGAGCCGGCGGCGACCGCCTCCTCCGCGTGCCGCAGAGCCTCGGCGATGCTCGTGTCCACGTGCGAGGCCACAGCGCGATCGGCCCGGCGCCGCACCCGGCCGATGCGCGGGAGCACGATCGACGGGCGACGCCCGGCCGGAGCCGTCCCGCGGCCCGCGCCCGCACCCGCGCCGGTCGACGGGGTGCTCGCTCGCGGGGAAGCGTACGGCCGGCTGATCGCGGTCCGAGCGATCTTGTCGACGTCCAGCACGTCGGGAATCCGGCGCAGCAGAGCCGCCGCCCGCTTCGCCGTGTCCTCCTCCGTCTCCCCATCCAGGGCCTCCAGGTCGTTCAGCGTGCGCAGCGCCGCACGGACCGCCGCCTCGCGCGCCTTCTTAGCGGCCGCCTTCCCGGCCTGCTCGACCTGGTGACGTTCGGCGTCCGGCAGGCCCGCCGCATCGAGGGCCTGAGCCGCGGCGTAGGCGGCTCGGCGTTCCGCGTTGCGCGTGGCCTCCGGGGTGAGCCGCTCGGCGACCGCCTGGCGCAGGGCGTGGATGGTGCCCGGCTCTGCGCCTTCGACCGCGGTCTCGATGACGGCGTTGACGATCCCCCAGGCGTGGGCCGCCACCAGGGCGGTGCCGGCCTGGGCCTGGTCCGTGTCGTGCGCCGGCACGCTGCCTGCGCTCGGCGCCGAGCCGGACCTGTTCCCGGCGGGAACAGAATCCGGCGTGACCGCTTCGGCCGGGAGGGACGGCAGGATGACCCGGCGCATGTTGGCGGGATCGGGCAGTTGCCACACCCCTGCGCCGGACGGCAGCACGTGGGACGTCTGCTCGCCCGCAGCGTCCTCCGTCGTCACCACCTGGGTGCCGACCGGGCCGGGACGAACGTCGGTGACCGTCACCACCTCCGCGTCGTCGCCGTCGGGAAGGGCCACGACGTCGCCGGGCGCCAGCTCCGAGGCGGTGCCGGGAACGGGACGCTCGGGCGCCGTGCTGGTGCTTTCCTGGCCTGTGGCTTCCCGAAGGTGGCGTGCCGCGCGACCGGCCACCCGGCCGTCCGCGTCGGTGCCGGCATGCGCATCCAGGACATCGGCCACCGCAGCGGCCTGGTCCTCGGAGACCGGCATGCCTGCCGTCAGCCGGGCCGCGCCCTGTTCTGCCTCCGGCTCGTCGGCGGCGCCGAGAGCGAGGTCCCCGATGCGGTCTCGCTCGGCGGGGGAGAGCTGCGGATCGACCTGATCGCCACTGATCGGCTCCAGCGCCACCGGCGGGGCCTCGACCCGAGTCTCGTCAATCGAGGTCCGGGCATCCCGGGCGCTGAACTCCGACGCGTCACCGACAGCGGTGGAGGGGCGCTCGAGAACCATCGCCCGGTCCATCTCGACCATGCCCGGGGCGCCTCCGTCCACCTCCTCGTACTCCACCGCGACACGGTCCCCGTCCCGCTCGGCTGACGTGACACGGATCAGGGTCGGCCGGCCGCCGTCGTCCAGCAGGACGACATCGCCGTCCTTGAGGTCTTCGGCGGTGACACCCTGGAGCTCGACCGCAGCGGCGCCACCGCGGGTACCGCCCTGGCGCTCGGCGACTCGCAGCGAGGGAGCGTCGCGCTCCGTCGGACCCTCGGGAGTCATCAGCGAGACCGAATCGCCGTCGACCCCGTCCACCACGCCGAGCGGCCGTCCACTCTCACGATCGACGGCAACCTGCCCCGGCTCCACTCGGCGCCCGTCGAGCGTCCACCCGGACGGTCGGGCCGCCCCGGCGTCGGTGACACGCACGGTCGACGGGGAGACGACTTCCTCCTCCCGGTCGCCGGACCACCGGACGGAGGCCGTCAGGGAGGTCACGCCGGTGATCAGCCCTTCGTTGCCGGACCCGTCCGCGACGATCCCGCCGGGGAACAGCGCGCTGCCGTCGTTGTCCGTCGGGTACTGCCCGTCGAGTCGTCCCGTCAGGGCCTCCACCTGGGCGCCGGTGAGCGGAGCACCTTCGGGCACGGCGTCGTCAGCGTGGGCAGCTCGGGCGACCTGGGCGTCCCGGGTGACGACGACCAGGTGCCGCTTCCCCTCGGTGCCGCTCGGGGACTCCCCGATGGCGAGGCGCAGCGCCTTCACGCGCCGGCCATCGCGGGTCACGGTGACGAACTCCGGCGCGGCGAGGACGAAGCCGGACCGGGTGACTGCGCGGCCCCGGCGGTCGGTGCCCTCGACGTGGGCGACATCGCCAGGCAGCAGGTCCACGGCGCGCGCCCACTCGGCGGGCCGGCCACCGATCGGCGCGGGCGGCGTCTGAACGTCCTCCTGCGCCAGGTCCGAGATGAACGTCGGCAGCTGGTAATCCGGGTCGTAACCCGGCTCATCCCGCCGGGGCCGGCGAGCCGCGTACACGCTGTCGCG
This sequence comes from Kitasatospora sp. NPDC088548, assembly GCF_044753005.1. Classification (NCBI taxonomy): domain Bacteria; kingdom Bacillati; phylum Actinomycetota; class Actinomycetes; order Kitasatosporales; family Streptomycetaceae; genus Kitasatospora; species Kitasatospora sp. NPDC088548. The sequence goes on from NZ_JBIVMI010000028.1 coordinate 121,666, forward strand.
GTCGCTGAGGTTGTCCGGGAAGCGCGGGTTGCGCACTGGGCCGGTGACGCCGTCTCCCAGTCGGCGGAACACGGCCTCGCTCAGCTGGCCGTCCTCGCCCACCCTCCCGGTGATCTCTACGAACTGGGTCATGTCGACCCGCGGGTAGTTGTCGTCGTAGGGGCCACCCGGCTCCAGGGAACGAGGCTGCCACTCGGCGTCCGTCTCGTACTGGTACTGGTGGTGGCCGGAGCCCTGGTTCGGCTCATTGCGCCAGAACTGGACCTCGAACCGAACCACGTCGCCAGGACGCAGGTCCGGGTCCGGGTGGCGGAGAGAGTGGGTGAAGCCCTCGGTGCTCACCTCGTCCTGCCAGTGCCGAGCGGCAGTGACGGTGTTGGTGGCCATACGGTCCTGCTCGCGCAGCGACTGGCTGGCGACACCTGGCAGTGAGGCGTGAGCGTGCAGCATGGCCTGGGACAGAGTCCGGCCGTCGGCGTCCCGCCACGTCGATTCCTCGCCGGTGAAGCTCGGGTCATCCCACGGGACGGGCTGGCCGTGCTCATCGCGGATCGCCTCGAAGGCGTTCGCCACGGCGCGGGCCTTCTCCTTGGATGTGGCCCGGGTGTACGGGTTCAACGAGGTTTCACCAGAGCCCGTGAAGTAGACCCGCCACTGCGTGCGGCCGTTCGCCTCCCGGTGCCCGACGTAGGCCAGGCCTCCGCCGTCGGACAAGGCCAGCTCGGGGTCAGTGCTGATACTTCGAAGGAGCGCGGCCCGATGCCAGGCGTTCCACTGCTCCTCGGTGTGGCCTTCGCCTGGGCGCTCCCCTTCGGGGTAGCCCGATTCGGCGAAGAGCTGATCGGCCGCCGCGGTGAAGTGCTCGCGCACGTCGTCCACGGTCTGGAAGCGGCGCCCCGAAGGCGTGTTCCCGGCGGGAACAACCTCATCGGCACTGGCGGGCGACGAGACGTCAGCCGCCTCGTTCGAGGCGTTGACGCGGTCGGTGGCGGCCGGCGTGGGCTCCTCCGGCCGGTTGAGGTCTCGGTCTCGTGCCCGGTCGGCCTGCCGCTGCTTGATCCAGGTGGTCAGGGAGAGCGGGAAGCCGTGGCGGGCCATCAACGGCTGAAGGTCGTCATTCGCGAAACGGCCCAGGTCGCCGACAGTGCGGCCGTAGGCGTTGTTGCGGACGATCATCTCGGCGGTGATGCCGAGCGCTTCTCCTTCGCGGGTCACACCGGTGCCGCCGCGCAGCGCCAGGTCAGGATCTCCGGAGCCTGCCGCGTCGCCGTAGGCCCGACCGTGGAGATCGGCAAGGACAGCTTCGACCCACTGCTCGTAGCTCTCTGTGTCCTGCTCGGCCAGAGTCACCGCGCGACGAAGCGCGGGACGTACCGCGTCCCGGTCGGCGACGTTGTCCAGCCCGGTACCGGCCGCGTCGTCCGACTCAGGCCGGGGCAGCCCGAACGCCGCATCCATGACCCGCTGCTCGGCAGCCCGGTCGGCGTCAGTTGCCGGCGGGGTGTCCGTCAGACCAGCCGCGCGCAGCTTAGCCTCGATGTCGTCCCGGCGGTCCATCTCCCGCATGATCTGATCCACCGTCGCGGGGTCGTCCGCCAAGGCGCGCTGGAGCGCCGCCTCAAGTTCGCCGTCCGGCAGGGCAGAGAGATCACCCAGGGCAGCCGGCTCGCTGCCCGGACGGTCAGCGTCGCGGATCGCGCGCATCGCCTCGGCAAGGCCACGACCTTCCGAGTCCTCCCAGGTCCTGATGGTGGCCAACGGATCGGGATCGCTCCAGGGGAAGGGGCGACCGTTAGCGTCCTTGATCGCCGCTTCGTACTGGTCGGCGATTCGGCGGGCATCCTCCACCGTCCCCGCGACCTCGGAGATCAGGGGATCGGCCATGGCCACGCCCATGTCGGCCTGAGCGATCCGCCAGTGCTCGCCTCCGTCCTCCGACCACAGCACGAGATTGCCGCCGGTGGACGTCGTCAGCGTCGGGTTCTTCGCCAGCTCACGCAGGAACTTGCGGTGGCGCGGGTCGTCCAGCAGGCCCGGAAGGGGCTTACGGCTGCGGTAGCGCTTGCGCAGTGCCTCGACCCGATCGCCTCCGCCAGAGGGGATAGGCGAGCGGGGCACGTCCACGAGGCCGCTGTCCGGGTCGGACGGGAGAGCCACTGGCAACTCCATGCCGTCGGGCAGAGGGATTCCCGCGAGCGGGAGCCCCGGGCCATCCGGGCCCTCCAGGTTGACGCCATCCCGATCCCGTCGCCGACGTCGGCGACGGCGCTTCTCCTCCTCTTCCTCCTTCTCGCGCTCGTCGTCACGCCCACGTCCGTCGGCCTCATCGTCGCGCTGCTCCCCGTCGGGCTGGTCACGCTCGTCGTCCCGCTGCTCATCGTCCTGACGCCCGTCAGCCTCATCAGAACGGTCCGTTCGCTCCGCAGGGAGCTCGGAGTCGTCCCTCGAGCGGCCGGCCTCGGCCTGATCATCGTCATCCTGAGCCCGGCGGAAGCGGTGATCCGTGCGGTGATACAGGGTCCGGCCGTCCCGCGTACGGACCTTCACCGATCCGCGGCCGACCGTCTCCGCCGTGTCGACCTCGGCCACACTGCCGTCGTCGGTGATGTACCGGTCGCCCGGCTTCAGCCGGTCGGCGCGCAGCCGGGACTCACGACCCTCGGCGTCCGCGAACAGGTCCGGAGTGCCGAACTCATCGGCCACCTGGTCCTGCGGTTGTGCGGCCAGCAGCGCGTCCGCGCCGAAGAGCCCGCGGTCCTCCCCGTCGGCCTCCTCGCGCTGCATGTCGGCCCACGTTCCGCCGGGCCCGCTCGGCGCGGCGCCGGCCGCAGCCTTGCGGCGGTTGTCCTGCTCGGCGAGGAGTGCGGTCGCGCGTGCGGCCCGGGTGTCGTCCTCCTCTTCACCCAATCGCGGCTCGAGGTCGGCCAGCTCCTGGGCGATCTCCTCGTTGCTCAGCTGGGCCGGCGGCTTCGGGGTGGAGGCCTCGCGCTTCCTGCGCTCGGCGGTGATCGCGTCCAGCTGGGCCTGAGCATGCGGCCGGGCGGGGTGCTCCTGGCCAAGGCGTTCCAGACGCGCCCGCGCGGCCTCCTCGTCACGCGCCAGCCCCTGCTCGGACGAGCCCTTGAACCTGCTCAGGTCGAAGGAGTAGTCGCTGTCGTGCGACATCCCGTGCCACTGCGCCCACCGCTCAGCACCCGGATCGTCCAGGCGGTGCAGAAGCCATGACCGAGTGCGGTCGGACCGGGTGGTACCGTCCGGCAACGTCCAGTCGATGGCCGCGTACTCGATCGGCTTGCCGTCGGAGCTGTCCATGTAGACCCGGGTGACCCGGCCATGATCGCGGGAGCCGTCAACGCGCTCCTGCCAGACGCCGGCACCAGGCTCCACCCAGCCGCCGGACAGCACTTCGCGGGCGGTCTTGCCGTACTCGGGCAGTTTGTCGCCCATCTTGCGCTTCGGCTTCTTGAACGGCGCGGGGGGCTTCTGCTGAGACGCCGGTGCGCCGCCATCGTCGGCCGCGTTGTTCCCGTCGGGAACAACCTGCGGGTCGGGATCCGGCTCGACGTCGTTGGCCGTGGCCGGCTCGTCGTTCGGGGTGATGGACTCGAGGTCTGCCGCGACCTGATCCGGGGCGATG